>JAPLDU010000004.1 GCA_026391255.1 Bacteroidia bacterium | reverse complement strand
GTTGTATTCTCGTTCGTGGTGCCCTTTTGCTTCTTTTGGGCATGCAAAAGAAGTTGAATATGAATAATATAACAAAAATAATTAAAATTCAAAACAGTTTCTGAATAACTGCTTATCTCCTATGAGCAAGTAAAATATTTAGTTAATATTATCACTAATAAATTTGAGAATATAAACTTTTATTATCCTCATATTATACCACATAGTCTCCGCCTACAACAAGAAGCAGGAACTTCAAAAATGATAACTTCTTTGCGTCATTGCGACATTGCGTGAGTTTAATTTCACGCCAGGACGCCAGGACGCAAAGATATTTTTAATTAGCTTATACATAATATATTGCAATTAGTTATATAGTAGTATCATAGAAACATAGGCTTCACATAGACTTGACCTTTATTTGCAGTGATAATTCCGGATAAAAAACTATGTGTCTTCCTATTTATCTACTGTGTCTATGTGGTAAAAAAAGATACAAATATTATAAATTATCATCAACCTTTTTAAGGGGGATAGGCAGTATTGAATAATAGACAGACCCTAATTAGATATACATTTTAAAAAAATGTATCTTTACATCCGTCAGATAAAACAGAATCATTTATTTGTAATATCCTGGATGACAGATTTTTTAATTTATCCGGAATATTCATCAAAAATGATTTGGCTTTCATGTTTAAATATATCTTATTTAATATGAATAATTTAAAAATTTTTCTATTAGCTTTATGCCTGTTTACCATTGGTCATGCCAGTTCACAGGACCTGAAGAAGATAGAAGGAATATGGCTTGGATCATTACAGGTGCAGTCAACAGAACTCCGTTTGGTTATGAATGTGACAAAGAATGAAAAAGACTCATTTATTGTGACATTCGACAGTCCCGACCAGGGAGCAAAAGGGATCAAAACATCTGAGGCCCGGGTAAAAGGGGATTCGGTCATTGTGAAGTCGAAAAAGATTTATGCCTCTTATAAAGGTATCCTGAAAGACAGTGTTATCACAGGCACATGGACACAGGCCGGAAACAGTTTGCCTCTCAGCCTGACCAGGACTAAAAGTATTCCGGTGGTCAAAAGGCCGCAGGAACCTGTTCCACCATTTCCCTACAAAGTTGAAAATGTATATTTTGAAAATGAAAAAGCAGGAGTAAGGCTGGCCGGCACATTAACTTTACCGCAAAATGCAATTACCTCCCCTGCAGTAGTACTGATCACCGGTTCAGGCCCGCAGGACAGGGATGAATCAATCATGGGACATAAACCTTTCCTCGTACTGGCGGATCATCTGACCAGAAACGGGATCGCTGTTCTGCGTTATGATGATCGCGGAACCGGTGAATCGACCGGTAAATTTTCAGAGGGAACCACTGCCGACTTTGCGACAGATGTTATGGCTGCCCTTAAATTCCTCAGGAATCATAAAGCCATTGACAGTAAAGATATAGGATTAATCGGTCATAGCGAAGGCGGGATCATTGCACCCATGATTGCTGCAGATGATAAGGATGTTGCATTCATCGTAATGCTGGCAGGACCCGGGCTGAAGGGAGAAGAAATACTGAAACTCCAGATGCAATTAATTGCCAGGGCAGATGGGGAAAAAGAGGATGAAATTAAAAAGGATCTTGAATTTTCGGAAAAAATCTGGACGGTTGCAGAAAAGAATTACAAGTACGATAAAGCAGCAGAAAAAATCCAGGAAATATATAAAAAACAAATTGCCTCTCTCACCGCTGAAGAAAAGAAAGAACAGGCCTACACGCCTGCAGCAATAATTACTACCACTCAGGAGGTGTTATCACCATGGTTCAGATATTTTCTGAGCTATGATCCGGTACCGGCATTGAAGAAAGTTAAATGCCCTGTGCTGGCTCTGAATGGAGAAAAGGACCTTCAGGTACCACCCAAAGAAAACCTTGCCGCCATCAGGGAAGCGCTGAAATCTGGTGGAAACTCACATTTTATTGCTGAACAGATCGAAGGATTGAATCATTTGTTTCAATACTGTCAGACCGGCAGTCCAAAGGAATATTCAAAAATTGAAGAAACATTCAATATCAAACCCATGGAAATAATTACCGGCTGGATAAAAACGCAGTTGCTTCATTAAAAGAAATTGGCAGGCTGTAGACTTTTAGACTAATAGGCATTTGGCATTAGTAATTTATTTCTGAAATCTTAACGCGTTTTGGCAATAAATTCCAAAATACAAATCACAAAAATCAAATAATAAACAATATTAAAATTTCAAATTCGAAACAATCTACTTTGAATTTGTCATTTTGTTGATTGATATTTATTTGTTATTTGTATTTTGAGATTTGTGATTTCTTGTTAGGTTCTGGCTCGTTCACGTTAGGCATTAGGTTCCGGATTGACGACTTACCACCTCAATAATTACAAGTTCATATCTGTTTCCCACATATCATGGTATAGATATTTATTTCTTAACCATATTTTGCCTGGTAAAATATTCCTGCAGTTTGTAACCGGAGTCAATCAGGTAAATGGCCGCAGTTACTTCACATATTACCGAAATAATCCCGGCTGAAACAAATATAGCTATAACCTGATTGGTATTTGCAACCGCCTGGGAAAGCCAGATACCAGTAATTTCTGATACAATAGAAACTACCAGCCAACTACCAGCATTTGAAAGGAATCTTCCGGCTATCTGACCATCAGGATTGCCATCAGTTCCAATGTTTCCTGGGTTATTTGAAATGTATCTGACTTCATCCCTTCCAATTTTTAACAGAATTGTTGACCCGTTTTTAATCGCCCTGCATCTGATTTCAGAATCAGAAACTGATAATATTGAGCAGTGGAGGGTATCATTATCTTTTGTAATGATAGTATCCCGGTTAACCTGGCCCTGACAGCCATACACATTTATAAAAACCAGAAAGGCAATAATGATTGTTTTCATGTCAATCCGTTTTCACAAATATAAAGGATATAATGAAAATGTTTTAAATTTTATATATTTCTGTTATATTATTCATATTCAACTTCTTTTGCATGCCCAAAAGAACTCAGCGAAGCGGTCTCACGAACCCCGACCTGTCGGGGTGAGTAACCAAAAGGGCACCACGAACGATATTTCGACAGGCTCAATGTCCACTCGCTAACTGATTCTGGCGTTGAGCTTGTCGAAACGCACCGTTCGTGGACGTCCAATGCACAGGGCTTTCATGGTTAAATTAATGTAAAAAGAATATGGGAAAAGTCATTTTTTTCATATATTTTCATAATAAATGGATGCGAAGCAAAAAAAATAAATTCCTTATCAACGAATTGCTGTTTTCCGCCGCGGCGGATGAAGTCGAGGATGGTGTCTGAGCTTGCCGAAGACCGAGACGGAACGAGTTCTTCGCCTTGGCGAACGCCGTGGCGGACGTTAGTCTTTTTTGCTTACTTTTTGTGACGACAAAAAGTAAGAAGAAAAAAATGCAGAAAATTATCTGGTAAAATTCAAAACAGTTATTAATAAATAATCTGAATACCAGACATGACGACCTTCCCGCCTGAAATGACCTGTATACAATAACTGCCTTTACCGTAGGGAGAAAGATCGATCATTGTATACGTTCCGGTATTTACAAAGCTGGCTATTCTTTCACCCAGAATATTATAAACAAGAATTGTGGAATTTGCTGCTCCTACGATCATCAACTTTCCGGCTGAGGGATTAGGATATATAAAGGTTTTTTCTGTTAATTGGCTCACACCGCTCATATCAACCGCTTTGATATAATAGTTCTGAATATTTGAAGCCTTACCGTTATCAGCTCCTATTGTAATCATAACCGAATCGTTCAGTTGAAGGCCGTCCGGATAACCTGTGATCAGGGCAGTCCCGTCGCCATGGTCAGTAAGAGTCAATCCTACCGGTAAGATGACCGGGCTGATGGAAATATTAAGACCGTTGGGGTCGTTGACCCTTGGCTGATAAACATAATTGCCGCCAAATTTAATTCGTTTCACAGGCGCAGTGGTAAACACGGGCGGTAATATGGCTCCTTCAAGATTCAGCCTGACCAAAGCTAACCGGTTCACCCAACCCCAGGCGCCGCCAATACGAAGTCTTGATTCATAATTGAACATATGAGTCAGATAATCGTCATCGGCGCCAAGAAGAATGCTCCGGTTACCGGTATTGAACTTCAACCCGGCACAATATTCTGTATGAGGGATCAGGACTTTTTCCACCTGATTGAACTGGTAAAGATCAAATGTGACCCAGGTTCCAATATCAGACGGAGAAATACTACGTCCCGGACCAGAAATCTGAAGGAAATAATCGTAGGTTGAATGTCTGTTATTCCAGTAAAGTTCCGGGAATACCAGACCACCAGTATCAGAACCGGCACTGATAAATGCAGAGATCGAACTGACATTTTCCTGGTTTGTTATAAAATAAGTAAGTCCCATAAAATCGCCGTCACTGCTGTTGGCATATTCAGAAGGGGCAGTGCTGCCGGTCAATGAGGCATCCCTGGCAAATATTTTATTATATGTCACATTTATGGGTTTTGCAATATATGTATTATTTTGAGGTACCTGGTCGGTCTGATCCTGTGAAACATGAAATGTGGATGTATATGCACCGGCGCCCGGAGGGGTAAAATAAGAAAAACTGACAAAAGCTGCCAGTGAATCAAAAGGCATCTGGTTCGTGTTTTCCTCATCAGTAAAAACCTGTGTATTATTCTGGTTTTTTACATCCATTGTCAATGAAATGCCCGTCTGTATTTTATTCCCGATATTCTTTACGTCACACTCATAAAACATCGGCATGATCTGAGTGGTGGGTATTTTAGAATAAAACCCATGATATCCGGTACCTGAAGCAGAATTAACCAGAGAAGAAATATATGTCCTGGAAATTTGCAGATCATTATCAGGAGCCACCACCAGGGCAATATCGTCAATCATCCAGTAGTACTGGCTGACGCCTGATTGCCAGAAACGAAGGTAGACCGTTGACTGACCCGCAGCAATATTGGTGATATTTACCCTCACAAATTCAGGATCCTCAGATGTTTTCTTAGCCACAATATGGTTCCGGAGATCGTGCTCGTACCAGGTCACTCCATCATTACTAACACCCAGGCTGAAGCGGGCTGTTGACTCACTGCAGCAATATCTGAATTGCTGCTGAAACACTACCATTACTGAAGTATCTGCCGAACAGTCAATGGCCATAGTCTTTAAGTAAGAATTCATGATAGTCAGATTGGTATCCATATCTCCATTCGGAAGGGTATTATAATAATCGCTGGGCAACATCATGAATCCGTTGGCGGCGGTGGTTGAATTTATCGGAGCGATCCTTTCCGGATAATGCCCGCCGGGAGGCCAGGTATGACAACCATTCGGCCCTTCGACAGACCATATCCACAAATAATTATGCCCGGTCGAGTCATACACTTCCCAGTCAGCGGGAATATGGCCTTCACTGAAATCTTCTACCCAAAGGGTGTCACCAACACCGAGGAGATTTTTCATATCAAACTTGTTGAAAAATTCCACATTTTTTTCAGTGTTGCCGGCTGCATCAGGATTGAGTAAGGACTGGCCCCGGGCCATCATGGATATGACACAGATCAGGCTTATCAATAATTTCAGTCTTATCATGATCTTCATCCGTCTTATATTAATTTTTGAAGTACGAAGTACGAATTACGAATATAGAATACAATCAAGTGATATTTAGCTTGTTAAACAAAATTTATGTAATAAAATAATTTCGGTTTAATATAAAATCATTCAAATATCAAATATCGGATATTTATGTCATATCAAAAAAAAAGCCCCGGTAAAGGGGCCTTTTTTAAATGTCAGATTATTCTATTTCAATAAGTTTATTTTTTCAGTATGCACCTGGTCACTGGAAACCACTTTAACCATATACATTCCTGAACTACAGCCGGAAAGGTTTATGGTTGTGAATGCATCCGATTTATCAATATGAGAAACAAGATTTCCCAACATATCAAAGACATAAATGCTTGAATTCCTCGAAGACACAATATTTATGATATCGCGTGACGGGTTTGGATATATTTTAACCTGACCTTTATGAATTTCAGGCACGTTATCTGAGCAATTCTTATTATCCTTCATCCTGATCATGGGACAGATATCAATCCTGTACCAGGTACCGCCCAGCCTGATCAGTGACTCGCTGTCGTTAAAATTATCCGTAGTGGTATTATCGGCACCTATTAATAAAGTATCAGTGCCATAATAACACTCTACTCCTGCGATATAATCTTTGTTTGCTACCAGGATGTTATCACCAGGGTTATAAGGAATCAGAGTAAGCTCAACCCATTTATTGGTGTCAGTAGCAAGAATGGTGTATTCGAGAGAAGCGATCTGTTGTGTTTTAGTTCCTGTTGATTCATCCACACTGAACACGTAACCAATCATGGTGGTTAATGCAGTAGTATGTTTGTTTATATAAACCTGCAGTGATACCACAGTATCCAGACTGGTAGTATGAAACATATTACCCATCAGGTCACCATCGGTCCCGCCGGTATAAAACATTGGTCCGATACGGGCGTTGTAATATAAATCCCTGGCGAATACATTGCAGGAAACCCTTATTGTATCAGCCTTATAAGAATTATCAGCAGGTACCTGATCTGTTTCGGTCTGTGTAACAGAATAAGCAGTATGATATGTTTCAATGAGATTCGGAGTTGCAATAAAATAAGGGGTGTCGATCATCAATGTATCATATTCGTTGAAAGGCACCGAAGCCAGAACTGCCGAACCGGTCCACATTTGTGTACCTGCCAGGTTATAAACTTTTGTATTAAATGAAACATTGTGCTCGGTATTATTCCCATTATTATAAGTATCGCCGACAAATGACATTGGCATTATCTGTCTGAGAGGCACTTGTGAGTAATATCCGGTATTACCCAAACCCGTTGAATAAGTACCGATAGAAGCAACATGAGATCCATTAAGTTCCATATCATCAGAGGGAGCTTCAATCAGGGCAATATCGTCAATCATCCAGTAATAATGTGTAAGGCCGGTTTGCCAGAAACGCAGGTATACAGTTGAATGTCCTGCTGCCTCGCCGGTAATATTTACCAACACAGTATCCGGGTCAGCTGTTTGCAGGTTCACCGCTTGTCCTCCCCTGACATCGTGTTCAACCCAGGTAACTCCGTCTGTACTTACGCCAAGGTCGAATACGGCAGTGGATTCATTACAGCAGTATCTGAATTGCTGTTGAAAAGTAACCATTACTGAAGTGAAAGTGGAACAGTCAATAGCTGCTGTTTTAACCCATGCATTCATGGTCACCAGGGTAGCGGCCATAGCACCTGAAGGAAGCGTATTATAATAATCGCTGGGCAGCATCATAAAACCATTGGCGCTGGTTGTAGATGACAAAACAGGAATTGGAGTCGGATAAGCACCCGGAACAGGGTGAGTCCATGCCCCGGTGGGTCCTACATTTGACCATTTCCAGTTGTAATTGTTCCCTGTTGAATCGTAAACCGTCCATCCTGTTGGCAGAGCAGGCCCTCCTAATGTTTCCGACCATAAGACATCACCAAATGTAAGAATATCTTTTACCAACCTGCGATCGGTTTTGCTGGTAATTACATTTGAGTGCTTGCATTTTAAATCATTCCCGGTTTTATGAGCCAATTGCCCATAGGATATCAACGAAAATGAAAAAATCCCCAAAATAAAAAAAGTAAAAGTTTTCATGTTTTCTCCTTAATTTAATTCATTAATAATAATCACAAAGATAAAAAATTCAATAATTGATTTATCAATTCTTTAACATACAGAATACAGACTTTATTCAATATTTTGATAATTATCAGAAAATTTACCAAGGCTTGTATAATTTATATTATTAATAAACAAAACCTTAGATATTTAGAATTTCAATATTAATTATTATTTACTGATTTTATTAAAAGCTTATTTAGAATGAAATTATTTTATCCCATGGTATTACTACTTAAAACTATTCATATTAATAATATTTCAGCATGAAAACTGTTTATCTTTAATTAAAAAAATAATGATTATTTTGTAAATTTTTAATCAATTTTTAAATTTGCTGCCTTAAAACATAAAATAATTCATATGAATACTCAGGAAGGAATATGTGAGCTTTGCATAAATAATAAGAAATCAATCTTTTATAATTTGCCACTCAGGGATAAACTGACACTTCAGAAGAACCACTCAAGTTCACATTTCAAGAAGGGGGAGCTGATATATAAAGAAGGTGATAAACCCATGGGATTATTATGCCTGTCAAAAGGAAAAGTTAAGATATTCAAGGAAGGTGTCGGCGGAAGGGAACAGATCATGAGAATGGCAAAACCTACCGGTTTTGTAGGATTCAGGGCATTGTTTGCAGAGGAAAACTACAATGCATCTGCAGTTGCATTAGAGGAATCGGCAGCATGCATACTCGACCGTGACAGCCTGTATTCAGTGATCAGGTCAAATGGGGAATTTGCACTAAGTATTATTAAAACTTTTGCCAATGAGCTTGGTTTCAGCAATGTACGAACAGTTAACCTCACACAAAAGCATATCAGGGGACGTCTGGCCGAATCACTGTTATTTCTGAAAGACACATATGGATATGAAGAAGATCATTCCACACTGAAAGTGTATCTTTCGCGTGAGGATCTTGCAAACCTTTCAAATATGACAACCTCCAATGCCATCAGGACTTTATCGACATTTGCCAATGAGAAACTTATCGCGATAGATGGCAGAAAAATCAAGATAATTGATCTGGTAAAACTTGAGAAGATTAGTGAGTTGGGGTAGTTTCAGGCATAAATCCTCATTAAATTGAGCCTGTCTTTAAAATCAATGATGCTGATTTAAGAATAAGAATTACTCACAAACATATTTTATTTATTAAGGTGTTCGTGAGATTGCTTCGCTAAGTTAACGATTTTTAATCATTATTGTCCTGTTAAATTTTTATGTCGTCACTACGTGACTTAAATGACGCAATTTATTTCCTGCTACAAAGATTCCATCCCTACGGGATTAATACATTGATGTGTCAGATAAACCCCGTCAGGGGTGAAATCTTTGTAGAAAAATATTCCAGACAACAATAAGCCCTGTAGGGGCGAAATCTTTTGGAAGCTGATACATTCGAGGGATTTAAGATGTTTATAGATGTTTTCTCCTGACATCAGTGATTTTAGATTTCAGATTTTCAGTTACATCTAAAATCATAACTCGTTAACTAAGCGAAGCAATCTCACGAACACAATATTATAATAAAATATTATTGTGAGTAATCGATATTCTTCAATCAAACGGATTGACTTTATGGACAAACACTATATAAGCCCAAGCAGTAACAGCTCCGGGTTGGCGCCTGTTATTAAATTAACAGGATTCTCAATGAATTCTTTTACCTTTACCAGGAATCCCACTGAGTCACGTCCATCAATCAACCTGTGATCATATGAAAGGGCCAGGAACATCATCGGCCTGATTTCCACTTTGCCATTCACAGCTACGGGACGCTCTGTGATGTTATGCATTCCAAGAATTGCAGCCTGCGGAGGATTCAACAGGGGCGTCGAAAGCAAAGAGCCGAAAACTCCACCGTTGGTAATGGTAAATGTTCCACCTGCCAGTTCATCAAGGCTGATACGGTTGCTCCTTGCTTTATCAGCCATGCGTGCAATGTTAAGTTCGATTTCAGCAAAAGACATGGCACCGGCATTGTTAATAACCGGCACCATCAGGCCTTTGGGCGTCTGCACTGCAATTCCTATATTAACTGTCTTATGAAATACGATCTCATCTCCATCAAGCATTGTATGCACATTGGGAAATTGCTTTAATGCCTGTGTCGCGGCCCTGGTAAAGAAAGACATCAGACCAAGTTTTATTCCGTACCTGGCCACAAACTGATCCTGGTATTTTTTTCTAAGTGCCAGGACATTACTCATATCCACTTCATTAAACGTGGTCAGCATGGCAGTTTGGTTTTTGGCAGCAACCAGCCGCTCACTCAGTTTTTTCCTCAGTTGCGACATTTTTACCCTGTCAGGCTCCTGTGCCGGTTCAGCTTTTACATCCTGCTGAAACTCATGACCTGCCTGTGAAAGAACCAGTTTCACATCTTCTTTTGAAATCCTGCGCAATCCTTTTATGATATCATCCACAGAAAGTCCATTATCGTCCATCAGTTTTTTAGCCAGAGGAGTCAGTTTCACATTCTCAGGGCCATGTTTGCTTTCAGCCATATTCTGAACAGTTACCTTCATCTCAGTTGCAGGAGCAACAATAACAGTTTTTTCCCCCTTCACTTCAACCTTTGGTACATCAATACCTGCAACAGATGTATCAATGGTACAAGCCACTGAACCAACTGCGACAGTATCTCCTTCTTTGACCACGAAATGAATTTTCCCGCTTTCTGACGCCAGCAATGGCAGGGTGGCTTTATCCGATTCAATTTCTGCAATTTCCTGGTCTTTTGTAACAAAACCCTCATCACTTACCAGCCATCTGGCTATGACCACCTCAGTGACCGATTCACCGGGTCCGGGAACAATAATCTTTATCAACATTATATCTGAGTTTATAAAGTAAAAAGTTTATAAAGTTTGTAAAGTATAAATATACATATAGTCACGAAATTTAAAATTTAGAAGAAACTGTTTTGAATATTAAAAAGTTCAATTTATTAATACATTCAATTTTTACCCGCCCCTAACCCCTCCCTGCGAGCAAGGAGGGGAACTGATACCTGCGGATTTCATGCATATAACATAGCGGACAATAGTGATACATAAATCATATTTGATAAATTATCTGTTTAATCATCAACTTTTTACTTTACGAACTTTATGAACTTTATAAACTTTACGAACTTTATAAACTTTTTGAATTACAGGTATCTGTGCTGTTTCCTTATTTCTTCCCTTGATTTACCGATCACGCACTGGAGGCCGCAATAATTGTTATGGAGTTCACAATCGCATTTCCTGAAAACTTTCTGAATGATCTCGGCCTGGGCGATTTTATGCAGTTCATAGAGCCCAACCGCCGGACTACCGCTTGCCAGGCGTGTAACGGGTTCAAGTTCCAGGTCAGGCAACTGATTGCGGATAAAGTGCCAGGCTCCCATATTTTCCGGCTCTTCCTGTACCCAGAGATGTAACAATACCTTGCTGTATTTTCTCACTATTCCGAGTACAGTTTCTTTCGGAAAAGGATACAACTGCTCAATCCTGACAAGCGCTATATCCTTAACCTTAAGCTGCTGTTTCCGTTCAAGCAGATCATAATAAATTTTTCCTGAACAGAAAACCAGCCTGGTTACTTCATCAACATTGACATCCTGGTCATCAATCACTTCCATGAAATGACCGTTTGATAATTCAGTCAACTCCGATATGCAGGCCGGATGCCTGAGCAGGCTCTTGGGTGTTAATATTACAAGAGGAATCCGGTACTGCCTGTGCATCTGCCTCCGCAGGACATGGAAAAAATTTGCAGGAGTAGTACAGTTTACAATCTGCATATTGAAATTTGCACACAAGGTGAGAAAGCGCTCCAGTCTGGCGCTTGAATGCTCAGAGCCCTGGCCTTCGTAGCCATGGGGAAGATAAAGCGCTAATCCGTTCATGATGCCCCATTTGTCTTCCGATGAACTTACATACTGATCAATAATTATCTGTGCACCATTATAAAAATCTCCATACTGGGCTTCCCAAATGGTAAGGCTGTCGGGCGTGGCCAGGGAGTAACCATATTCAAAGCCAAGCACACCATATTCAGAAAGAAGAGAATTGTAAATGCTGAAATCAGCTTTATTTTCCGGCAGGTTTTTCAGCGGGTAATAAACCTGGTCGGTATCTTCAATAATATAACCGGCATGCCTTTGCGAAAAAGTTCCTCTCACAGAGTCCTGCCCGCTTAGCCTGACAGGGAAACCTTCCCTGAGCAGGGATGCATAAGCCATTAACTCGGCCATCGCCCAATCAGTGCGGTTTTCAGCAATCATCTTTGCCCTGTCGGTTGTAAGTTTCACAATTTTACTGAAGAATTTAAGCTGAGGAGGAAGAAAATTAATGGCGGAAGCCAGCTCTTTCAGCCTATCTTCAGGCACTCCGGTTTCAATGACGCTGAAGATATTATCCTCGTCGGCATAATGAAAATCCTTCCAGGCATCAGACATGAAACGCTGGAAGGGAACCTTCTTCATCTGCTGGGACAGAATGTATTTCTCGCTGAGATGTTCGTCAAATTCCTTTTCTGTCTCAAGCGCAACATCTTTTGTCAGTACACCAAGAGAGATAAGCTTTTCAGCATATATATCCCTTGGGTTGGGATGTGCTTCAATGGCTTTATAAAGGAGAGGCTGTGTGAAACGCGGTTCATCGCCCTCGTTATGTCCGTATTTTCTATATGACAGAATATCAATGAACACATCCCGATGGAAAACCTGGCGGAATTCGAGAGCCAGGCAAACGGTGTAAATCAGGGCTTCCACATCATCGCCGTTCACATGGAACACCGGCGATTTCACAGTTTTACCCACATCCGTACAATAAATACTGGAACGGGCATCAAGGTAATTGGTAGTAAAACCAACCTGGTTATTTATGACAATGTGAATGGTACCTCCCGTTTTATAACCTTCGAGCTGCGACATCTGCAGTACTTCATACACGACCCCTTGTGCGGCAATGGCAGCATCACCGTGAATACTGATGACCGCACACTTGTTCAGGTCGTGATTGTATTTATTATTAATGAAAGACCTTGCCATGCCCTGTACCACACTGTCCACCGCTTCAAGATGTGAAGGGTTAGGCGCCAGGCTGAGGTTTACCTGGTTGCCTGTATCCGTGGTAATGGTATTATTATAACCCAGATGGTACTTGACATCACCATTTACAATTCCTTCTTCATATTCAATGCCTGAGAATTCCCTGAAGATGTTCTCATACGGTTTTTTCAAAATATTTGCCAATACATTGAGCCTTCCACGGTGAGCCATTCCAATCACAAATTCAGCGATTCCGAGCTGAGCGCCTTTTTCAATGATAGCGTCGAGAGCCGGGATCAGCGTTTCAGTTCCCTCGAGGGAGAATCTTTTCTGGCCGGTAAATTTTTTATGGATAAAACGTTCAAAACCGGCAGCATATACCAGGTGCTGGTAGATATGTTTTTTTTGTTCTAAAGTATATTCAGCAGAATTCCTGCTTCTCTCCATTCTTTCCTGCAGCCATTTAACAAGTTCATCCTCACGAATGTATTGATATTCTACTCCTATTGAACGACAATAGGTATCCTGCAAATGTGAAATGATCGTTTGCAGATCGGCAGGACCTATCCCGATTTCCCTGCCTGCCTGGAACACTGTTGTCAGATCATCCTGGTTAAGCCCGTAGTTTTCAATATCGAGGGTTGGAAAGTAAGTACGACGACTGCGGACAGGATTGGTGTGTGTGAAAAAATGACCACGGTTGCGATAAGCATTGATCAGGTTAACAACTTTAAATTCCTTGTCAACCGCTTCAGAAAAATACTCCCCGGTGAGATAGTTTTTACGTGCAAACTCAAAACCTTCAAAGAATTTTCTCCAGCTTTCGTCCACCGATAAAGGATCAGATAAAAACTGCTGAAACATTAATTCAACTGATTCTATCTCATTTCCACCAAGATACGAAAATTTATCCATGAAAATTGAAAATTTGAAAATTTGAGGATTTGAAAATTTGAAGATGTTCGATTCAATGTCTTTTAGTTAGCAAAAATCAAATAGAACACTGATGACGCAGATTGTTATGATTATTTAAGATTAATCGGATGTTAATGAATATCTGTGTAATCATATTTATCAGCATTTTCTGCGTTCCATTCTTAATTAAACGATATTGATATACGATTGTTCAATTGTGCAATTGTTCATCATTTATAATTCAAATCTTATCCTGATACCTGATACTTGATTCCTGATACCAATTAATCAACCACCAGCTTCTTACACTCTACCCCTTCTTTAGTCTGAATTTTGACAACATAAAAGCCTTTTGGCAGATCGCTTACATCAAGCTCAGCCTGGTTTTGATTATGGAAGATATTTTGTAACTTCAGTTCTCCATTAATATTGAAGATGCTGATCATGGCGTCTTCCGGCAATTTCCGATTATTTGAAATGGTGATTTTATTGGTTGCAGGGTTAGGAAAAAGGTTATATGAGGATTTTGGTGAGGCTGATTCTTCAATGAAATTTCCTCCACCATTAGAGGTTTTCAGAATAGTTCCTTGAAAACCCGCTACATATCCTGTATTAGCATCTGTAAAGTAAATTGAACATAATCCAGTATTCGGAATATTTGATATAGAATCCCAACTTATACCACCATTTACAGATTTTAATATGGTACCATATGCACCAACTGCATAACCAGTATTAGCATCGGTAAAGAAAACTGAACCTAAACCATTTATAGTTCCAATCGATAATGTAATCCAGGTGGAGCCTCCATCAATAGTTTTAATAATAATTCCGGTAAAATTAGTGCTACCTACAGCATAGCCTATATCAGAATTTGTAAAATATACTGAATTTAAATTATAATTTGAATCGCAAATTAACGAATCCCAATTGTTACCACCATCAATGGTTTTCAAAATGATTCCACCTGAACCCACCGCAAAACCTGTATCAATATTGGTAAAATAAACTGATTTTAACGATTTATTAGATGTAACTGATAATGATGTCCAGTTTGCACCACCATTAATGGTTTTTATAATGGTTCCATTAGTACCGACTGCAAAACCTGTATTATCATCGGGAAAGTGAACCGATGATAAATCAAAATTTAGTCCACTTGAAATTATATTCCAATTAATACCTCCATCTGTGGTTTTCAAAATGGTTCCATTAACACCTACTATAATCCCTGTGTTGGTACTGGTAAAATAAACTGAAGTCAGATCATTAAATATACCACTTGATATTAAATTCCAATTTGTACCTCCATTCATGGTTTTTAATATTATTCCACCTGAACCGCAATGCCCTCCCACCGCATAACCGGTATTGGAATCAGGGAAATAAATTGAACTATTTCCTCTAATATTTCCATATGACAATACTGTCCAGTTTGTGCCACCATTTATTGTCTTTATCATAGTTCCTCCTTCACCGACTGCAAAACCAGTATTGGCATCAGTAAAATAAACTGAATTTAATGAATTAATTGTTATATTAGTTATTGGTATCCAATTGTTACCTCCATCCACAGTTTTTAAGATGATTCCTTTAAGAAAAGGACTATTATAAATTGAACCTACTGCATAACCTGTATATGCGTCAGGAAAATAAACTGACTCTAAATAATAATCACTAGGTATAGATGTGTTTAATGTCCATGTCAATCCTGCATCGGTAGTTTTTAAGATTGTTCCAGCATCACCTACGGCATAACCAGTATTGATATCAGTAAATATTATTGAATGCAATAACCCAGCTGGGAAGCAAGTAGTCCAATTTAACCCACCATCAATTGTTTTTAAGATAGCTCCACAACCATCTACTATGTAGCCTATATTAGCATTGATAAAGAAAACCGAGTTAAATTGTTCATTTGATCCAGTAAAAATACTTAATAAAGAAGACCAGCTTGTACCTCCATCAATTGTTTTTAAGATTGTTCCATTGCAACCAACAGTATAACCAGTATTTACATCAATAAAGAATATTGATAATAGACCATTAGTAGTTCCGCTCGATAAGGTAGTCCAGTTTGTTCCTCCATTTATTGTTTTTAATACAGTATTGCCACCAACTGCATAACCGGTATTAGCATCAGGAAAGTAAACTGAATTTAAACGAAACGATGTACCGCTTGATAATGTACTCCAGCTTGTTCCTCCATCAATGGTTTTTAAGATGGTTCCATATTCACCTACAGCATAACCAGTAAAGGCATCAATAAATTGAGTTGACATTAATGAATTCCCCTGTGGCAACGGGTTTTGCCAAGTCCACTGTGAAAAAGAACAAAAAGAAACGAGTGTTAAGCTCAGGATGTAGATGATCTTTTTCATTTTATTATTTTATTAAGCTCTTTTTGTAAAACAGGTAGATCCTGTTCAATAGTTTTCCAGACGACATCTATATCAACGCCGAGATAATCATGAAGATGTGGTCGGTATAAGCGAGATCATTTTTATGCATGATAAATGATTTTGAGATCCTGTTTGATCTGAGCTTTGATTCTCCTGTTTTTAATTGCTCCTTCAGTAATTAAATCTACCCTGATACCTAATTTTTCACGTAAATCATTTTCAATTTTAATTAATTGTAACAGGGAAGGTACATTTTTAAATTTGACCAATAAGTCAATATCACTATCAATATTTTGTTCATTTCTTGCATATGAGTCAAATACTCCTATTCTCAGAGGATCGTGGTTTTTCAGGTAGTCGAGGATAATATTTTCAATTTCCCGGTGGCTCATAGCTCTATTTTTACCAAAAATAAGAATATTCATTTAATATCCAATATAATTCTGAGATTATTTTTAACAATCAAAGCCAATTCGGCAGGTAAATCTCCGGCTTTTTTTATTAACCTATTGTTATCAATTGCACGAAGCTGATCCATCATAATATCAGAATTCTCAGGCAAATTTGCAGTTCCTTTCTTTATATGTACTCTCATTATTTCAGCATCCTTCTTCACGCTGGTGGTAATCGGACAAACTATTGTTGAGGGATGTGGGATTTTATTAAGAAGATTAGTCTGGACAATTAATACGGGTCTTATTTTACCAGGTTCTGAGCCAATCCGCGGATCCAGATCAGCTATCCATATATCGAATTGCTTAATCTGCATAACCTAACTCCTCAAATTCTTTAAGCACTAACAAAGATTCCTCTTTAACCAATTCCGATTCTTTCCTCAATTTCTTTTCAATGATTTTTCTTTCCTGAATCCTGTTGTAGCAGTCAATTGCCTCATTAAAGTACCTGTTTCTGGACTTTTTCATTAAAGCAAGAATCTTTTCGGTCTCACTAAATATAGAATCATCGATTTTCAATGATACTGTTTTCATATGTCATAAAATTTATTCCGCAAAGGTATATCATTTTTGTATATGCAAATTAGTCATCAGTCGTAAGTCGATAGTCGTAAGTCAAAGTGATGAAGAGACGGATCAAAGGTGATTGTAGTCACTCACGAAAGTACTCCCCGTTGTTAGTACCACTTTTTTCATTTCTTAGTTGAAATTCATTTAAATGATAATGATGATGTAAAAATAGTGTTAATAAACGGAAATAACTCGAAGAGTTATTCTGGTTATTAACACCTTTTCTTTTT
>JAPLDU010000045.1 GCA_026391255.1 Bacteroidia bacterium | reverse complement strand
GTGGGTGAAGCCGTTATGATCCTGCTGCCAGACGTGAGAAGCGAGCAAATAATTCAGGGAGGCTATTTTCCGTCGCCATGGCAATTCATTGGTAACTTTCAACCACTTAGCATGCTGGCTGAACATAGAATCAATGATGCGGATGAAAGCCTCATAGCTATTGAACAGCCCATGCCTTCCTGTGAGCAAATAACCTTCAAGCCAACCCTCACATTGGTGTTCGCTGAGCATTGAGTCCAGCACTTGTCCGGAAGGCTCGAGAAATTCATCGTTCTTTTCTATTGGCGCATCCCACTGACGATTGGTAACTTCAAACACTGCACCCAGCAGATTCGATTGTGTTTCATCGGGGCCGAATATCCGGAAATTATGTTGACCCTGATTTAGCCGGGCCACATCGCGCAGGAACTTACCCAATACGAGTGTGTCCTGACCGTCAATAGCACCCGGAGAAGGTACTTTTAACGCATGTTTATGAAAATCCGGCATTCGCAAGTCGCGAAGTAGAATACCACCATTTGCGTGGGGATTTGCACCCATCCTCCTATCGCCCTTCGGCGCTAATTCGGCCAATTCCGGCATGAGCCGGCCTTCCTTATCGAACAGTTCTGCCGGTTTATAACTCTTCATCCAGATTTCAAGTTGTTTGAGATGATCGGGATGATCTGTATCTACGAGAAGCGGTACCTGGTGTGCCCGTGACGTACCCTCTATCTGCAGACCGTCAACGACTTTCGGTCCTGTCCAGCCCTTGGGTGACCTCAGTACAATCATTGGCCAGCGCGCTCGTGTGGCATCGTTTTTTTTTCGTGCATTTTTTTGGATTTGCCGGATTTCCTCTATGACCCTTTCCATTGTATTGGCCATGAGTTGGTGCATCTTATCCGGGTTATCGCCTTCCACGAAATAGGGAGTCCATCCGCAGCCACGAATAAATTGTTCCAATTCCTCGTGACCGATACGTGCCAGCACAGTCGGGTTGTTAATCTTGTAGCCATTAAGATGCAGGATTGGCAGCACGGCTCCATTGGTGATCGGGTCGAGAAATTTGTTGGATTGCCATGAGGTGGCCAGGGGGCCTGTTTCCGCTTCACCATCGCCAATAATACAGGCAACAATCAGATCAGGATTGTCGAAAGCGGCTCCAAAGGCATGACTGAGCGAATATCCCAGTTCGCCGCCTTCATGAATCGATCCCGGAGTTGTGGGCGCAACATGGCTGGAAATCCCTCCGGGGAAAGAGAATTGGGTGAATAATTTTTTCAGACCGACTTCGTCCTGACTGATGTTCGGATAAATCTCGCTATAGGAGCCTTCGAGGTATGTATTGCCTACCAATGCAGGACCACCATGACCGGGGCCGGCAACATAAAACATGTCCAGATCATACTTTTTGATCACCCGGTTCAAATGCACATAAATAAAATTCTGGCCCGGTGTAGTGCCCCAGTGTCCGACCACCAGAGGCTTCACATGTTCCATTTTCAATGGTTCTTTTAACAATGGGTTGTCATACAGGTAAATCTGCCCGACAGACAAATAATTGGCGGCGCGCCAATAAGCGTTCATCTTTTGCAAAAGTTCCTTAGATAATGGTTTCCCCTTAACATCATTTTTTTTTGTTTTCGTGATAAAATTCTCTTCGACCCCTTTTTTTACTTCCTTTATTCTTTTCTTTTCTGACACTTTTTTTGTATTCATCATGAGTTCTGTTATTTATTTAATCTTTAGCCCCATAGAGGCTAATTCTTTGGATGTTGACAGATAATTCTTATGCCGGATGCTTCTAATCCCCAGATCACTGGCAACATCGGCGAACATTTGCATATCTTCAATATATATTACCTGTCCGGCCGGGACTTGTGCAATATCCAACGCTAACTTAAAAATATCGGCATCGGGTTTTCGAAAATGAACAAAGCATGAGGAGATGAAAAAATCGACAAACTGGTTCAGTTGAAATTTTTTTATCCGATATTCATTCATCTCCCGTCCTTCATTATTAATTACGGCTACTTTTAGCAGGTATTGTTCTTTCAGTTTCCGGATAAGTCCGATCATCTCTAAATGAGGACTTGACTGAGCGAACATAAACTCCCGGAATTGATCAGATGTGAAAGTCCGCTTTTGATAGAACACCACCAGGTTGAGATATTCATCAAGGGTGAGTTTTCCTTCTTCATAAGTTACCTGAGTAAGATGATGCCTGTAATCTATATCACTATAGTCCAGATGAAAAAAATCTGCAGCTAACCTGCGCGATTCGTGTCCCCATGCATTGGTCAGCAAAACACCGCCAATATCTAAAAACAATGTTGTGACGGGAACGGGATTATTCATATTAATATATTGTTAACTTCTTAATTACAATGATGATTTTTTTGCCAGGGTCTCTAAAATCCTATCAAAGATTTTATTAATTTTTCTACATCATCATCTTTAGGTTTTTTGTGATTTCTTTTATATTTATTCCTATTTCATATTCTTGTTCTAAATTTGATTTCAAAGGTCTGCTTTTCACGAGATTATAACATAAGTACCTGATATCAGATCATGCCAGGAACGTTTCTTTGGATCAGTCGTAATATGCCATATTCCGAGCCCTATCGGTAATATTGAAATAATCGTAGTTATACATCGTAATAAAGACCTTAAAACACTCATTCTCTTTCCATACAGGTCAATGATTTTCAACTTTAATATCATTTTCCCGATAGTAGCCTGATAACGGGAAGTATCAAATACCCAGTTATAAAAAATCCAGGTAAAAATGGCAATGAGCAATCTGTAAATAATTAAACCGTTATTTGTGTGATTGACATTAAAGAGAATCTTCTCCAGGATTAAAAGCAGAATGATAACAATAGCCAAATCAATGAGTTTTGCAATTGTTCTTTTGCCAAGGCCGGCATATGTGACTTTCAGATCAGGTACGATTAAAGATTTTTCCTTAAACCTTTTGATGACAGATATTCTGTTGGATTTAATTTGTCCCAGCACATCCCGGTCCGGAACATAAACGGGAGTGGAGTTTTGTACAGGATTATCTTTCATTTCTTTTATTTTCATTACAATATTTTCAGTTTAATATTTGATATAATAGTACTGCTAAGTTCAGTATCAGATTAGTAGGAAACAATTCTATTTTGCATTTTTCGAAGTATAAGTTAATAATTCTGCTAATAATGCCGACAAACTCAAGGACGCACAAGCAATTTGCACATCTGCTGCACCATAATAAATATAAAGAGTATCACCAAACAGGGCCGTTCCGGTTGGGAATACAACATTGCTGACATTTCCTTTTTGCTCCCATTCATTATCAGGGGAGAACAACGGATATGGTAAACGGGCAATTTCTATTGAGGGATCATTAATGTCCAATAAAGCTGCGCAGGCAGAATACACAAGCCCTGTATCTTTTTCTTCCACACCATGATAAATCAATAACCATCCGTGTTCCGTTTCAATTGGCGGGCATCCTCCGCCAATGTATTTTGATTCATGCTTATTTTCAGAGGGATCCATCACAATATGTTTCTTCAGGTTTTTGCAGTAGTCTTTCCAGAATTTTTTTGTGAGTTTATTCAGGTTATTTATTGCTACTATTTGAATACCTGGCCTGATACGGTGCAGGAAACATAATTTGCCTTTTATTCTCCTTGGAAAAAAACCACATCTTTGTCCCACAGCAATGTTTTCTTTTCAATTTCAATATCTTTTTGCTGATAATAAAATTTATGATTCCGATAATATTTACTGTTGACTCTCTCGGCTGTTTCAAGAAGATAAACAAATTCGACATAGCTGAAGGGAGGTACAATGATCTCTTTCTTTTCAAAATTTTTCAGGTCAGTTGAAACAGCCAGTGCCCCCTGAGCATTAATTCCATCATAAGCTGTATATGTCAGATAGTACAAGTCATCAATCTTTACAATGCGGGGATCTTCAACACCACGGGATTCATATGCTAATTCAGGCACCATGACAGGATTATCACACCGTTTAGTAACTGTTAACGGACCATCCAGCAAACAATAGCCAATATTAGAATAATTACCACTTCGTACAGCCCGGTAATAAAGATGAACATTGTCGCCTTCACGTATTACTGCCGGATTTAGAACACCTTCATTTTCAAATTCCAAACCGGTTTTTGTCAGTAATATGCCTTCTTTATTAACTTTGATCATAATGTATTAAGCTATTTTCTCCATTAAAAATGCATTTTAATTTTCAGGACAAATATGAGGCATGTAAGTCCGGAAATCATTACATATTTTTAGGAATAAGTTACATGATTCACACATTTTCGAATGATTTGCGTCCCTTCTTTCTATATAGCAGGTACACTGAGATTGGGCGATACTTGTAATCATGCTATTTCCCTTTCCATCACTTCATTGATTTTCATACGGTGTTCTAATGTTTGAAAGTTGTATATGCTTCTGTATACCAGATTTCAGAATCGGATTGTTTTTACAAATGGGCTTTGTAAGCAAAAATTGTAAGTACTTCATGAATTATGCGTATTTTTACCTTAAATTTAATCATCGTAACTATTCAGGTTATTTATACTATTGACTGTCATGCTTTTATGAAAATTGAATTCAATTAATATTCCTGTTATGACTATTTGTCCTGTTACCTGATCCGCCGCGGCAGATTGATAATGGATATGTATTCTTATTGCATACAGTCTAAAAGCATACAGCCTAAAGGCCTGAGTGGTAAACTGAAACCAAATTATTATGAAACAGATATATAAAATATGGATATCATTAGCTGTAATGGGAATGTTATTAAGCAGTTGTAAAAATAATACAGGCAGTTGTAAAACAAATAACGATACCGTTTCCGATATTGACGGCAATGTATATCATACCGTTACTATTGATACTCAGGTATGGATGGCAGAGAACCTGAAAACCACTCAATACAGCGATGGCATAGCAATACCTCTGTTGACTGAAAACACTGCATTGAGTAATAAAAGCACACCCGGATATTGTTGGTCTGACAATGATTCTACCAATAAAAATACTTATGGAGCTTTGTACAACTGGTACACGATAAAAACCGATAAACTTTGTCCAAAAGGTTGGCACGTACCTTCTGATGCTGATTGGACAATATTGACTGATTATCTGGGAGGACTGCGTCTTGCCGGAGGTAAATTGAAATCGAAAACAGACTGGTCCAGTCCTAATGACATCGAGGCAACAAACAGTAGTTGTTTTTCAGCACTTCCGGGTGGTCACAGTGAGTCTGATGGTTCATTTCAGGAAGTGGGCCGCCACGGCTACTGGTGGTCATCATCTGAGTACGATATTAACAATGCATGGATGCGCAGGATGAATAACAATAGTTCAGGTGTATTCTGTAATAACTATCCTAAAGAGGATGGGCTTTCAGTTCGTTGTATAAAGGATAAATAACATGCACAATTAATATTCGAAATCGTTGGTGGATTAACATATTTCCTGACTGAAATCAGTAGAGTACCCCTGAAAATGTATGTTTATTTGTATGTATAATAAAAAAGCCACCTACTGATTTTACTCTGTAAGCGGCTGTCTTTCAAGTCGGGGAGGTCAGACTCGAACTGACGACCCCCTGCTCCCAAAGCAGGTACGCTAGCCAACTGCGCTACACCCCGAATTTTTTCTGCGGTGCAAAGATAACAACTTTATTGGTAAATTACGAATTACGATTTTTGATTACCAACTTCCAACTACTTATCACTTATTCCTTACTACCTACTGCCTAATGCCTACTGCCTAATGCCTATTGCCTAATGCCTATTGCCTGATGCCTACTTAATTCGTATTTTTGCAGCAATAATTAAATATTTAATATCATGGAAACAGTAAGCACTATCTACCTGGGTGATTTACGCACCAGGGCTTTACATATTAAATCAGGCGCTGAAATAATTACAGATGCACCGGTTGATAATCAGGGAAGGGGAGAAGCCTTTTCGCCCACCGACCTGCTGGCCACCTCACTGGGGAGTTGTATGCTGACTATCATTGGCATTGCTGCACGTGAGCATGGTTTCAGCATTGATGGCACTGAAGTGAAGATCACCAAGATCATGGAATCTCAGCCACGGAAAGTGAAAGAAGTGGTGATTGAAATGAATTTACCTGCAAATAATTACACCGATATGCAGAAAAAGATCATTGAACTGGCTACCAGGACCTGCCCGGTGGCACTGAGCCTTCATCCCGATCTTAAACAAACCATAATGTTGAATTATTAACAATTAACCATTCACTATTCACTATTCACCATTCACCATTCACCATTTATGATTTATCCTGCCAATTTTGAGCAAAAAACAGGATTCGACAGGATACGAGCAATGATCGTGGAGGAATGCCTGTGCAGACTGGGGGTAAAACATGCTGAGGCAATGTCATTCTCCTCTTCATTTGAGTACATCACCAACAGGCTTGAGCAAACGGATGAATTTGTAAAAGTTTGCCGTGGTCAGGATGAGTTTCCGGTTGCATTTTACTTTGATATTACTTCCTGCCTGAACAAAATCAGGATACCCGGAACTTATATCGAAACAACCGAATTGTTTGACCTTAAACGTTCCCTCGATACAATTGCTGATATTCTGAGATTTTTCAGAAACAGACAGGAATTGTTTCCTGTCCTGTTCAGGTTGTCAAAAAACGTGACAGTCCATAAGTTTGTGACGGATAAAACGGATGCCATCCTGAATAAACAGGGAAAGATCAGGGATTCGGCTTCTCCTGAACTACAGGCAATCAGGTCGGAACTTTTTCAGAAACAGGAAACGGTGGGCAGACGGCTCGCATCTGTCCTAAAGCAGGCACAATCAGAAGGCTGGGTTGATCCGGATGCCGGACTGACCATGCGTAACGGACGTATTGTGATCCCTGTGCCTTCATCAAACAAAAGAAAACTTCACGGCTTCATTCATGATGAATCTGCCACAGGTAAAACTTCCTTTATTGAACCTGCTGAAATATTTGAGATCAATAATGATATCAGGGAACTGGAGTACTCCGAACAGCGCGAGATCATTAAAATACTTATCATTTTTACAGACACTGTCCGGCCATATCTCGATGATCTGATGAAAGCATATGAATTTCTTGGTATCATCGATTTCATCCGTGCCAAGGCAATCCTGGCCATGAGGCTTAACTCGGTAAAACCACGGATACTCGAAAGCCAGGTGATACGGTGGAAAAATGCCGTTCACCCTTTGCTTTATCTGTCGCATAAAAAGGAAAATAAAAAAGTTGTTCCGCTGGAAATTGAACTGAACGAGAATCAGCGTATCATCGTGATATCGGGACCAAATGCCGGTGGCAAATCAGTGTGCCTCAAGACGGTCGGCCTGCTGCAGTATATGTTGCAATGCGGTTTGCTGATCCCGGTTGATGAAAACACAGAAGCAGGGATTTTCCAGCATATTTTCATAGATATTGGTGATGAGCAAAGCATTGAAAATGACCTAAGCACTTACAGTTCTCATTTGCTTAACATGAAGAGCTTCCTGAAGTTTGCCGATAATCACAGCCTGGTTCTGATAGATGAATTTGGTGCCGGTACCGAGCCCGCACTGGGCGGCGCCATTGCTGAGGCAATACTTGGGGAACTCAACAAAGCCGGTACTTACGGTGTGATCACTACTCATTATACCAACCTGAAACAGTTTGCGGCACATGAGGATGGCATTGTGAACGGTGCCATGATGTTCGATAACAACCGTTTACAGCCATTGTTCAGGCTCGAAACCGGTAAGCCGGGCAGTTCGTTTGCTTTTGAGATTGCCCGTAGCATAGGCCTGCCGGAAAGTATCCTGAAACTTGCTGCCGAAAAGGCAGGCAATGAACAGATAAGGTTTGACAAACTGCTGCGCCAGGCTTCACGCGATAAACGTTACTGGGAAACCAAACGTGATAAGATTCACGACACAGAGAAGAGGCTGGATGAGCTGGTGGCTAAGCTGAGCGAAGAACTCAAAAAATCAGAGAAGGAAAGAAAATCAATCATACATAAAGCCAATGATCAGGCAAATGAATTGCTGGCAGGAGTAAATAAAAAGATTGAAAATATTATACAGGAGATCAGGAACAGCCAGGCTGAGAAGGAAAAAACAAGGCAATTGCGCAAGGAACTGGAGGATTTCAGGGAAGAGGTAAAGACGGAATTCAGGAAGGAAGAGGAAAGTGCAGATCAGAGAACCTTAGAACTGGCCAGGCAGGAAAAGCAGATACGGAGGCAGATACCCGGGAAACAGAGTAAACCTGTTTCTGATGAAAAACTGAAAGAAAACATGGAAGCCACACTTAGAATTGGAGACAAAGTTAAGCTGAAAGGTGAGAATACGGCAGGTGAGATTATTGAAATGAACGAAAAGAACCTGCTGGTGGCCTTTGGCAACCTGATCACTTCCATCAGCCCTGACAAAACGGAACGTATCAGCAGTGAAGAATACAGCCGACTTACAAAAGGTCGCCAGTCAAGCAGCCTCGGAGTAAGTCTTTACAACAAGAGGATGAATTTTAAAATTGCCATCGATGTGCGGGGTATGAGAGTGGAAGAGCTTATCCCTGCAATCACCGATTATATTGACGATGCCATCATGCTTGATGTGAATGAAGTGAAGATACTTCATGGAACCGGAAACGGTGTATTACGCCAGGTGGTCAGAGAGTACCTGCGCACCGTGGAACTGGTAAAATCTTTCCACGATGAACATGTGGAATTTGGAGGAGCCGGAATAACTGTGGTGAGATTCAGGTAAACAGATTTTCATCTCCTCATTCAATCTCCCATTTCTTTACAAATGATTCAATCTTTTTCCGGACCTGTGGCTTATATTCAGCATCCGTAAAATCTTCATGCAGACGGTTAATGTCCCCGTGATATCCCACTGCGATCATGGATACAGGTTCGTAGTATTCTGGTATATGAAATGTTTCCCTGGCTTTTTCTTTTGAAAAACCTGCCATCTGGTGAACATGCAGTTCCATGGAGGTCGCCTGTACGATCATGTTCATCACTGACTGTCCAAGATCGTAGAGTGCGTAAGGGTTTGGTTTGTTGTTACGTTCAAATCGGGTATGGGCAATAGTGAGTATTAACATTGGAACTGTCTTTGTCCACAACTGGTTACGGTCATCCAGGCAATCAAATAATTGATGAAAAGCCTCCTGATTATTTTGTGTAGCATATATGAAACTCCAGGGTTGTTCATTTGCGCAGGAAGGCGACCACCTGGCAGCTTCAAACAACGAATTGATCTTACTTTGCTCCACTGGTGTTTCAGTAAATGCCCGCGGACTCCATCGCATCTGGATCAGTTCATGAATATGATGATTGGTTACCGGTATGGGTTTCATTGGTATACGTGCAAAAGGGTTATTGATAACTAAATTATAAAACTGCGACAAAGGTAAATGAAAATGAGGTAATGTGATAATGTGACAATTTGATAATGTGACAATGTGATAATGTTCAACTCACTACTCATCATTCATCACTTACCTCTTCGCACCGTCCTTCCGGGATCATTCTGATTCCTTTTCAGGGCTTATAATAATTGGGTTTTCACCTATCACACAAGGCATTGCCATAAGCTGTTAATCACGTCCTTTCAGGGCAAATCGTTTTTCATTTTCAAATTAACACATTTTCAAATTTTCAAATTGGATTTCCACTCATCACTCTTTGATCAGCCTGACCACTGTTATATGTTCGGCTGAATTCACTTTTAAAATATATATGCCATTAGGCTTATCTAAATTAAGGTTGATAATTTCTGCATTTTTATATTCATTTTGTTCTATCATTTTACCGGTAATGTCCGAAACAGAAATAGTAGTAATTCCTGTATATTTTCCTAAATTTATGGTATAATTTCCGGTAGTCGGGTTTGGATAAACTGAGACAGTTTCAGGATTGTCGGTTATTTCCCGGATTCCGTCATTGTTTGCATATTTGATGGTAAGAATACCTGTTGAATTTAATTCAGAGCTGGTTCCGGAGACACAAATATTTCCATCGTGGCAAACAATGATGGAATGTGCTTCATCGTCACTGAAGCTGGTATTGTGAAATCGTAAAATCCGGATTATATTGCCAGAAGAATTATATTTTATGGTGGCAAAATTTTCATGTCCTGAGCTGTCGGCGCTAACGCCTGACACATAAATATAACCAACTGAATCGACAGTAATGGAGTAGGGGATATCCCAGTTACAATATCCCAGGGTATATTCCCCTGCCCATTGAAATATACCGGATGAATCAAACTTTACGGTTGCAAATGCATCATTGATACAATTTCCGGGATGAATATTCCCCGTGGCATAAACGTTGCCTTTGTTATCGAGTGCCATAGCCATAGGAACATCATAATATTCGGTGGCGCTGTAAATAGCTTGCCACTTATAATTTCCTGCCGTATCATATTTAACAACACTATAATCGCCTTGTCCGTTATTATCATTGGTTGTCGCGGCAAGCATGTAAATAAATCCATTATGGTCATATTGCAGATCTACCGGTGCGGCATAACCGGGATTATAATTACCCTTATAAACCCTTTCCCATTGCTTGATTCCTGATCTGTTGTATTTATAAATATTACAGGTATATGAAGTATCGCCGCCTCTTGCTGCAAAATAAATATTATAATCCTGATCAATTGTAATACTTGTCATAGCAGTGCCAAGTGCCGTACTATCGAGGGCGGCCCATACCAGGTTTCCATTCCGGTCATATTTTAGAGCAGTGAATTTATCATAATCTGTCAGGCCTGCCACATATACATAATCTGAATCATCTGTAATTATATCATATGCCCAGTTCCAGTAAATATAATTTCCGTATAATCTGTTCCACTGTAATACACCGGATGCATTGTACTTGATGAGGAAAATGCTGTCAGTCCGTGTATTTCCGGTGATATAAATATTACTTGAATCATCGATCGCCATTCTTGTAAAGTAATTAACAGAATCAAATGTTTGAACCCATTCGAGAAAACCTGATTCATTATATTTTAGCGTTATGGATCCTGAATTATTTAAGGTATCCTGATAATATCCGCTTACATAAATATTTCCGGATGCATCGGACACCATATCGTTCTGATAATAACTTAAAGGAAGATTAGCAGTATATGAAGTCGACCAGACAGGATTTACCTGGGCAGATATCCTGAAGCAGTTACAGAAACCAGTAATAATGACAAGTACGACAATTTTATTCATACCACTTTTCTTTGCACCTTTAACTTTAGAAATTAAAAATTGATGGCGCAAAAATAAGTAATTATGAATAATTAATGCAATTTATTGTAACACTGATAAAACTGATAGATAAGATAAACTCAGATAATAATTAATATTCATAAAATTGAGAAACTGTTTTAAATTTTAATTTTTTTATTATATAATTTATATTCAACTTCTTTTGCATGCCCAAAAGCAAAAGGGCACCACGAACGAGACGTTTCGACAAGCTCAACGCCCACTTCTTTTGGTAACCGGCTATTGAGCCTGTCGAAATGGCATGTTGTATTCCACACCGAAAGTTACTCACCCCGACTTGTCGGGGTTCGTGAGACCGCTTCGCTAAGTTCGTGGACGTCCATCGCACAGGGCTTTCATGGTGACATTAATATAAAATGAATAAGGGGAAAATCATTTTAAAATATTTTCATAACAAATTGGATGCGAAGCATAAAATAAAAAATTCCATATCAACGAATTGCTATTTTCCGCTGCGGCGGATGAAGTCGAGGATGGTGTCTGAGCTTGCCGAAGACCGAGACGGAACGAGTTCATCCGCCGTGGCGGACGTTAGTCTTTTTTGCATTACTCACCCACCATCAAATGGTGGGTTCATGAGATCGCTTCGCTAAGTTCTTTTTGTGACTACAAAAAGTATGAAGAAAAAAATGCATAAAATCATATAGTATTATACGTTAATAATCAAAAACTTAATAAAATTTAAAAAGCTTCTGAGTTTTGTTTATTTTTTGCAGTTGATGTATGACCTGGTGCATACGCCGAAAATCCTGACAGGTAGAAATGATCAGGTCTGCATTAAAAGGAGTGGATTATATCGTTTTCGAATTATTGTTTACAATTGTTCATGAAAATAGTTATACATTTGTAAAAAATAATAGAAAACAATATGAATAAAAAATCTTCAGCTCAATTATTTTCTATATTGGGGTTTGTAATTTTTATGTGTTTTATTTCAAAATCAGTGATTGCCGGACCAAGTGACACAATCATAGTTCAAACCATAAATTTTACGGATACCCTTCAATATGGAGCTTTAACTTATGTTTATCCTCCCCCACAGGGTGGGTTTCATCAGACACAGGAAAATTATTACCAGGGTGGAAAATATCTTTTCCCGTCTGATACCATTAGGTTTGAGAAAATATTAATGAATTTTACCATAAGATGTGATCCCGCTAATAGTCCTGCCTGCGGTCAGTGGGATTATATCGGTTATATTTATGCTTATAAAGATACTAATCGCTGGGAACTTGGCAGGTATGAAACTCCTTTCGGTATCAATCTTTACCCGGGAAGCGATGGCTTTACCTGGACATATGATGTTAGTGATTTCAGAACGGTTTTATTTGATTCGGTAAGTATCAAATATGTTGTTCCCCAACAAGGACATGTCAGGCACGAATTAATTGACCTCAAATTTATTATGATTGAAGGCACACCTCCCAGAGATGTCATCAAAATTGAAAATTTATGGTATGGCGGGTTTCGATTTGGCGATACAATTGATCCTGTTGAAGATCATTTACAGCCAATTACTATCAGTTTATTACCTGATGTTCAAACTGCAAAAATCAGAGCAACTGTTTCGGGTGATGGATATGGCGGTTCTACCGGTTGTGCAGAATTTTGCAGTAAACAACATTCATTTGATGTTGATGGTATCAACCGTTTTAACTGGAATGTATGGAAAAATGATTGTTCAATGAATCCTTTATATCCACAGGGTGGCACATGGATATATAACCGTTCAAACCGTTGCCCGGGTGAACCAATGATTACAAAGGAATTTGAATTGACTCCTTATATTACAGGTTCAACAGTAATTCTTCATTACAGAATGCAACCTTATGTTTATCCACAGGATGGTACATTCTGGCCTGTATATACGATAGAAACCCAGTTGGTTTCTTATGGTTCACCTAACTTTACACTGGATGCCGCCATATGGGATATTAAATCTCCGTGCAAAACTGATATGTACAACAGGATGAATCCGGTTTGCGACAACCCAGTAATCACCATTAAAAATACAGGAAGCACTACCCTTACAAGTTTAACAATTACATATGGAATCGAGGGAGGGCCTCAAAGTACATACTATTGGACGGGTAATCTTCCTTTCCTGCAAACAAAGGATGTTTCTTTACCACCTTTTAACTGGAGCAGTAAAAATCAATTTAAAGTCACTGTCAGCAACCCAAACGGAGGTGCTGATCAGTACCCGAATAATAACAGTATGGAAAGCACTTATAATGTTCCTCCCCAATTTCCGGGAGCATTAATTTTTGATTTATTAACGGATGCCCATTATAATCAGTATGGATATAACCAGGGTTCATATACCCTTAAAAATGAAAATGGGGACACCGTATGGCAAAGACCAAACAACCTGTTGCCTTCCACGCTTTATAAAGACACAATTAATCTTGCAAATGGCTGCTATGAGTTTCATTTTATTGATGATATGGGTATTACCGACACAACTGATGAAAATTATAATCAGGGCGATGGAATGACGAATTGGCCAGATGATACCAATACTTCCGGGCATATGATGATTAAGAAAAAGTCCAATGGTGTGATATTAAAGAGCTTCAACATGGATTTCGGACGTGAGATGTATCTGCAATTTACAGTAGGTTATAATTTAGATGTACCCGTACTCACTTATGATGATGTCATTACAATTTATCCGGATCCATCCACTGGAATTTTCAATCTTGATATGAGTTTCAATGAACCTCAGGATATATCAGTGATTATTTATGACCTGATGGGACGCAGAATTTATGATGAAATCATACATGATGTTATGATTGAAAATCATTCCATAGATTTATCCGGAGAACCTAATGGCCTCTATTTTGCAAGAATTTTCAGCAAGCACAAACAGCTAACCCGGAAGCTGATAAAGAAATAACGAAAATATTCTGACATTTTCTTCGTCCTTGTCATAGTCAATTTCAGATCAGGATTAAAAAATTGTAATGAATTTTGTTAAGTTCAAGTTATTGATACAGTCAATTTGTATCCGCCCCTGGTCCTTGCCTGAGAACTAGGAGGGGAACTGAGTTCTTCCAATTTAGTACAAATAACATACCGGACAATCTCCTCCCTGCCAGCAGGGAGAGGACGAAGAGGAAGTGCATAGATTAAAATTATACTTTAATAATCAAACACTTAGTAAAATTTAAGATAGTTTTTTAGACTAAAATTATTTTTATCTATTCTAAATTAAACAGAACATTCCAGCCACTCTGGTTGTTATCATTCAGTTACTTCTGGCTGGAGAGACCGAGGGGGAGCGGGCATGGCAAAACGTAATACAGGCAGAATGTAATAAATAAAGAATAAACATTAAGTATTGTTTGTCAGTAAATGGTGGTTGCAGGGAAAGCTTGCAACTGTCCGGTTAACTTGACAAAAGAAAAAACCGGTTTATGCCTCATTATCATACTTTGGGTCAGGTACCACCTAAGCGACATACTATTTTCCGTAAACCCGACGGATCACTTTATGCTGAGCAATTAGTTTCTACGGAAGGATTCTCTGACGTATTTTCACTGGTCTATCACTGCTACCCGCCGACCAGGGTCAGCCGGATAGATAAGCCATACTCCGTTTCGCCTGAGGTGGCAATCGATCCCAATATGCAACACCGTAGTTTCAATGGCTTTGATGTGCCGGCCATGGATGATTTTCTTGATAGCCGTGTTCCGGTACTGGTTAACGATGACGTGCATATCAGTCTGGCGGCACCACGTAAGTCAATGACCGCTTATTTTTACAAGAACTCCGGCGCCGATGAAATGATCTTTATTCATATGGGTGAAGGTGTTTTGCGAACCATGTACGGAAACATCCCCTTCATATATGGCGATCACCTGGTGATTCCAAGGGGTATCATTTATCAGTTGGAATTCCATTCGGAAGAGAACAGGTTGTTTATAGTAGAATCGTTCACACCCTTACGCTTCCCGAAACGCTATGTAAACAGGGCAGGCCAGCTTCTCGAACATGCTCCATACTGCGAACGCGACATCCGCAAACCACAAAATCTCGAAACCCATGACGAACATGGTGATTTTCTCGTTAAAATCAAGCGTGGCGATACAATATGGCCCTATCACTATGCAACACATCCTTTCGACCTCATCGGCTGGGATGGCTTTCATTATCCATTCGCATTGTCAATACACGATTTCGAACCAATTACAGGAAGGATTCATCAGCCTCCTCCTGTTCACCAGACTTTCGAAACACCTGCCTTTGTAATGTGTGCCTTTGTGCCGCGGCTCTTCGACTATCACCCTCTAAGCATTCCCGTACCTTACAATCACAGCAATGTCGACTCCGACGAAGTTCTCTATTATGTCGCCGGCGATTTTATGAGCCGCAATAACATAAAAAAAGGAATGATCACGCTTCATCCCACGGGCATTCCTCACGGACCGCATCCCGGAGCAGTGGAAAGAAGTATTGGCGCCAAAGAAACACAGGAACTTGCTGTGATGATAGATACTTTTCACCCCCTGAAAATTACACGTCAGGCATTGTCTATCGAGAATACTGACTATTATCGTTCGTGGATGGAATAGGTAAAAAGTCATAAGTCATAAGTTATAAGTCGTTAGTCGTTAGTCGTTAGTCGTTAGTCGTTAGTCGTTAGTCGTTAGTCTTTAGTCGTAAGTCATTAGTCATTAGTCGTTAGTCGTAATTCGTAAATCGTAATTCGTAAATCGTAATTCGTAAATCGTAATTCAAAAGTTGTAAATCTGATATTTTAAATAATATAAAAATGAATTCAAATCAAATCCCCGGCGATTTTCTGCCGATCAACGGTACAGACCATGTTGAGTTTTACGTGGGAAATGCCAGACAGGCTGCACATTATTATATGACGGCCTTCGGTTTTCAGCCATTGGCATATGCCGGACTTGAAACCGGACTGAAAGACCGCAGTTCGTATGTCCTGCGTCAGAACAAGATCACCTTTGTGCTTACATCCTCACTTTTACCTGAATCTCCCGTTGCCGGTCATTGCAAGCTGCACGGCGATGGTGTGAAGGTGATTGCACTTTGGGTTGATGATGCCCGTAAATCTTTTGAAGAGACTGTTAAAAGAGGAGCGAAGCCATACCAGGAACCAAAGACATTCACAGATGTCAACGGTGAGGTGATCACTTCCGGAATATACACATATGGAGAGACTGTCCATCTTTTTGTTGAGAGGAAAAATTACAAAGGGATTTTCCTGCCTGGTTTCGTAAAATGGGATCCACATTATAAACCCGCTCCTGTCGGATTAAAACATGTTGACCATATGGTAGGCAACGTGGGATGGGGAGAAATGAACATCTGGGCAAAATTCTATGCAGATGTAATGGGATTTACACAACTTGTTTCCTTCGACGATAAAGATATCTCAACCGAGTACACTGCTTTGATGAGTAAGGTGATGGCCAATGGCAACCTGAGAATAAAATTTCCGCTCAATGAACCTGCTGCAGGTAAGAAAAAATCACAAATCGAAGAGTACCTTGATTTCTATCATTCGCCTGGTGTTCAGCATATAGCAATGGAGACCGATCATATTGTTGAAACCGTTACTGCCCTGTACAACCGTGGTGTTGAATTTCTGAAAGTCCCGATGAGCTATTATGATTCGGTGCTCAGCCGGGTAGGAAAAATCGATGAAGATATCGCTGCTCTTCGCGATTTTGGCATACTGGTTGACCGCGACGATGAAGGTTACCTTCTGCAGATATTCACGAAACCAGTGGAAGACCGTCCTACTGTTTTCTATGAGGTCATTCAGCGCAAAGGAGCTAAATCCTTCGGGAAAGGAAACTTCAAAGCGTTGTTTGAATCTATTGAACTGGAGCAGCAGAACAGGGGAACATTGTAGGGGAAGTCGAAAGTCATCAGTCAATAGTCATCAATCGAAAGTCATCAGTCAATAGTCATCAGTCAATAATCATCAGTCAATAGTCATAAGTCGAAAGTCATAAGTCAATAGTTATTATTGAAGAATTTATGAACTTTACAAACTTTACGAACTTTTTATAAAATGATATTAGCAAACCAACCCGAACGGCAGTCATGGATTGAGGTAACGGTGGATTGTGATTTTCCCATTCAGAATATTCCGTTTGGCATATACCAGCATCCGGTAAAGGGTCCGTCAGCAGCCACACGCATTGGCAACACGCTGATTGACCTGCCTTGTCTCGCACAGAATGGATTTTTGAACGGAACAGGCGCTGAACCAACGGTATTTCACAATAACTTCCTAAACGAATTCATCGCCCTGGGGCAACCCGTTTGGCGGGCCGTCAGGGAAATCATTTCTGAGATATTTGAAGCTGGAAATCCCCTGTTACGGGATAATTTAATACTGAGAAGTGAGATACTTTCTGATGCTACAACCGCTGAGATGTTAATGCCTGTGAAAGTCGGTGATTACACGGATTTCTATTCGAGTATTGAGCATGCAACCAATGTAGGCATTATGTTCCGTGATGCTGAAAATCCTCTCTTGCCCAATTGGCGACATATCCCGGTTGGGTATCATGGACGCAGTTCATCCATTGTGGTTTCAGGAACCTCGATACACAGGCCAAAAGGCCAGATTAAATCAGATGCGGGAGAGTATCCTGTATTCAGTCCCAGCCATCAGTTAGATTTTGAACTTGAATTAGCTTTTGTTACCGGGAAAGCAACAGTCCTGGGAGAATCAGTAAGCACAGCTGATGCCGCAGATTACATCTTCGGCATGGTTTTGTTCAACGATCTTTCTGCACGCGATATCCAGAGGTGGGAATATATACCTCTGGGACCATTCCTCAGCAAGAATTTTGGCTCTGTGGTCTCACCATGGATTGTCACACTCGAAGCACTGGAACCCTTCCGTACCAGTGGCCCCGTTCAGCAGCCCGAACCCTTGCCATACCTGCAGTTTCAGGGAAAAGAGAACTTCAACATTAACCTGGAAGTTCTGATCAGGCCGGAAAGTCAGCCAGAACAAAGGATTTGTTCAACGAATTACAAATACATGTACTGGAACATGGCCCAGCAGCTTGCACATCATACGGTGAACGGCTGCAATATCAATGTGGGTGATATGTACGGATCAGGGACAATCAGCGGACCCACCACGGATTCATTTGGCTCAATGCTGGAACTGGCCTGGAAAGGAACAAAACCCATTAAACTGGCCGACGGTTCCGAACGCAAATTCATCCACGATTATGATACAATAATCATGCGCGGATATGCTCAGAAAGACAAGCTGAGAATAGGATTTGGTGAAGCAGTGACAAAAATACTTCCTGCAAATAAATGAATGAAATTAGAAATTAGAAATTTGAAATAACTCATAACTCATAACTCATAATTCATAAAATGTAAATTTCTTTTAATGAACGATTCACCAGACATCCTTCATCTTGATCCAACTGAACTCTCCATTAAGCATATTTCTGGTATACTGACCGGCGCTGTTGGTCCGCGGCCAATTGCTTTTGCAAGTACAATAGATTCAGATGGCAATCCTAATCTTTCGCCATTCAGCTTTTTCAATGCTTTTGGTACTAATCCGCCATTGCTTGTTTTTTCTCCTTCACGACGGGGGCGCGATAACACCACCAAGCACACGTACCAGAATATCAGGGAAATTCCCGAAGTTGTTATAAATGTGGTGAACTACGGAATGGTGCAACAGACAAGCTTAGCCAGTTCGGAGTATGCAAAAGGGACCAACGAGTTTATGAAAGCGGGATTTACCATGGAAAAATCAGACCTGGTACGTCCGTGGAGAGTGAAGGAATCACCGGTACAGTTTGAATGCACGGTTCTCCAGGTGATCGAAACCGGTGACCAGGCCGGGGCAGGCAACCTTGTGATCTGCCGTATTGTCCGCATTCACATGTATAAGAATATTCTCGATGGGAATAATCGTATTGATCCGCACAAAATAGATCTCGTGGGTCGCCTGGGTGCCAATTTCTATTGCAGGGCTTCAGGTGATGCCGTTTTTGAGGTCAAAAAACCACTGGATGAGCCCGGCATCGGTGTTGACAGCCTGCCTGAGCAAGTACGTCTGAGCCGGATACTTACCGGGAATGATCTTGGTAAGCTGGGAAACCTGAAATCGTTTCCAACGTTGGAAGAGATTGAACGAATGAATACATCAGATGAAATTAAAGCGATATACAGTGAAAATATCGCAAAGGAAGCACAACTGGATGCCATTCACAGACTCGCCAAAGAAAAAACAGATTCCGACGAAATCTATGAAGCTTTATTAATTCTTATGACTTACAACTTATAACTTACGAATTACGAGTTACGAATTACGAGTTACGAATTACGGCTTGTGACTTTTGACTTACAACTTACGACTGATAACTTACGACTAATAACTGATTCCATGGAAATGAATGAAATACTCGACCGTCTTCCCAAACACCTGTTGAGCCTTGTGATTGACCAGCCATACAATTCATATACTTCCCAGGATCATGCTCTCTGGCGCTATGTAATGCGTCAGAACGTGCGCTACCTGGGCAAAGTGGCTCATGGAAGTTACCTTGATGGTCTGAAGCGGACCGGCATCAGCATTGACGAGATACCTCACATGTATGGCATGAACCGCATACTGCGCGAGATAGGCTGGGCTGCCGTGGCTGTGGATGGGTTTATTCCACCCTCGGCATTCATGGAGTTTCAGGCATACAGGGTGCTGGTGATCGCTGCAGACATACGTCCCATGGATCAGATTGGTTATACTCCTGCTCCCGATATCATCCATGAAGCCGCCGGACATGCACCCATCATTGCCGATCCGGTTTACGCCGATTATTTGCAGCGCTTTGGAGAGGTCGGCAGCAAGGCTTTCATGTCAGCTAATGATTTCAGGGTGTACAATGCCATCCGGCATCTTTCCATTCTTAAGGCCGATCCCTATTCCGACCCTCAAAAAGTGAAACAGGCTTCAAATAATCTGGAGGAACTGGCAAGTATTGCCGACGAACCATCAGAGCTTGCCCGGATACGTAATCTGCACTGGTGGACTGTTGAATATGGACTTATCGGTGATCCTGAAAATATAAAAATTTATGGTGCCGGACTCCTATCATCCATTGCCGAAAGTTATTACTGCCTTCAGCCCAAAGTCAAAAAACTGCCATACAGTCTTGATGCCGTGAATTATAGCTTCGACATTACCGAACCACAACCACAGCTTTTCGTCACACCTGACTTCGAAACCCTTACACGGGTTCTCGATGAGTTCGCCTCTACCATGGCTTTTCGTACGGGAGGGGCTGATGCCGTTAAGAAAGCCATCCGCTCAGGGTACACAGCAACCTGTGTGCTTGGTTCAGGTGTACAGATTTCCGGAACCTTTACCAGATTGGCAGAGAAGAACGGTGAGGTGGTCTACCTGGGAACTGCAGGTCCCACAAATCTTTGTTACAATAATACTGAGATCCCGGGACAAGGATGTAATAATCACCGACATGGATTTGGATCACCCGTAGGTCGTTGGAAAGGACTTAGTATATTGCCGGAAGAGGCTTCTGACGAAACACTTGCACAATTGGGAATTAAAATTGGTGAACCGGCTATGATTGATTTTGAATCAGGTGTCAGTGTGAAGGGAGTGTGCAGAAGCTTTACCCGCCGTGACGGCCATTTGCTGATAATCAGCTTTTCAGATTGTAATGTGATTTATGACGGGCAAACACTTTTTGAACCATCCTGGGGTATTTATGACATGGCCGTCGGCTCGGTTGTGAGTTCTGCATATCCGGGTCCGGCTGATCCCGTAGCTTTTGGTTTCAGTTTCCCGGTTCCGCAGGAAAAAACCCATAAAATTCACCATTCCGCTGAAGCACTCGATCTACATCGAATCTATGCAGATGTACGAGAAATACGTGAGCAAAAACAAATCAAAGAAAATATTCATGAACTTTGGAAATCACTGAAACTAAATCATCCTGAAGACTGGTTATGTGCCCTCGAAATACTTGAAATTATTAATCATGATCAATCCTTTGCTGATCTTAATACTGAAATTATTCAATTTCTGGATGAAACAAAAGAACACCATCCAGACCAGGTCAAACTGATTGATGACGGGCTCAGATTGATTTTTGACTGACCAGCGTTTTCCGTGGATTTTTTTAGGTCACGATTCATGAGTCACAATTCACTACTGATTTTTCCTCATTGAAACTCTGTGTAACTCTGTGGATTACCTCTGTGTAACTCAGTGGTAAAAAAATAATTAATATTTTCAGACGGAACAATTTATAAATCAAATGAATAAATAATTAACCACAGAGTAGCACTGAGTTATTCACAGAGTTGCACAGAGACAAAAAAAAATAAGAGTAATCTGCAATTCACCTATCACTATTCACCATTCACAAAAAATATTTTAATAACTGAAAATTTATTAAAATAAATTACATACCTTTGATCGGAATTTTAATTTTCGGAATTCAGGATTAATAAAGACAAACATCATGAAAAGGAAAATTTTTACTCTCATTTTTATGTTTGCAGCAATTGCTTCTTATGCGCAAACGGTTGTAACTGTTTCGGGATATGTTCTGAACATTGCAAACGGGAACCCGGTGCAATTGCAACAGGTGAGCTTTTCTGCCGACAGCACAATGAATACCAACGGGTTTTACTATTACGGCCAGGTATATACCGATGTCAACGGGTTTTATACTGATACTATCCCTCTCAATGACAGCCTGGGCGGTTATTTTACGCAGGGAACCCTGATGGCGGGCACTTATGATTGTAACAACCTTTATACCGATACCCTGGTTTCGTTTACTACCGGTATTTATTATCTGACGGCAAATTTCAATATCTGCGTTTCGGTAAGTTGTGTCGCAAGCTTTTCTTCCAATCCTGACAGCACGAATACATTTGATTTCTTTGATAATTCTAATGGAAATATCAATACCTGGCATTGGGATTTTGGCGATGGTACCACTTCCTCTCTTCAAAACCCGGTACACACTTTCCCGAACAGCGGTTTTTTCTATGTGTGCTTAACCGTAAGTAATGTGGATATATACGGTAATGTAATCTGCACGAATTCTTATTGTTTAAATACAAATGTAAACGTACCGTCAACAAATGATAACTATTGCGATGCAGATTTTGATTCAAACCAGTCTTATCCCGCAACGTTTAATTTCACAAATTACTCTTTTGCCAATGAGGATGGAATTGATGCAATCGTTAACCAGACATGGGATTTTGGCGACGGAACTATATCAAACGTCCAATCTCCTTCGCATACTTACACTCTACCGGGTATTTATTTAGTTAACCTTACCATTTACACGACTGAAGGTTGTTCATCCTATCTTGAAATGCCCGTGGAAGCAGATACCGTTTTAGACGGAAGCTGCCATGCCGATTTTGAAGTTTATATTGATTACAGTTTACCCTTAACCTTTTATTTCCAGGAATCCTCGCTTGACGAAAATTTCAGCCAGGTTATAAGCTCATATTTATGGAATTTTGGCGACGGCTCTACTTCAACCGTTATGAGTCCGACACATACTTTTACCCAGGGTGTTTATCATATATGCCATACTATTACTACAATCACGGGATGTACATCAACTTATTGCGAAAACCTGGTGGTTGACTCGGCCTGCAACATGTATGTCATTACTAATTCAATTATTAATGAATCGGTTGTGGGCGCTGCTGACGGAGCAATCACAATTTCGGTTGTTGGTACACCTTCATTTATTTTTAACTGGAGCAACGGAGCCACAACTCAAAATATCTCCGGATTAACAGCAGGATATTATAATGTATGGGTGACCGACTCAACCGGCTGCCAAACATGGGCCACCTTTGATATACTTGAATTTGCTGATATTTCCAACAGTAATAATGGAGGCACATTGATTACAAACATTATTGATTCGTGTTTTAATTACCAACTGGCATACGCCAACGTATACAGCTACGAATTCCAGGGAAGCAATACAGTTGATGTAACATGGATTGTCTATAATATTACCCATACTTTGCATGGCTTTATTAATACAGCTTATGTGTATGATACAACAGGCTTTTACTATGTACTTTTGACAGTCAGCTGTGCAAAAAACATCTATCATTTCTCGGATAAAATTTATATCAGGATTGATGCAGCCATTATTTCACCACCGGCAGATATTTCCCGGGAAAATGTTATGCTTTACCCGGTTCCTGCTGCCGGTAAGCTGAATATATCCTTTACTTTGCCAAAACCTGATGTGGTGACAATTAAAATATTAAATATTACAGGCCAGGTAATTCAAAGCGAAAATGTGATTTATAACGGAGGACAAAAAGTGCTTGTGCTTAATACATCTGAACTATCCGGCGGATTGTATTTTGTTCAGATAAATTATAAAGAGAATAAACTGGTTCGGAAGTTTGTAAAATAAGATTTCAATGTCAAAAAAACAGCGATCAATTTCCGGTCGCTGTTTTTTTTATTATTGGTATCCAAACTTCTTCTTCAGAATCCGGATCTTCATTTTTATATTTTTCTCCTAATATTTCAAAATGTGGTCTGTTATCCAATGCGTAATCAGAATCTGGCAGCCAGGTTCCAAAGATATACTGAAATGTTTTTGGTCCTGTTCTTGCTGCGCCTTTATGTAAAAAAACTGCATATAATCCACCTTGCAGTGTAATAGTTTCCATTTTTTCAGGAACATTATCAAAGTCCGTCACTTCAATGGTTGCCCATTTATCATATTCTGAGTCGGGGCTAAAATTATTAAAATACAAATGGTCGAATATTTGTATTGAATAGAGTTCGGTGCCGATGTTGTTCTGAATTTCTTTCCGTTTTGTCATAAAATTTTTCCATAGTTCAACTGTTTTATTGTTGGACAAAGACATTGTCATTCGTTGTCCGATTAATTTTTTTTCAGTCAATATTTCTATTCTCGGGTTCATACTTATATTAATTTTAGAATTACGATTTACGAATATAATCAAATTATATTTAGTGGATTAAACAATATTTATGTAATAAAAAGTGTCTAAGATTTACATAAAATACCTTCTCCGGAGGAGATCAATTTCAATAGAATGGATATACCTTACAGAATGGATTCCCCGTCAGGGGATTAACAGAATAAAAATATATGCATATTTTTGGAAATTTATTTGCCATCGTATTGTCTGTTAATGCCCTACGGGCAATATATGAATTGCTGGTACATTTAACTATTGAAATTCATGCCCTTCGGGCAATTGTACTTCAGCCGTGACTGCCATGAACCAGGGATAATAATACAGAATAATTTCATCCAGCCTGGGAATCAGGAAATTGTCATATATAATTCATCCAATCAATAATTCCTTTCGACTAAACTAAATTTTTACCGGGTAACAGACGTTATTAAACAAATAATTTATGTTTATTAACATGTCGAAAATCCGAAAATTAATCATTTCCATGGTTTGGTTATCTTATATTACCTGCCTGTCTGTTGTTGCCCAAAACAGATACACCGTCAGCGGAACGGTGCGTGATGCCGGAACCGGTGAGGCGCAGATCGGATCGACCATTATTGTGAAAGAGCTTGCCAGTACAGGTACTTCAACCAATGGATATGGATTTTATTCACTCACACTTCCGCAAGGTAAATACACCATCAGGGCCCAGTTTATCGGATACGAGAATAAGGAGTCATCGATAGACCTCAATAAAAACATGAAACTGGATTTTGAAATCAGAGAAAAAATCACCGGACTGAAAGAAGTGGAGGTGGTTGCTGAAAAGGAAAATAAAAATGTAACATCCACTGAGGTCAGCACCGAGAAAATTAAGATTAAGGAAATCAACGCCATACCTGTTTTATTTGGGGAAAAGGATATTCTGAAAACCATACAGCTATTACCCGGGATCAAGTCGGTAAGCGAAGGCAACACCGGTTTTTATGTGCGGGGAGGTGGCGCCGACCAGAATCTTATCCTGCTTGATGACGCCAATGTTTACAGTCCTTCCCACCTGCTTGGTTTTTTTTCCGTTTTCAATTCGGATGCAATCAAGGATGTCACGGTGTACAAAGGTGGAATACCGGCTGAATACGGAGGAAGAATATCTTCAGTTCTCGATATAAAAATGAATGACGGCAACAGCAGGAATTTCACGGCAACCGGTGGAATCGGTCTGATTTCATCCCGGCTGACCTTGGAAGGACCCATAATAAAAAATAAGGGATCATTCATGATCTCGGCCAGGAGAACGTATGCGGATTTATTTCTGAAGCTTGATACTTCGAAAGACGTTAGAAAAACTTCAATTTATTTTTATGATCTGAACCTGAAAGCAAATTACCAGATCACGGACAAGGATAAGATTTTCCTGTCGGGGTACCTGGGAAGGGATGTACTTGACAGATCCTCTGCACAAAATGCGGCAATGGGCATCAATTGGGGTAATGCCACCGGTACTTTGAGGTGGAACCATCTTTTCAACGACAGACTTTTTCTGAACAGCTCACTTATTTACAGCAATTATAATTATATTATAACGCTTGGTGTCGGAGACGCTCAGTTCCAGGTCAAATCAACAATCGAGGATTTTACTCTCAACGAGAATTTTTCTTATTTTATCAACACAAAAAATACGCTCAAATTCGGGTTTGATGTAACAGATCATACATTCCTTCCCGGCGAAGTCACTTTAAATACAGCATCAGCATTGCCTATAGGCAGATACCGGCTGGCAAAAACGATAGAACCAAAATATGCAATGGAAGGAGCAGAATATATTTCAGATGAAGCGACTCTCGGCGACCGGTTCAAAATCAATATCGGATTACGGTTCTCTGAATTTGCGGCAATTGGTCCCGGCACAGTGTATTCATACAACGATGCCTCACAGATCACTGACAGTACGACTTATAACAAGAACCAGATCATTAAGACATATGGTGGAATTGAACCCCGTTTTTCCGTGGTTTATATTTTAGATGAGACATCCTCACTAAAAACATCCTATAATAGGATTTATCAGTATCTGCACCTCCTTTCCAACACAACATCTGAAACACCCGTTGATCTGTGGGTTCCGAGCAGCGCAATCATTAAACCGCAGATCGGCGACCAGGTTGACCTCGGATATTTTAAAAACTTCAGGGATAATACTTACGAAGCATCTGTTGAGATATATTATAAAAATCTTGCCAATCAGATTGAATATAAACCAGGAGCCGACCTGCGCCTGAATAAAACGGTTGAATCACAACTGCTTTTCGGCAAAGGATGGGCTTATGGTTCAGAATTCTATATCAAAAAGAAATACGGCAGGCTTAACGGTTGGATAGGTTATACTTTGTCGCGCTCTCTCAGGAAGTTTGACGGAATTGATAATGGAAGCACATTTCCTGCAAAACAGGATATTATTCATGATATTTCCATTGTCGGGATTTATGAACTGAATGCAAAATGGACATTCTCTGCGTCGTGGGTTTACTGGACGGGCAATGCAGTGACTTTCCCCAGCGGGAAATATATCGTCAACGGACAAATCATTAATTATTATACCAGCCGTAACGATTACCGTATGCCACCCTATCACCGCCTCGATGTCGGGGCAACCTGGATGCTGAAAAAGACTGAAAAAACCGAATCAAGCTGGAATTTTTCCATTTATAATGTTTACGGACGGGAAAATGCATATTCTATCAATTTTCAGCCTGATCCGAATGATCCGAGTAAAATGCAGGCGGTACAACTCTCCTTATTCCGCTGGGTGCCGGCCATTACTTACAATTTTAAATTTTAAATCATGGAAGAAGGAAATTTCATAATACTGTATTATCCGTTTTTCGGGCAATATATTAATTGCATCAGGATTTCTGCATTTTGCCTGTTGATGTTATTGGTTCTGATTTTTTCATCCTGTGAAAAAGTAATATTTGTTGATCTGAACAATTCCGATCCGCATCCGGTTGTTGAGGCCAATATTACAAATCTGCCGGGTCCATACATAGTTAAACTGACCCGTTCGCTAAACTATTACGATTCCAATACTTTTCCGCCTATAACTGATGCTACGGTCACTGTTTCCGACAATGCCGGAAATTCCGAGATTATGAAGCAAACAACGGGTGGTATCTACCAATCTGCCACATTGACCGGAACTCCGGGAAGAACTTATACTCTGACAATATTATATAACGGCAATGAATATTATGCTGTTTCAACTATGCCCGGTCCGGTGCCTGTTGATTCAGTCATTATAGAAAAAAATGTGAATAATGGTTTCGGGGAACATAATAACATTGAATACAGGATCATCACTTATTTCAAAGATCCGCCCGGACTTGGAAATTATTACCGTTTACAATTGACTTCCAATGATTCATCCGGTATTGATCAGAACAGGAACAGATTACTATCCGATAAGCTGATTGACGGGGCGGAAATGTCTATGTCATATAATACCAAATTAGTTCCCGGCGACAGCGTGACGGTGAAACTGGAATCCATCGACGAATCAGCATTTAATTTTTATACAACGCTGGAAGCAGCCGTTGCCGATGGAACCAGCTTCCTGTCAGCTCCTCCGGCAAATCCTGTAAATAATATCAGTAATAACGGCCTCGGATATTTTGCCGCTTATTCCCTTTCAGAAAAACATATTATTATTCCGAACTGAGAAAGAACAGGCACTAGGCATTACAATCTTATTTCTGAAATCTTGACGCATTTTGGCAAAAAAAATCCAAATAACAAATCACAAAAACCAAATAATTAACAATCCGCCACGGCGGACAAAATTTCAAATACGAAACAAACTACTTTGAATTTGTCATTTTGTTAATTGAAATTTATTTGTAATTTGTATTTTGAGATTTGTGATTTCTTATTTGGTTCTGGCTTATCCAGGTTAGGCACTATATTCTGTTTTTCAAACTTATGACTTACGACTTATGACTTCTTCATACAGTCTGATGTAAAACTTAAAGGAAGCAGCTTATCGATTCCTTCCACGATCCAGATCCTGTCTTTTCCGCTTAGTATAATCCTGATCGGGTATTTAAATCTTTCCTGTGTCTCAAGCATTACCTGCCTGCAGGAACCACAAGGCGGAACCGGCATTGGTGTAAATTCATTTCCGGAGAAAGATGCCACAGCCACAGCAATTACCGGGACATCAGGAAAACCTGCATTAGCAGCGAAAACCGAAACACGTTCAGCACAAAGACCTGACGGGAATGCTGCATTTTCCTGGTTGCTGCCACATATAATCTCACCATTTGCCAGTAATACTGCAGCACCCACCTGAAAACCGGAATACGGCGCATACGAGCTTTTTGTTGCCTGCCGGGCCTTTTCTATCAGATTCCGATCCTGAGCATTCAATTCATCTACAGAATTATACTCATATACGATGGTTGTAATTTCAGTTGTTTTCAATCTTAATTATTATTCAGTTCGTAAAGTTCGTAAAGTTCGTAAAGTTCATAAAGTTTATAAAGTTCGTAAAGTTCATAAAGTCCATAAAGTTCATAAAGTTTATAAAGTTTATAAAGTTCATAAGTTTATAAAGTTCGTAAAGTCAATAAAATGATCGATAATGACTCCTGGCTCTTGACTCTTGACTCATGGCTCTTGACTCTTGACTCATGGCTCTTGATTCTTGACTCATGGCTCTTGACTCTTGACTCATGGTTCTTGACTCTTGACTCATGGCTCTTGACTCTTGACTCATGGCTCTTGATTCTTGACTCTTGACTCTTTCCAGATCATCCGCATCAGAATTTGGGACAGGTATTACAGCCTCCGGTGTGCCGTATTTTTTTACTCAGCCACCACCTGTATCCTGCTGAAAATACTATCCTGTCAGGATAACATTCACTCAGTGCAAATGACAGGTCATTCCGCTCATTAAAATAATGATTGAATTCTATACTACCGGTCAGGAATGAAAGATGGTATTCAAAACGTCCTGAATTGTCATATCCGTCAGTATTCTGGTAGCCTGCAATGTTATGCCAGTCATGGCGGTAATGAAAAGCTGTTCCGGCGCCAATATTGACGGAGTTTTTCCACTTATTGAAGATTCTTACATGAACGCCGAAATTCGTATAACCGGCAAGATGCGATGCCGCATCAAGATAGACAGCCTGGTCAACACGCAGGGAATAAACCAGGTCCCTTACGAAAAAATCATAGGAAACAATAAAACCGGGCTCTGCGACTAATATTCCCTGCTTGTCTAATTTCAGTTTAAGTAAGTCAGGCTGGGCAAAATTATTAACAAGGTAGGAGAAGGTCTTTAGTTTAAGATTTACATCTGACTGGCCCTGAACCGACCGGCAAAAGGTAAAAAGTAATATAACAATCAGAAATATTTTACAATATCTTCTATGCATTAAGGCGAATATTTAGTGTTTGTCTTTAAAGTCATTCTTTTTTGATTTAAGAACAAGGATCAACGATTTTTGATTTATGAAGTATTCGTAATAATCTGATTTAATGATAACATCAAAAATCTAAAATCGTTAATCGATATTCGTCAATCAAAACANNNAGGATATTTTATAAAATTAACTTTCCGGAGTGAACTCTATCTTCAAATTTTCAATTTTTCAAATTTTCAAATTGCACAGATATTAGTGTTTTGAAATGATTTCGATTGCTTTGTTCAGAGCAGCTCTTATTCCATCCGGTGTTTTGCCTCCTGCAGTGGCATAAAAAGCCTGTCCGCCGCCACGACCGTTCACTTCCCCGGCTATCTCGCCCACAATTTTTCCTGCATGCAGATTGCGAGAAGATACCAGGTTGTCGGAGATAATAACCGTGAGATGTGCATTTCCGTTTATTTCAGCGCCAAGGACCAGGAAGAGATCAGCCAGTTCATTCCTCAGCCGGAAAGCTAGATCCTTTACCCCGTCTGCATCGTCAGCATCCACTTTTTCAATGATGACATTCATGCCATTTATTTTCTGTACTTTACTAATAAGCACAGTCTTAAGATTCATTATTTTTTCCCTGCCTGAAAATTCGATCTGTTTAATAAGCCCGTTGTTTTCTTCCAGCAGGTTTTCAATGCTTTTTCTAAGGTCTTGCGGATTTTTGAATAAGTTTCCGATCTCTTTCAGCAGGTTGATTTTATCATTCATATACTGTTCGGCTGCAAAACCTGTGATAGCTTCAATCCGCCTGATACCGGTTGCAATGGCGCTTTCAGAAATAATCCTGAAATACCCGATCCTGCCGGTTGCCTGCACATGAGTACCACCGCATAATTCTACCGATTCGCCGAACCTGATTACCCGGACTGTATCGCCGTATTTTTCTCCGAACAAAGCCATGGCTCCCATTTCATTTGCTTTACTGATGGGTATTGAACGGTATTCTTCCAGGCGATTGTCAGTCCGGATGAGTTCATTGACCATATGTTCTGTTTTGATAAGTTCTTCGTCGGTGAGTTTCTGAAAATGAGAGAAGTCAAAACGGAGATGTTCGGCATCTACCAATGATCCTTTCTGTTCCACATGTGTACCGAGTATCTTTCTCAGGGCAAAATGAAGCAGGTGAGTGGCAGTATGGTTGTTCATTATGCTGAGCCTTGCTTCTTTATTTACAGTGGCAGTAAATTCATCTTCGGGATGTGACGGTAGTTCGCCGCTAATATGTATTATCAGGTTATTTTCTTTTTTAGTATCAAGAATTGCTATGGTTTCACCGTCATTCCTGATTTCACCGCAGTCGCCAACCTGGCCGCCGCTTTCTGCATAAAAAGGAGTACGATCAAAGACAAGCTGGAATTGTACCTGTCCCTTTGAAATTACTTTCCTGTAACGGGTGATCAGCGATTTGTCCTCAAAGCGATCGTAGCCGGTGAATTCAGATGAGCCTGCTTCCCGGATAATGACCCAGTCGTCGGTAGTTAATGCACCGGCCGCCCTGGAACGGTTTTTCTGAATATCCATTTCAGCAGAAAAAGCAATCTTGTCTATCATAAAACCTTGTTCTTTCAGGATCAGTTCGGTGAGATCAACCGGGAATCCATAAGTATCATATAAATCAAAAGCTTCTTTCCCGCTGATCAAATTCTGACCTTCTTCTTTCAACCTGTTCATGGCCAGGTTCAGTCTTTTAATACCGGTTTCCAATGTTCTCAGGAAGGCATGTTCTTCCTCCATGATCACCTTTTCGATCAGTTCCTGCTGAGCTTTCAGTTCAGGAAAGGTATCTCCCATAACGGAAATGAGGGATGGCACTAATTTATAAATAAACGGTTCGCTCTGGTTCAGGAAGGTAAACCCATACCGGACCGCTCTGCGTAAGATACGTCTGATCACATAACCAGCCTTATTGTTGGAAGGCAACTGACCATCGGCAATCGAAAAAGAGATAGCCCTCAGGTGATCGGCAATCACACGCATGGCTATGTCAGTGTGGTTATCATTGCCATATTTCATGCCGCTCAGCGCTGATATTTCAGTTGTCAGAGCTACGAAAATATCAGTATCGTAATTGGATTGTTTATGCTGTACAGCCATGCAAAGGCGTTCAAAGCCCATTCCTGTGTCAACATGCTTATGAGGCAATGGTTCAAGTGATCCGTCTGATTTCCTGTTATACTGTATGAAAACAAGATTCCATATTTCAATAACCAGAGGATGTCCCGTATTTACAAGTAACTTACCGTCCGTTTTCTTCCGGTCATTTTCATTTCTCAGATCAATATGAATTTCGGAACATGGTCCGCAGGGTCCTGATTCTCCCATCTCCCAGAAGTTGTCCTTTTTCGATCCGAATAAAATTTTTTGTTCCGGAAAATATTTCTTCCAGATATCAAAAGCTTCATTATCAGCGTTAAGTTGATCTTCATTGCTTCCTTCAAAAACGGTGGAATATAACCTGTCAACCGGTAGTTTCATCACTTTCACCAAAAATTCATAAGCCCAGCCAATGGCTTCTTCTTTGAAATAATCTCCGAATGACCAGTTGCCAAGCATTTCGAACATTGTATGATGGTAAGTGTCAAGACCGACTTCTTCCAGATCATTGTGTTTGCCGGAAACGCGCAGGCATTTTTGAGTATTTGCGATCCGCGGATATTTAATGGCTGTATTCCCCAGGAAAATGTCCTTAAACTGGTTCATCCCTGCATTGGTAAACATCAGCGTAGGGTCATTCTTTACCACCATCGGGGCGGATGGTAAAATATGGTGATTTTTGGATGCGAAAAACTCAAAAAATGCGTTTCTTATGTCTTTGGAATTCATTTTATAAAATGAGTTAAAAATGCTTAAATGAAGCCGGCTTAGGCTGACTGATTTTTGCAAAAATAATTTATTTCTTAGATTTGTAGGTTAATACGTTAATAAGTTCAAAGTTCATAAAGTTTGTAAAGTTCATAAAGTAGAAAGTCATATACAAAAATCATATAATCAATCTCTTATGATTTTAATATCTTAAATATTTTGAAATCGTAGTTTTGTATTTTAAAACTTTATAAACTTTATAACTTTTAACTTTATAAACTAAAACAGTACCAGACCTGAGCACATGGCAAAGCATAAATATCATTTTGACATCGAATCACTTAGCTTTAAGAAAATACAGCATACTCTTAAACAGAAGATTATTATATTTTTTCAGCACTTTGCCGTCAGTTTTGTAATGGCAGTCTTACTCTTTGTTGTTTTTCTTTTTTATTTTGATTCTCCCAAGGAAAAACAGCTTAAAAGGGAAATTAATCTGTTGCTCAATCAATATGATCTGATGAACAGGCAAATGTCCGAAGTCACCTCTGTTTTACAGGACTTGCAACAACGGGATGATAATATTTACCGGACGATTTTTGCTGCTGAGCCTATTCCAATGTCTGTCAGGAGAGCAGGTTTCGGAGGAGTGAACAGGTACAGCAAACTGGAAGGATATAAGAATACGGCCATTATCAAAGAAACTGCCATGCGGCTGGATATCCTGAGCAAACAACTTTATATACAGTCAAAGTCATTCGATGAGGTTATTGAGATGGCCAGGAATAAAGAGAAGATGTTAGCCTGTATACCTGCTATTCAGCCTATTAAAAATAAGTATCTTACACAGGTAGCTTCCGGTTGGGGCTGGCGTATTCATCCCATCTATAAAATCAGGAAATTTCATTACGGAATGGATTTCATGGGTGCTACCGGTACACCGGTGTATGCAACGGGAGATGGCTCGGCAGTGGAGGTTACCAGGTCAATAGTGGGATTGGGAAATTTTATCAGGATCAATCATGGCTTTGGTTATGAAACGGTTTACGCCCATCTCAGCCGTTTTAAAGTAAAGGAAGGTGATAAGGTGAAACGTGGAGATGTGATCGGGTATATCGGCAGTACGGGACTTTCAACAAGCCCTCATCTACATTATGAAGTTCACAGGAACGGAGTGCCGGTAAACCCCAAAGATTATTATTTCCGCGACCTGACTCCTGCAGAATATGAAAAGATGATTGAGATTTCATCGAATGCAAATCTGACGTTTGATTAACAGGCAGGCAATAAGAAATAAGAAATTAGAAATAGGAAATAAGAAATTAGAACTAGAAAATAGGAAATAAGAAATTAGAAATAACTTTATGAACTTTATGAACTTTTAACTTAATAATATGGCAGAACTGGAAAGTTTACAACCTCAACCTTTATGGAATTATTTTGAACAGATTTGTCACGTGCCAAGACCATCGAGAAAAGAGGCCAGGATTATTGAATACCTGACAAAATTTGCCACCGGCCGTGGGCTTAAATTTGTAACTGATAATTCCGGTAACGTACTGATATCAAAACCTGCAACCCCGGGAATGGAAAACAGGAAAACAGTGATTCTGCAGAGCCATGTTGATATGGTTGGTGAATCAGACCCCGGAGTAATTCATGATTTTGAGAAAGATCCGATCTATCCGGTTATCCAGGGTGAATGGGTAAGGTCAAAGAAAGCTACCACTCTTGGCGCCGATGATGGCATTGGCATTGCTGCCCAGATCGCATTGCTTGTTTCTGATGATATTGCTCACGGTCCGGTCGAATGCCTTTTTACAGTAGACGAAGAAACCGGCATGACCGGCGCTTTCGGATTATCCTCGGATATACTCACCGGAAATATACTTATCAATCTTGACTCTGAAGATGAAGGTGAATTATTCATTGGCTGTGCCGGTGGTAAAGATACACTGGCAGGTTTTACCCGCAAGATTGTATCAGTTCCTACAGGCTCCATGGCTTTTAAAATTGATATCACCGGCCTTACCGGAGGCCATTCGGGTGATGACATCAACAAGGGGCGTGCAAACTCAATTAAATTACTCAATAATTTCCTGTCATATTCCTTTAGAAATTTTGAACTGAATATCCATTCTATTACCGGTGGTGACAAAAGAAATGCCATTCCCCGCAATGCATCTGCCATATTTACAATTCCGTCCGTGAATGTCGATAAATTACTTAGTTATTTTGAATATTATAAGACTGTCGTGCGGAAAGATTTTCAGAATACTGATCCTAACATTTCCTTATTACTGGAAGAAGCAGCTTTACCATCGGAAGTAATCGACAGGTCAGTCTGCCACAGGCTTATCCAGGCGCTTGAAGATTGTCCCCATGGTGTAATAGCCATGAGCAGGGCCATTTCAGGGCTGGTTGAAACATCAACTAACCTGGCATCAGTGAAATTACCGAATGCCAATACCATTGAAGTAGCCACAAGCCAGAGAAGTTCTGTGGATTCTTCCCTGCAGGAAATAGCTAACCGGGTTAAAATTGTTTTTGAATCAGCCGGTGCCGGTGTACAACAATCCCAGGGATATCCGGGCTGGGCACCAAATCCTGATTCGGAAATTGTAAGGATCACAGTCTCATCTTATAAAAAGTTATTCGGGATTGAGCCACAGGTAAAAGCCATACATGCCGGACTCGAATGCGGCCTGTTGCTTCAGAAATACCCGACCATGGATATGATTTCAATCGGGCCTACTCTGAAAGATGTTCATACACCCTCGGAACGTCTTCATATTGGGTCGGTGTCAAAATTCTGGTTGCTGCTTCTTGATGTATTGAAGAATATTCCGGTTGAATGAGACATTAGTCATTAGTCATTAGTCAAATATTTATTTTTTTATTATACATTTTCTTCAAGATATTTTATCTTTTTTATTATAATGATTGTATTTTCGTCTTTTGATTTACGATTTTTGAATTCGTACTTCTTACTTCGTAATTCGTACTTCAAAATTACCTGACATTCTCTCTTATGTATCTTGATTTTAATGAAATGAATTACAACCATTTATTTCTATTTATTTCAATAATATTTCTATTTATTTCTATTTATTTCTATTTATTTCTATTTATTTCTATTGTATTTCTATTTATTTCTATTGTATTTCTATTGTATTTCTGAAATAAGTACTTGAATTACAATTTAGTTACATTTTCTTTGATTGCATGCCGAATAATTACTTCAGGTTCAAACAGTTTTCGATTAATCAGGACAAATGTGCCATGAAGGTTGGTACTGATGGTATATTGCTGGGAGCGTGGACAAATTGTGAAGGAGCCGCCAGAATTCTTGATGTTGGTACAGGCACAGGTTTGCTGGCGCTTATGATAGCCCAGAAATGTAATGCATTCATCGATGCAGTTGAAATTGATCCGGTCGCCTGCGTTCAGGCAACTGATAATGTAGCATTATCTCCATGGAAAGAAAGAATAAAAATCATACATTCTTCGTTTCAGAATTATTCAACAGAGTCAGTGAAGTATGACCTGATCGTTACCAATCCTCCTTATTTTACCGGCTCGCTTAAGGCGCCCGATTTGGCAAGAACGGCAGCCAGGCACAATGATACGCTGAGCCCGGGAGATATCCTGCAAGGCTCGTCAATTATGCTGAGTGAAGGTGGAAAGCTGGCATTAATCTTGCCTTATGAAGAAGGAAGTGTTTTCATTGCTATGGCAGTTTCATTCGGCTTATTCTGCCTGAGGAAAACCAATGTTATTTCCGTTCCCGGTAAACCGGTCAAACGTCTGCTCCTCGAATTTTCAGGTAAAAAAACAGTTTATGCTGAGGATGATCTGGTCATTAGTCCGGGTACCAGGCACAAATATACTGAAAAGTACAAAAATCTGACCGGTAGTTATTACCTGTATTTCCGGAGTCAAAATAGTTAAAAGTTCATAAAGTTTGTAAAGTTTGTAAAGTTTATAAAGTTCATAAAGTAAATATCAATAGGCAAAGATCAAATAATCAATCATTTATAATTAGGATGTTTAAAATATGTTAATGCTTGTAATTATTTGTATTTTAATACTTTATAAACTTTATTACTTTTAACTTTATAAACTCAGGATATTCACACATTTTCTAAAATTTTATAAATTTATTTCTTTACTTTTGCATGAAGAATATTCAACTTGTCTAATCGGCTGTTATTTATACAGATAATGAATCAAATCCGACGTTTGTTTATAATATTGTTCGTGTTTAGCTTTTTGTTACCGGGAATTATTACCGGTCAGGAAAAGATAAAACCTCCGGTAACTCGTATTCTGCTGATTTTGGATGCATCTGAAAGTATGGCAGAAAGGTGGGAGACAAGCAGCAAAATTAACATAGCCCGAAAACTGCTACTGAAAACGGTCGACAGCCTGCAATTTATTCCCGGACTTGAAATGGGACTCAGGATTTATGGACACCAGAGTGTTGTACCTCCGCAGGATTGTAATGATACCCGGCTGGAAGTTCCTATCGGCCTGAATACAGCTGATAAAATCAAACAAAAATTAAAATATGTGCAACCTAAGGGAACAACTCCAATAGCTCATTCCCTTGAACTTGCAGCCAAAGATTTTACCGATTGTGATAATTGCCGGAATATTATTATATTGTTCACTGACGGTTTGGAAGCCTGTGATGGTGATCCCTGTGCAGTTTCACAAATGCTCCAGAAAGAAGGGATTATCCTGAAACCGTTTATTATCGGTATCGGTATGGATATAAATTTTAAAAAATCATTTGACTGCATAGGGAATTATTACGATGCGGCCAATGAATCAAAATTCAAGGAAGCTCTTGGAGTGGTCATTTCCCAGGTATTGAACTCAACAACAGCCCAGATAAATCTGCTGGATATCAACAGAAATCCCACAGAAACGAATGTTAACATGACTTTATATGATAACTTTTCCGGGAAAATGAAGTACAACCTGGTTCATACCTTAAACAGCAAAGGAAATCCTGATACACTGGTTCTTGATCCTTTGGTGAATTATAACATGACTGTACACACTATTCCGCCGGTAAAAGTCGATAGCATACGTCTGACTCCCGGAAAGCATACCATCATTGGAGTGGATGCGCCACAAGGATACCTTCAGCTCAAATCTTCAAGCAATCAGTTTCGGGACTTGCCATGTATCATCAGGAAAAAAGCAGAAAGCATTACATTGAATGTTCAAAAAATCAATTCAAAAGAAAAGTACCTGGTGGGCAAATATGACGTAGAGATTCTTACACTGCCCAGATTAAATGTGAATGATGTTGACATCAGCCAAAGCTATACTACCACTGTTGAAGTTCCAAGTCCCGGCCTGGTTACTTTTTTTATGAATGCCCCCGGTTACGGAAGTGTATATGTTGAAGAAGACAACCGTTTGAAATGGATTTACAATCTTACCACCCAGGAACAACAGGAAACAGTTACATTATTGCCTGGTAAATATTGGGTTTCATTCAGGGCAAAAAATTCCAGGGAGACCATTTTTACCATATCCAAATCATTTAAAATCAGTTCTGAAAGCTCAATACAGGTAAGGCTTTACTGAAACCTGTTCATGCCTGATCAATCTGCAGTTTAAGTCTGTCGTAAGCCATCCTGATATTACCGGGCAGATCCCTTTCAATTTCTTCGTGTAAGCCCATCAGATGGCTGATATGTGTAAGATATGTCTTTTTGGGTTTCAGTTCTTCTACCAATTGTATCGCTTGTTGCAGGTTGAAATGGGAAATGTGTTTTTGTCTTTGTAATGCATTAATTATCAGCATATCCAGTCCGAATAATTTTTCTTTCTCCTCATCCGGTATGAAACTGGCATCGGTGATATAAGCAACATTTCCCATCCTGTATCCAAAAACCGGCAGTTGCAAATGGATGACCCTGACAGGTAGAAAGCCCGTTCCTTCTATTTCAAAATATTGATTTTCTATAATATGTAAATTCATTTTTGGGATTCCCTGGTATGGTTCTTCTGCAAAAACATAGGAAAATTCTTTTTTCAATGCGGTAATAACTCTGAATTCAGCATAAATATCCATGGGACGGCCGGAGGCAAAGTTAAAAGCACGTATATCATCAAGACCGGCAATGTGATCTTTGTGTTCATGAGTAAAGATAATGGCATCAAGATGTTGCACATCTTCCCTCAACATCTGGTAACGGAAATCAGGACCTGCATCAATTACATAAGTTTTACCGTTATTTTCAATCATTATAGATGAACGTAATCGGTGATCTCTTAAATCAGTCGATTTACAGACATTACATTTACAGGTAATTACAGGAATGCCCTGGGAGGTTCCGGTGCCTAAAAAAGTGATTATCAATATTCAGATTTATCATGCAAATATGATAAGAAATAAGAAATAAGAAATAAGAAATAGGAAATAAGAAATAAGAAATATAATAAGAAATAATGAATAAGAAACTGAGACTGACTTTATGAACTTTACAAACTTTACAAACTTTATGAACTGACATATATAACAGACGACTATAAAAATAATTTTCTTAATTCGCCCATTAATTCTATTGCCATGCTGAAACTGGATGTATGTTTATCACCGCTTTTGTACCAGGAATATTTTGACCGCTGGGCTGTGGTAATAGTTGATGTGATCAGGGCATCAACCTCAATTTGTACTGCTTTTTCAAATGGGGTTACGAAAATTATTCCTGTGGCGGAAGAATCAGAAGCATTGGCATACAGGCAAAAAGGGTACCTGATCTCAGGTGAACGCAACAGTGTCAAACTTGAAGGTTATGATTTCGGAAACTCACCTTTTGATTTTATTTCTGATGATATTAAAGGTAAATCCCTTGTAATGACCACAACCAATGGTACGCAGGCAATTAAAACTGCTAAGAATGCCATTGCTGCTGCCATTGGTGCATTTGTGAATGCCGGTTCTCTTTTACAATGGCTGCAAAAGCAAAGAAAGAATGTAGTATTCCTGTGTTCCGGATGGCAAAACAGTGTCAATATTGAGGACACACTGCTGGCAGGAATGATATGTGAGAATTTGCTGAAAACCGGCGATTATGTCGCAGGAAGTGATGCTGTTAATATTGCCTTATGTCTTTATCAGGCTTCCGGCAATGACATGATGAGTTTTGTCTTGAATAAAAGCCCGAGGCTGCAATCTAAAAAAGAGTTGCTCGGCAGGGATATTGAATTCTGCTTGTCCGGATCCCGCTTTAACATAGTACCGGTGATAAAAAACGGGATCATTTACCCGGAATAGGCATTAGGCATTAGGTATTAGAAGTACCTTAATAAACTTTACAAACTTTATAAACTTTATGAACTAACGACTTAAAGTAAATGGTTTTCAGTTCCCTGGTGTTCATTTATCTTTTTCTTCCTGCTTTTATTGCAGGTTTATTTATTTTCAGGAATGATCTGAGAAAAACATACATTATTGCCTGCAGCCTTATATTTGCAGGATGGGCAAGTGTTAGTTACCTGCTTGTGATTATTGGAAATTCCGCATTTAATTACTTTGCCGGAAGGTGGATAGGTAAAAATCCAAAATCATCAGATTCACGTAAATATCTTATTATTTCAATCATTGTAAATATCCTGTTTCTTGCTGTTTTCAAATATGCTGTCTTCATTACGGGAAATCTGAATATATTATTGCAATTATTTGGCGGTACCGGCTTTACCTTACCGAAAATATTGCTACCATTAGGAATTTCATTTTATACCTTCAGATCCATTTCTTACCTGGTAGATGTATATCGCAGAAATGTTGAACCTGAACTCAGATTCATTAATTATTTTCATTATATTCTATATTTCCCGGTACTTGCCGCTGGTCCGATTATCAGATATAAAGCTTTTGCGGCTGAAGCAGGGAAGTCGGATTTCAACAGATCAAAATACTCAGCAGGTATTGAAAGAATCATTCTTGGGCTTGCCCGCAAGGTGCTGATTGCCAATCAGCTTTCATTGGTATCTTCAAAAATACTTGAGATTTCCGGTGACCGGCTTACTTCATTGAATGCCTGGCTGGCAATGATTTTTTTTACATTGCAGATATACCATGATTTTGCTGCATATTCCGATATAGCTATCGGCCTGTGTAAAATGTGCGGTATCACTTGTCCGGAAAACTTCGATTTTCCTTTGACTGCCCGTTCTGTGAAAGATTTCTGGAATAAATGGCATATCACGCTATCAAACTGGTTACGTGATTACCTGTTTTTGCCCCGTGCCTATGCCTCTTCCCGACGACTGAAAGATGATAAATATCTGAATATTAAAACAGAATATTGGATATACGCCGAAGCAAGTCTCATTACCTTTTTAATTTGCGGATTATGGCATGGCGCAAACTGGAATTTCGTTGCCTGGGGCCTTTACCAGGCTCTTTTTCTGATCATTGAAAGAACATTTTTAGCTAAACTTTTATCAAAGATATGGAACCCATTACGGCATATTTATGCTTTGCTTGTAATTATTTGCGGGTTTGTACTATTCAGGTCAGCTAATTTTACCGAAGCGGCACACTTATATAAAGTCATGTTCAGCTTCAGTTTTATTAAAGATTCTCATTTTATTGCAAGGTACTACCTTAACCCGGAAATATTGATCGTAACAGTTATTGCTGTATTATCATCCACGAAGCTATTCCTGAATATTGGTAAATTCCTGAGATCAAAATGTGAATTATTTTCTCCGGGTCTTCAGAAATCTGTATTTCAATTTTCGACTTATTCGGTTTTGTTATTTTATACTGTTATCATGTTTATTTCAACCCTCTACATGATTGCCAACACGTATAATCCTTTCATTTACTTTAAATTCTGACGGAGATATGAGAGACCAGAAAGCAACTATATTGCCTGTCCTGTTTTTTTTGATATTGCTGTTTCCATTGATCAATAAATTTATACATGTGCTTCCCCTGCTTCCCAATAATGAAAACAGACTGCTGGCTGTTTTTCCGGTTTTGAATATTAATAAACTTGATGAATACCCCGGTAAGTTTGAAAATTATTATAACGATAATATAAGTATACGCAACAACCTGCTTAGGATGTACAATTATATATCGTATTTCATATTAAAGAAATCTAGTTTTTCATCAACAGTGATTACCGGAAATAACGGGTGGCTTTTCAGGTCTGAAGATGAACAGGATGTATACGAAGGGAAAGGAATGTTTACGGGGGATGAACTTAAAAAGTTTGCCATCATTTTATCTGAAAGGGAAAAGTATCTTGATTCAATACACTGTAAATTTTACTTTGTGATTGCACCGGTAAAGCAAAGCGTGTATTTTGATGAATTACCTGATTATTTGCAGATTAAAAATCCTTTCACCAGGACTGACCAATTACTCAAGTATCTTGAACAACACACTGACATCAAAGTAATTGACCTTCGGAAGGCTTTGATAGAAAAAAAGGGAAATATGAAGCTGTATTGTAAAAATGACAATCACTGGAACGATATCGGTGCATACTATGCTTCCAGTGCCATTGCCAACAGAATGAAAGAAGATTTCCCTGATCTGAAGATAAATCCAATGGTTAATTATCAACTGGGAAACAGAACTGTTACCGGAGGTAATCTGGCAGAATTGCTTGGCCTTGGAACATATTTTAAAGATATTGACATCAGGATGAATCCTCAGAGATCTGAAGTTTTTGATGGTTCTGGCCGTAAGTACAAGCCAGACAAGGATTTCCCATATCCCTGGGAGTATTGTGTGGTAAAGACCACGTATGATCACACTAAACCAAAATTATTAATTATCAGAGATTCATTTGGTAATAAAGTGATCCCGTTTCTTTCAGTTGGGTTTTCGGAAACAGTCAGTATCTGGGATAACTGGGAATATCAGCTGAATAAAAATATAGTCATCGACGAAAAACCGGATGCTTTTATATTAATGGTACTTGAGAGCCATTTAGATGCTGTTCTTAAACATCCTGATGACAAGTAAACGGGATCAATAAATTTTGATACTCAGGTACATATTTATATTTTCATGATAATTTATTATGGATTTAAGCTGTATCAGGCAAAATATTAATACGAATACATTAAATTTGTAATCGTAATTATTCAAATGACAAAACCTTAATTTATCGAAAATGAAAAAGCATAATTTTAATCCGGGTCCCAGTATTTTACCCCGGATAGCCGTTGAAAATACTGCAAAAGCAGTCTTGGAACTGGAAGGAACTGGCCTGTCAATCCTCGAAATTTCACACCGCAGTAAGGATTTTGAAGCAGTAGTTAATGAGGCAGTTTCTTTATTTAAAGAATTGATGAAGATACCGGAAGGTTATCATGTTTTATTTCTTGGCGGAGGAGCCAGTCTTCAGTTCTGCATGGTACCTTTTAACCTGCTGAATAAAAAGGCTGCATATCTTGAAACCGGCGGATGGGCCCAGAAAGCAATCAAGGAAGCAAAGTTCTTTGGTGAGGTGAATGTTGTTGCTTCTTCAGCAGATAAAAACTTTACCTATATTCCGAAATTTAATATTCCAACAGATGTTGATTATTTTCATATCACCACGAATAATACCCTGTACGGTACAGAAATAAGGCATGACATTGTCAGCCCGGTCACCCTGGTTGCTGATATGTCATCTGATATCCTGAGCCGGCCTGTGGATGTATCCCGTTACGGTCTGATCTATGCCGGAGCTCAGAAAAATATTGGTCCTGCCGGTGTTACAGTTGTCATTGTTCGTGAAGATATTCTTGGAAAAATTGAACGGAAAATTCCGACGATGCTTGACTACCGTACTCATGTCAAGGAAAATTCATTGTATAATACCCCGCCGTGTTTTGCCATTTTCGCTGTAAAAGAAACACTGAAATGGCTGAAATCTATCGGTGGCCTTGAGAAAATGAGTGAGATCAACAATAGTAAGGCTCAGCTATTATATGATGAAATTGACAGAAACAGTTTGTTTACCGGAACTTGCGAGCCTGTTGCCAGGTCAATCATGAATATTTGCTTTATCTTAACAGAAAAATACAAACAACTCGAAGAAGAATTTCAGAAATTTGCAAGTTCCAAAGGTATGGTTGGAATCAAAGGACATCGTTCAGTTGGCGGCTTCAGGGCATCTACCTATAATGCACTTCCTGTGGAAAGTGTAAAAGCTCTTATTGAATGTATGCAGGAATTTGAAAAAATGCACGCCTGATAATTCCTGTAAATTATATATTCATTCATTGGTGCTTCTGTCTTTCCTAATTATTAATTAATACTATACAGCTATGTTCGTTGAAAATGAAAAACTAAGGTTTGAAGGACTGAAGGTTTATGAACGTACTCTTGATTATTCAGATCTCGTTTTTGAATGTACCAGGGATTTCCCTGAAAATGAGAACCTGCTGGTCACTGACTTCCGGAATTCATCTGTATCCATTGCCCTTTTTATTGCTGAAGGTTCAGGCAAAAGCAGGCTGGACTTCATTTCCGACCTTAAGTATGCCAAGGATGCCATCAGGCGCTGCCTGGTTTTTACTACTATTGCCAGGCGCAGGAATTACCTTGATGAAGCGAAAGAAGAGGATCTGAGGGTAAAAGTACTCGAAATATCAAAAATGTTAAGTGGTTTCATTGCTTCTTTGCATAACCGCAAAGGAAATAACCGTCCTCACCAGGATTACCATTCATCTTCTTTAGCCGAACATGGTTCTGATCAACCTGCCGATATCAACACAGATGTTCATACTGATTTTGGTGATTATAGCACCGATACCGATCATGATGAGGATTTTTCGAAGAATACGGAATTACAATAGTCAATAGTCAATAGTCGTAAGTCATAAGTCAAAAGTCATCACTCATCACTCATCACTCATAATTCATAACTCTAAAAAATTGAATGATATGAAAAGAATTTTGGTTGCGACCGATAAGCCTTTCGCTAAAGTTGCGGTCGATAAAATCAGGGAGGTCGTTGTAAAAGCCGGATATGAACTGGTTCTTCTCGAGAAATATACGACTAAACAGGAACTGCTTGATGCTGTGGCAAATGTGGACGCCATGATTATCCGCAGTGACATTGCCGACAAAGAGGTGATCAATGCCGGTAAAAATCTCAGGATCATCGTTCGTGCGGGAGCGGGCTATGATAATATTGATCTTGCCGCCTGCACTGAAAAAGGCGTTGTTGCAATGAATACACCCGGTCAGAATTCCAATGCAGTGGCTGAACTTGCGTTTGGCCTGATGATCTATGCAATACGTGATTCATTTAACGGTGGTTCAGGTTCTGAATTGCGCGGAAAATCACTGGGAATTCATGCATATGGCAACGTTGGTAAGTATTTAGCCCTTATTGCCAAAGGATTCGGAATGGATATTTATGCCTTCGATCCTTATATTCCAAAAGAACAAATTGTGGGAGATGGCCTGAAATGGATTGGCACCGCTGATGAATTATACAGTAAGTGCCAGTATGTTTCTTTGCACATTCCCGCAAACAACGAAACAAAAAAATCAATCAATTTCGATCTTCTGTCAAAGATGCCCAAAGGAGCGACTCTTATCAATACTGCGCGTAAAGAAGTGATTGATGAAGCATCTTTGCTCAGGATGTTTACTGAACGTCCTGATTTTAAATATCTTTCCGATGTCGAACCCGATTGTAAAGCCGAAGTGATTGGGAAATTTCCCGGAAGGTATTTATTTACAGCAAAGAAAATGGGTGCTCAGACAGCCGAAGCCAATATCAATGCAGGTATTGCTGCTGCTGTTCAAATTGTTGATTTCTTTGAAAAGGGAGATAAAACATACCAGGTAAACAAATAGAAAATAAATTGCCACTAAGTCAAAGCTCCGGTTTGTAATCTCTGCCCGGATGTTAATTTTGCAGTCTTTGATTTAGTGGTTTTTTATTCGTGAAATTTAATTTTCAAAACCCCAAAATTTCGGAACATGGGTTTTATAGTTAGATGCTTAGGAAACAAAACTTACCAACATGTTGTCGCTAATCTTATTCCCGTGAAACGGATTTAATTTTCAAATTTGCACATTTTCAAATTTTCAAATTAATTTAGGATTTAATAAATACAGCATCATAATTTTATGGCTATTTTAAAAGCTTTTAAAGGTTTGAGGCCGCCTGCGGTAATTGCCCGGGACCTGGCTTCACGACCCTATGACGTACTCAGTTCTGCTGAAGCACGTAAAGAAGCCGAAGGAAATCAATATTCCCTGCTTCATATCATTAAACCTGAAATTGACCTTCCTGTGGGGACTGATGAACATGAACCACGGGTGTACGAAAAAGCAAAATCAAATTTTAATGAATTCAGAAAAAAGGGATGGTTGGTGCAGGATCCTGACAACTACCTGTACATTTATGCCCAGACCATGTTTGGAAAAACTCAGTATGGAATTGTTGGCTGTGCAGGAGTTGACGATTACATGAACAATGTCATACTGAAACACGAACTTACCAGGAAAGACAAGGAAGAGGACAGAATGAAGCATGTAAGAATTACCAATGCCAACATGGAACCAGTCTTCTTTACATTCCGTGATGTGCCGGAAATTGATACCATCATTTCTGAGGCGGTGAAAGCAACACCTGAATATGATTTTATTGCCCCTGATGGTGTTGGACATCATTTCTGGGTGATCAGAGATCAAAGAATAATTTCAGAAATCATTGAGTTATTCTCCAAAATCCCGAATACTTATGTGGCCGACGGACACCATCGTACTGCTGCCGCTGCACTCGTTGGCAAAGAAAAAAGAGCTAACAACCTTTCTTATACAGGAAAAGAAGAATATAACTTTTTCCTTGCCGTTCATTTTCCGGCTTCTCAACTGACCATTATCGATTACAACAGGTTGGTGAAAGATTTAAATGGCATGGAAATCAATCAGTTTATTGAAGAACTCGGTAAGGTATTCACAATTGAGCAAAAGGGGAGTGATATTTATAAACCCGAACGACTGCATAATTTCGGCATGTACCTCGATGGTAAATGGTATTCTCTTACTGCCAGGCCGGGTACTTATCATGATGATGATCCAATCGGAATTCTGGATGTGACGATATTATCAAACCTGGTTCTTGATGCAATTCTCGGTATTAAAGATCTCAGAACTTCCAAAAGAATAGATTTCGTGGGAGGTATCCGTGGTCTTGGTGAGTTGAAAAAACGGGTTGATAGTGGTGAAATGAAGGTCGCATTTGCCCTTTACCCGGTTTCAATGGATCAGTTGATGAACATTGCCGACAACGGAAATATCATGCCACCTAAAACCACCTGGTTCGAACCAAAATTGAGAAGCGGACTGGTTGTTCATACTCTTGACTGACAGGCATTAGGCATTAGGCAAAAGGCATAAGACATAAGGCAGTAGACAGTATAAGTAGTTCATTACTTATAACTTATGACTAATAACTTATAACTTATAACTCATATCTCATATACTTTGATTAAAGATAATAAACCATTAATCCTGGTTACCAACGACGATGGTATCAACGCAAAAGGTATTGATCAACTTATACAGATTGCCCGTCGGTTTGGTGATGTACTTGTTGTTGCTCCCGACCGGGGCAGGTCTGCAACCTCACATACTGTCACCGTAAATACACCTGTTTATTTCAGTAAAATAAAAGAAGAGACCGGGCTCATCATTTATCAATGTTCAGGAACCTCGGTAGATTGCGTGAAATTTGCACTGAATGAGTTGAACGATCAAGTTCCTGATTTTATACTGGCAGGTATCAATCATGGAACAAATGCTGCCATCAGCATTGCGTATTCCGGCACAATGGGAGCTGTGATGGAAGGCTGCATTCACGGGATTCCTTCGGCCGGGTTTTCTCTGGATGATCATCATCCGGATGCTGATTTTACCATGGTTTCCGATTTCACCAAAAAAATTATTGATAAACTTATTTCCAATGGCTTACCTCACGGTGTTTGCCTGAATGTAAATTTCCCGCTTATTCAGGCTCATGAAGTGAAAGGGATAAAAATATGCCGGCAGGCCTCATCGAAATGGGTCGAAAAATTTGATTTTAGTGAAGATGAACATGGTATATATTTTATTCTTGCCGGAGATTTTTACAATTTTGAACCCGATGCTGTTGATACGGATGACTGGGCAATGCGTCACAATTATATTTCAATAGTGCCCGTTGAAATAGACTTTACGGCACATCATGCCATTAATTCCATTAAAATGTTTGAATATGAGGTCAAAGTTTGATTATGTCTGGGTTGGACTAGTGGTAGGTGTTCTTTTCCCTTTACTCACCTGCTATATTTATTATAAGTTCAATTTTAAAACTTTATCATTTGCTGAATTTATTAAAATAACCATTAAGGTAAATAAGTACACACAACTGATGAGTCTCAGTGTGGCCGGGAATATTTTGGCATTTTTTTTATTTATCTGGAGAAATTATCTCTATTCAGCAAGAGGTGTGCTTATTACAACATTTCTTTACACTGCAGTAATTGTTATAATGCTGGTTAAAAGCAGGCTGTAGCTGTTTTTACCTGCTAATGATCTCTGAGAATGAAATATTACCTTGTTGCCGGTGAAGCATCGGGCGATCTTCATGGTTCCAATCTGATGAAGGAATTAAAGAACCTGGATTCTCAGGCTGAATTCCGGTTCTGGGGTGGTGACCTGATGCTTGCTCAGGGTGGAAGCTTAATAAAACATTACAGGGATCATGCTTTCATGGGCTTTTTTGCAGTTGCCCGGAATCTCAGGTCAATCTTCAGGAATATCCGTTATTGCATTGATGATATTAAATCCTTTGACCCAAATGTGCTCATACTCATTGACTATCCCGGATTTAACCTGAGAATAGCTAAACTGGCTAAAAAAGCCGGCATCAGGGTGTATTATTATATTTCACCGACAGTCTGGGCCTGGCATAAATCAAGGATCGATATCATCAGGAAATACACCGATAAACTGTTTGTTATATTGCCTTTCGAAAAGGTATTTTACAAAAAACATGGCTATGAGGCTGAATTTGAAGGTCATCCTCTTCTTGATGCCATGAAATTCTACCATGAACATAAAGGATCAAAAGCAGAGTTTCTTCAAAACAATCATCTGCCTGATAAACCAATGATTGTGATATTACCTGGCAGCAGGCAACAGGAGATCAACTGGGTTGACTTCAATTGACCAAAACCTGTATAATAAATATATTGCCGGTTCCGGGGTGAAAATCATATTCAATCAAACATACCCGCTACTTGAATTTTCATCGGCTGCATTGGTCACTTCGGGTACGGCCACTCTTGAAACAGCCTTGCTCGGAACACCTGAAATAGTCTGTTACCGGATAGGTCGTCTCAGTTTATTTATCGCCAGGTTTTTAATCCATATCAGGTTCATGTCCTTGGTTAACCTTATCATGGAAAAAGAAGTGGTGAAAGAATTGTTCCAGAATGATATGACCTATGAAAATATCAGGGTGGAATTAGATAAAATACTGAATGACAGCGATTATCGTCTCAAAATTTTACATGACTATTCAATATTATATACCATGTTAGGCGGACCGGGTGCTTCCCATAGAATTGCAGAAAAAATTGTGAATTCATTAAGAACCTGAAAGTGAGATATATTATAATATTCTTATTTATTTATCATTCAATTTCTGTTTATGCCCAGAAAGTCAGCATCAGCCTTTTCAATGATTCCAACCTAAAATCTGCAATATTTTCCATTTATTCAGGAGAATATAAATTATTTACCGGAAATGATAAAAGTATATCCATCAAAAAAAACGATCTTGTAACTGTCAGTGATAAGTCCGGAAGAATTTCAGTTTCAGTAAATTCAATCCCGAAAGGAAATTTTGATCGTTTGGATTTCAGGGAAACTGATTCTACCGGTTGCATGAAAATCAAACCAGTATTTCCGTCTCTCGAACCAAGAAGGTACAAAGGAGAGTTTAAAATTAGTTTACTTGGAAATAAATTGCTGATTGTTAATGTGGCAGATATTGATGAATACATTGCTGGTGTTGTGGAATCGGAGGGAGGAGAAAAATCAGCCATGGAATACTACAAAACCCAGGCAATCATATGCAGAACTTATGCGCTTGCACATTTCGACCGTCACTTAAACGAAGGGTTTCAGTTGTGCGATGGAATACATTGCCAGGTTTACCTGGGGATGAGCTTTTTCAGGCCTGAAATAAAAGAAGCTACAAAGATCACTTCAGGTCTTGTCATTGTTGATCAGGATAATAAACTGGTCACCGCTGCTTTTCATTCCAATTGCGGTGGTTACACAGTTAATTCCGAAGATGTATGGTCTTTGCCAAAACCATACCTGGTATCAGTTTGTGATAGTTTTTGCTTAAAATCACCGCATGCTGTCTGGGATAAAACAATCACAGTTAGAAAATGGATTAGTTATCTCAGGGATAATGGTTTCAGGAATACCGAAACTCTGAAGCCCTGCCAGCTATGCTTTAACCAGCCAAGGAGAAAGCAGTACTATTCCATTGGCAACGATTCAGTTCCACTTAAAAAAATCAGGAACGACTGGGAACTCAGATCGACTTTTTTTTCCATTACGAATACTGACAGCACTTTGGTCTTTAAAGGGAGGGGGTATGGTCATGGCGCCGGATTGTGCCAGGAAGGTGCCATGGTAATGGCAGAAAAAGGGAAAAGTTATGTTGACATTATCAGTTTCTACTATACAAACGTAAAGATCATAAAGCACTAAATTAATTTGAAAATTTGAAAATGTGCAAATTTGAAAATTAAACCGTTTCACTGGAATTAGATTAGCGACAACATGTTGGTAAGTTTGATGTCTTAAGCACCTAGGCACTTTGTATAACTTGATGAACATAATATTTTACTAACTATTATCAGAACGATATATTTCTAAAGATTTGTTGTTAGTGTAGTGACAACTTAATATTGAAACATAAACTAAACATTGAACAAAATTAATAACCTGAATTTAAAGCATTTTCAAATTTTCAAATTGTCTCATTTTCAAATTGTCTTGTCACTAGTGCCTAGTGCCTAATGCCTTTACTGCTTTTTGTAGAATGGGAATTTTACTACTTTGGCCTTCAGGTTCTTATTCCTTATTTTAATAAATATTTCAGTACCGGTTTTTGCGTAAGCAGTCTGGACATAACCCATTCCGATTCCCTTTTGCAGCATGGGAGACATAGTACCGGATGTTACATGTCCGATAATTTCGTCCTTCTCATTGACGATTTCGTAGTGGTGACGTGGAATACCACGTTCGATCATTTCAAAACCGATCAGTTTTTGAACGACGCCTTCATTTTTTTGTTTCAGTAATAATTCTTTATCAATAAAGTTCTTTTGATCAGTGAATTTTGTGATCCATCCTAATCCGGCTTCAATCGGTGATGTTGTATCATCAATATCGTTACCATAAAGGCAGAATCCCATTTCAAGTCTCAGGGTATCACGGGCAGCCAGGCCAATAGGTTTAATGCCAAATTCTTTCCCGGCTTCAAAAACCGCTTTCCATAATTTTGGACCGTCTTCATTTGCCACATAAATCTCACAACCACCTGCACCAGTATAACCGGTGGTAGAAAAAATCAGTTGTTTGATTCCGGCAAAATCGATTTTTTTGAAAGTGTAATATTCCATATCCAGGATAGGAGTATCTGTAAGTTTTAGCATTGCCTGCAATGCCAGGGGACCTTGAATTGCAAGCTGCGATATTTCATCAGATGCATTATAAAGTTCTTTTCCAATGACAAGTCCTTTCTTTTCAGCGTTCAGGCATAACCATTCCCAATCCTTGTCAATGTTGGCAGCATTTACTACCAGTAAATAAACATCAGCGCTGAAACGGTACACTAAAAGATCATCCACAATTCCTCCCTTTCCGTTCGGAAAACATGAATACTGTACTTTACCATCCCATAATGCTGAAACATCATTTGATGTCATGTATTGTACAAAATCAAATGCTTTTGGCCCTTTTACCCATATCTCACCCATATGGGAAACATCAAAAACACCAAGTGCATTTCTTACAGCAATATGTTCATCATTCACACCGGTGTACTCTATGGGCATATAATAACCGGCAAATGGCGCCATCCTGGCACCTGCTTCAATATGAAAATTGTAAAAAGAGGTATTTTTCATTATTTTGAAAATTAATTCGTTTGAATCTGACAAATATAGCTATAAATGCTATCCTGGTCTGTTGATGTAATATGTTACTCGTCATATTTGTCAAATAAATTAAGTAAGTTTGACTGCTTATTATTCTGGAAATATTGACCTGTGAAAAGACAAAATTAAATCAGCATTATTAATCGGTTAATTATTATTCTGCTGAGGAACAGATTTTTTATTCTGCAAATGACAGAAGGTTTAAGACTTTTATTATGAAAAGAGATAATGAAATCATTGATCTTGATTTTACCAGGAGCCTTGGTCTGGATAATGAATTGATACATTTGATTATAGATATTTATATTAACCAGGTAGATGAATTCATAAGTCTTTTACAAAAATACCTTGTGTCAAAGGAATGGATGAAGCTGGCAGAAATTGCACACAAAGTAAAAGGTTCAGTTACTTTTTTTGGAATGAAAGAACTGGAAATGTTGCTAAAGAAAATACAGTTGTTGGCACAGGCGTACAGATTGACCGATCTGATTTCAAAAGAGGCTTCCAATCAGGTACTTCAGGAAATGGAAATAAAAGACATCGGAAACCTGTGCAGAAGCAGTTTTGTTGCTGATCATGGCTATGATTTATTCAAAAAATTTAAGATGTCGGTTAGTGAAAGGGAATTTTACAATCAGGCGATTAGTACTTACCGGGATGCAAAAAACATTAATGTTCTGAATTTCAATGCTGACAAGGTAATCACTTTGCTAAAGCTATCCCAGACTGAGATCACTACAAAAAAAAAATACCTGGTCTGAATTAAACATTCCTGTATCTGTTTGCCATTGTCATACGTCAGCACTATTTGCACTCTTTATCCGTTTATTCATTGTGATTAGGAAAGTCTACCTGGCCGTTATAATTTTGGTTTCTTTATTCCCGGTCATTTCATGTCATGCCCAGGAACGTAAAGTGATACAGGTATATGGTTTGATTAGTAACGACAGTACAGAATATCTCTCATATATCCACATAATTGTTAAAAATTCCCGCCGTGGTACAGTGAGTGATAAATCCGGATTTTATTCCATTGTTGCCCGTGAAAGCGATACCCTTGTTTTTTCGTGTATTGGTTATAAACGGAAGCGCTTTGTTATTCCTTCCGGCAACGAGAACCAGTTTTTATGGCAGGATATCAGGATGATAAGGGATACTATTCTGCTTAAGGAAGCTACTGTGTATTCCTGGATCAGTTACCAGACATTTGTCGCCGATGTGGCCGCTTACAATCCTCCGGATGATGATATGACAAGAGCAAATAAAAACCTGGAATCCTTACAGAAAATGATCATATCCGGTTATAATAAAGGTGAGTATCCTGTTGATGCAGATTTGAACTACAAATATACTATGCAGCAAAGATACAACCAGATGTATTCGTGGGGTCAGATTCCAACCTACAATATATTCAATCCCATTGCCTGGGCGCAATTCTTCAAGGCTTTATTTAATGGCGATTTAAACAGCAAGTAGAAGATTTATCAGAAACTGTTTTGCAGGGCCACCATTTTGATGGCGGCAATGGCGGTCTCAATGCCCTTATTACCATATTTTCCACCTGACCGGTCGATTGCCTGTTGCAGTGTGTCAGTAGTAAGCACCCCGAAAGTAAAAGGCATGCCATATTTCAGGTTCAGTTGGGTAATTCCCTGGATAATACTCTGGCATATATAATTAAAATGCCTGGTCTCACCCTGTATTACACAGCACAGTACTATCACGGCATCAACAAATGTATGATCGGCAAAGAATTTTGCAGCGAGGGTAAGTTCAAAACTTCCCGGTACCCAACGGATGATAATATTATCATCACTGCAACCATGTTTTTTCAGGGTGGAAACAGCACCTTCAAGCAGGGCGCCGGTTACTTCAGGATGCCATTCCGATACCACAATGCCCATCTTCATATTTTCGGCACCCGGAACATTTTCCAAATCGTACTCTGAAAGATTCTTCTTTTTAGAAGACATAAGCAACGATTAATAACTTTGAGTTATGAGTTATGATCCGCCTAAGGCGGAATGAGTTATGTCCGACCACTTAAAAATGAAGACTTTATAAACTTTATGAACTTATTTGATCTTAAGTTTTGCCCTCTGGATATACTTATCAATATATCTACCTTCATTTGATTTTTTATAATCGGTATTTATTTTGTCATAGAGACCAAGGGCTTTTTTAAATTCTCCTTTTTCTTCATAAGCTAATCCTGCTTTCATTAAATAATAAGGAGCCAGAAATTCATTATCTTCCACTGCTGCTTTCAGGTAATAGTCAATAGCTTCATCAGTCTTGTTCAATTCCATCAATGCATCACCGATGGCACCTTTTGCTTCCGGTCCCAGCATTTTTTTATCGCCGCTAAATTTCTTCAATTGCTCAATGGCATTATCATATTTACCCATCTTGAGATAAGAAATTCCTAAATAATAATGAGCCAGGTTGGCTGATTTAGTTATTCCATATTCCTTGATGATATCCTGGAAACCAAGGTAGTTTCCATCACCGTTTATGGCAAGTTTAAAGGAGTCCCGTTCAAAATATTGTTCTGCAACAAACATCTGTTTACGGGCTTCGTCTTCTTTCGGTTTTACATAAAAACGATTAAAAGCCAGGTAAATAGCAACAACGGCTACTATCGCGACAATTACAATCGTAATGGTTTTCTGGTTTTCTTCAATAAATCTTTCCCCTTTGGAAAGCGCACCTTCAACCAGTTCTAACCCTTCGTCTTTGGTTTCTTTTTTACTCTTTGACATCAGATATTTTTACAAAATTTGCGCAAAATTAAAAAATTTGTCCAAGAAATCAAAATTTCAATGAATATATTTTTTGAAACAGGCAACAGGCACTAGGCAATAGGAGAACAAGAGACTGAGAGACTAAGAGACTGAGGGACTAAGCGACCAGGCGAACTAAGCGAGTAGGCGATGGTTATAACTTTATGAACTTTATGAACTTTACAAACTTTATGAATTTTATGAACTTTACGAACTTTACAAGCTTTATGAACTGATAATTTTCAAAAGCAATTGATTTACATTTGCCGTTTCAAAGATTTATAACATGCATCTCCGGAACTTATCGCTGATTAATTTTAAAAATTACAGGAATATACAACTTGAATTTTCCCCAAAGATCAATTGCTTTGTCGGTTACAATGGGGTGGGGAAGACAAATTTGCTCGATGCTATTTATTATCTGTCGTTTTGTAAGAGTTATTTTGATCCGGTTGACAGTCATAACATTCATCACGAAGAAAATTTTTTCCTGATCCAGGGCGGGTTTGACCGGGATGGAGCCACTGAGAATATTTACTGTGGTATACGCAGGAATCAGCATAAGCAATTCAGGCGAAACAAGGTGGAATATGACAAACTATCCGATCATATCGGTTTTATTCCGCTGGTTATGATTTCACCTGCCGATATCGCTCTAATATCCGAAGGAAGCGAGGAAAGACGCAAATTCATCAACAATGTTATTTCCCAGTATGACAAAAAGTACCTCGAGGATCTGATCAGGTATAACCGTGCCCTGCAACAGAGGAATATCCTGCTTAAACAAATGACATCAACTGGCAATAATGATAAAGATGCCATTGATCTCTGGAATGAACAACTTGTCATGTTTGGTGAGCCCATCAAGGAAAAAAGAATGAGGTTTAGTGAACGATTTCTTCCTGTTTTCAGAGATTTTTATCAACTGATTTCATCAGGACTGGAAGATGTTCAGATCAATTATAATTCGCAACTTGTCGGGAATGATTTCAGAACACTGCTCGATAATTCATTGTCAAGGGATCTTGCCCTGCAATATACATCCCAGGGCATACACAAAGATGATCTTGACTTCAGGATAAAAGGACATCCCATCAAACTAACCGGCTCACAAGGTCAGCAGAAGACTTTCCTGGTAGCGCTTAAGCTGGCCCAGTTTAATTTTATCAGTGAAGTGAACGGGTTCAAACCTATTCTTTTATTAGATGATATTTTCGATAAATTAGACCGTTCACGGGTGAAGCAAATTGTAAAATTAGTGGCAGAGAATAATTTCGGACAGATATTTATCACTGATACCAATCCTGCCAGGTTACATGAGATACTCCATGATATTCACAGTGACAACCTAATTTTTACCATTGATTATGGGCAACTGGCCGGACAGGAATCAGTATTTCTGCCTGATGTAGCGGACACTTCTGAAGAAACCGGTGAGAATAAACCACCTGACTAACAGGATATAGCTGGCTTTTCCCTTTTGACCTTTCATAATAAAAATGAGAGCAAGAACAAATGCGGCCAGCATTTTCCAGACATATTCACATAATTTGGAGAAAAGTCCCGGAATGCTGTCTTTTAGCCTGATACGCTCAGTTCCGCCAATCTGGTGGCAAAGTTTCCTGATGAATTCAAAAGTCAGCCGTGATGCATCAATCACATGATGAACAACAATATCAGGCGAGTACAGTATCCTTTTCCTGTGTTCCCTGAGTTTCAGAAAAATAAATTTATCATCGCTCCGGAACTTCAGATCCTCATTAAATCCACCCAGTTCGGCAAATATTTCTTTACGGAAGATCATATTACAGCCAACCGGGTATTTTTTCCTGAAAAATTCTGATGCTTCATTTCCATAGTCAACTTTTGAAACCACTCCTTCAATATATTTTGACATCCACGGAGGTTCAGCATTACCCGGGTAAACAGGAAGCACTTTCCCGCCAACGGCATCACATTCCGGATGAAGAGCAAATGCCTTGATAATATTACGGACATAACTTGTTTCTGCCACGGCATCATCATCGATAAATGCAATCAGGTCGCCTTTTGATTCGGCTATTCCCCTGTTTCTGGCAAACGACAGTCCTTGTTTTGTTTCTTTAAAATACTTGAAAATAAGACCAGGATGGTTAGTCTCGAAAACCTGGCATACTTCCCTGGTGTTATCTGTTGAATTGTTATCTATAAGGATAAGTTCAAACTGAGATTGTTCAATGTCTTGAGATGCAATACTTTCGAGTGCATCCGGAAGGAATATAGCCCGGTTGTATGTGCAGATGATTACGGATAATTTCATTTCTGCTTATTTATAAAAGTTCTTCCGGTAAGCATGAAACTCACCCTGTTTCAGAACCAGTCGTTTCCAGGCAGCTAAAATAAACCCCAGTCCGTAAGCAAATACCTGTTCAATCCCGGCGATTACTGATAATGCGGCCACAGTAAAATTCCTGTTTCTGAACCATGAATCAATAAACAACAGCAGGCAATACAGAAATACCGGTAACAGGAAGACAGCTCCTGCAATAAAAGAAATAATGACCAGCAGTAAAGTGCCGGCAATGAATAATGAAGGAAAAACATGTACTATCTTTAATGATCCGGGGTGACGCCTGAACAGGTTTATTCTTGCCACACCTGAATTGAATACCTGTTTGAAAAATGATCTGAAATCCGATCTTCTTTTATGGTAAACAAAGGCTTCCGGGATAAGAGCAGTCTGAAATCCGGCCTGCAGGATACGCAGGCTGAAATCAATATCTTCACCGAACCGCATAGAAGAAAAACCTCCGGTTGTTTCAAACACACGGCGGGAAATGCCCATGTTGAAACTACGCGGAAAAAACTTATCCAATGATTTCTTACCACCCCTGATTCCACCGGTAGTTAAAAACGATACCATGGAATAATTTATGGCTTTCTGGATATTTGAAAAGGAAGGATGAGCCTTGTCGGGCCCGCCGTAGGCATCTGTGTAATTCTGATTTAATACATTCGTCACAGTTTGGGTATAATCCTCAGGGATGATACAGTCTGAATCAAAGAAAATAATGTAATCACCACCTGATCTTTCAGCCCCATAATTTCTTGACATGCCGGGGCCTGAATTACTCTTGTAAAAATATTTCAGATGTAATTTCTTACTGAAAGATTTGCTTATTTGTTCGGAACTGTCGGTCGATCCGTCCTCCACGATAATAACTTCAAAATCTTTCATTTTCTGAAGTGAAAGACTTTCGAGTAATTCCCTGACTTCCTCAGGCCTGTTAAATACAGGGACAACAATGGATAAGCTGATCATTTACCGGAGATATTCAGTCGGCTTTGAACGTGATATTTATTTCTTTCGGTTGAATTACGGGAGATCAGTTCTCCCAGGAAACCGGCAACAAAAAGCTGTACTCCCAGAATTACCGCTACCAGTGCAAGATAAAAGAGGGGTTGTTCGGTCACTTCCCTGATAGGTAAGTGATGGTACAACTGGTATATTTTTTTTGCAATGATCCAGGCAGACACAATACCACCTGACAGGAACATGATTATTCCAAGGGTTCCGAAAAGATGCATGGGCCTTTTACTGAATTTTGAAATGAAGTTGAGCGATAAAAGATCGAGAAACCCTTTGATGATACGTTCGACTCCGAATTTTGACTTGCCATATTTCCTTTCCTGGTGAACTACTATTTTCTCTCCGATTTTCCGGAAGCCGGCTCTGCTTGCAATGATAGGAATATACCGGTGCATTTCACCATATACTTCAATACTTTTAACAACATCAAGCCTGTAAGCTTTCAGTCCGCAGTTAAAATCATGCAGTTTGAGGCCGGAAACCTTACGGGCTGTATAATTCCACAATTTGCTCGGAAAGGTTTTGGAAAAGGGGTCATGCCTTATCTTCTTCCAACCGGCGACCATATCGTATTTTTCTTCAGTAATCATTTTGTAAAGCGAAGGAATTTCCTCCGGACTGTCCTGCAGGTCAGCATCCATGGTGATGACCACATTTCCGGAAGCTGCCTCGAATCCACAGAAAAGTGCCGCCGATTTGCCATAATTTCTGCGGAATTTAATCCCACTGACACGTGGATCAGAGTTACTTAACTTACTTACTTCATCCCATGATCCGTCTGAACTTCCATCATCAACAAAAATCATTTCATACTGGTACGATTGATCTTGCAATGATTTGACTATCCATTGATACAGCTCATTGAGAGATTCTACTTCGTTGTATAAAGGAATGATGATGGATAAATCCATGTTTTTCAGTTATGATTGATAATTAAAAGTAATATGAATTAAAAGTCATAAGTCATAAGTCATAAGTCATAAGTCATAATTCGTAATTCGTAATTCGTAACTCGTAACTCCAATAATATGCCTGTCTGATTGATTTAAAATTAAATATTTTCTGCCTGGTCAAGATCAGCAAAGGGATCGCCTTCTTTTTTTAAGAATGCAGAAGTGATCAGGCTGACTATGAACCCGCCAATGGTTCCCCAGAGAACCATGTTAAAACCGGAAGATAATGCTGATGGCATCTTTCCGTTCATTTTGTCAATGGCATCCTGAATCTGGCTATCCGAAACCCCCATGTTTGTCATATATTCGACCATGGAATCCTGTATTGCTTTCGCCATTCTCACCTGGTACTCAGGATCAATCACGGCATTCAGCAGGTAACTGAAAAAACCGGTAATGATAGATGAGAAAAGACAGATGAGAGTGCCGAAAAGAAGGGATTGTGCATAACTAATTTTACCGCCAAGCATATGCGTGCGGTAATGTTTGGTGGAATATACCAGACCCAACACCAACAGGACAATATTAACCAGGGTCATGAGGCCGCCGGATAAAAAGCTTGTTGGATAAATATTGAACAGATAAATAACAAGAGTGTAAATAACAAACACAACACCAATGATTGCGCCGTAATTCATAGCGCTTTTCCATACAGGGGTTTTTTCGTTTTCCATATAAATAAATTTTAACGACAAAGATAATTTTTTTCAAATGCCATTAATATTAATTTTAGAATTATGAATTACGAATTCAGAATGCAATATAATGATATTTAGTGTGTTAAACAAATTATCATGTAATAAATTAATTTCGGTCTAATATAATTTGTGTTTGCCAGAAATTTACTTTGGAAGAATCAGTTTTTTAGTATTTTTGCAGGGGGTAAGCCTTATACGACCAGCTCCCGCCGAACTCCCCCAGGTCTGGAAGGAAGCAAGGGCAAGCGGTTGAGCGGTGCGATGTAATGTGCTTACCCTTTTTATTTTGCCAGATAGACATTGAAATTATCTCAATCCAAATGATTATTTTTGCCTGTTTTTAATAATCAGCAATCATGAAATTCTTCATTGACACAGCCAATATTGACCAGATAAAGGAAGCACAGGATCTTGGCATTCTTGATGGTGTGACCACCAATCCGTCTTTAATGGCAAAAGAAGGCATCAGAGGTGAACAGAACATTCTGGATCATTATAAAAAGATATGTGAAATCGTTCAAGGAGATGTAAGCGCCGAGGTGATATCATTGAATTTTGACGGAATGATCAGGGAAGGGGAGAAGCTTTCAGCGTTGCATCCACAAATTGTGGTAAAAGTCCCCTGTACAAAAGACGGGATTAAAGCTATAAAATACCTATCGGGAAAAGGCATTAAAACCAACTGCACACTGGTATTCTCACCCGGTCAGGCCTTACTTGCTGCCAAGGCAGGAGCTACCTATGTTTCCTCTTTTATCGGCAGGTTAGATGATATTGCATCTGATGGTATTGAACTGATTGCCAAAATTTCTGATATGTACAATTATTATGGTTATGAAACCCTGGTACTTGCTGCTTCAATACGTCACACCATGCATATTTTGCAATGCGTTGAAGCAGGGGCCGATGTCATCACTTCTCCATTAGCTCCAATACTCGGTCTGCTCAACCATCCGCTTACCGATTCAGGTATCGAAAAATTCATGTCTGACTACAAAAAATCCTGCCAGTAATCAGGCAGCAGGCATAAGTGGAATGATGACGAAGTGACTGAGAGACGAAGGGACAAAGCGACGAGGCGAACGAAATGAAGCTAGTCAATATTCATAACTCATAACTCATAACTCATAACTCATAACTCATAACTCATAACTCATAACTCATAACTCATAACTCATAACTCATAACTCATAACTCATCACTCATCACTCATCACTGGTACTTACGAATAACGACTGACTTATGCTGATCAGAATCTATCCTGAAAACCCCAATGCAAAAGACATTGAAAAGGTGGTGGATATATTGCGCAGAGGCGGTGTTATTATATATCCCACTGACACTGTGTATGGGATTGGTTGTGATATAAATAATCAGAAAGCTGTGGAAAGAGTGGCACGGATAAAAGGAGTGAAGCCTGAAAAAGCAAATTTTTCTTTTATCTGTTACGACCTGAGCCATTTATCCGACTTTACCAGTCCTGTAAATAATGATGTATACAAACTGATGAGAAGAACACTTCCCGGTCCGTTTACCTATATTCTGAAAGCAAATAACAAGGTTCCAAGGCTGTTTCAAAGTAATAAAAAAACTGTCGGAATACGTATTCCGGATAATGAAATTGCCAGGGCAATCGTACGTGAACTCGGGAACCCGATCATGTCAACCTCTGTCCATGACAACGACGAGGTGATAGAATACATTACAGATCCGGAACTCATACACGAGAAATATGAAGATATTGTTGATCTGGTGATTGACGGCGGATATGGAACCAACATCGCTTCTACTATCGTTGACTGCACATCCGGCGAAATAGAAATAATAAGACAAGGGGCCGGCATTATCTGATCGCCGACATCAGCCTATTTACATTTCCTGAACAAGCCAGAACCCATAAGAAATCACAAATCTCAAAATACAAATAACAAATAAATATCAATAAACAAAATGACAAATTCAAAGTAGTTTGTTTCGTATTTGAAATTATAATATTGTTTATTATTTGTTTTTTGTGATTTATTTTTTGGAATTTTTTGCCAAAAAGCGTCAAGATTTCAGAAATAAAATACTATCAGTCTTTAGTCTGAACGACCTGAATAATTATAAATCATTCTTTATTCCAATAAGCGATAAGGTGGTCTTTAATCTTTTCATAAAGTAGATTGTGTCCGTATTGATTTAAATGGATTTTATCTTCCTGAAAAATATTATTTCTCTTACTATCCTTTAAAATGTTAATATCAATAAAATTAATGTGATGTAAATTTGTGAATTTTACCAACTTATTGTTCAGGTTAGTACTTATAATATTCCCCATATAGGTTTCCGGGTTTTTTACCGGACCAATCACAACCAGTTTGCAATGAAGTTCGTTGCAGATAACTTTCAACTCTGTCAGCAAGCCAGAAACGTACCGGATTGCCCATTGATGTAAACCCAGGATTTTTCCAATCATGGAATTGATATCTCTCAGACCAAATCTTTTTCTGTGCGGGACGGGCTGATCACCGTTTAATCCGATAAATTTATCTAATCTGACCGGCCAATTTTTCAGTTTTCTGTTTATCAGGGCAGGATGCAGGCAGTGTTCAGATTTTAAATTTTGATTTACTTTTCTGATCAGAGGCTTATTCAGAACCATATATGGGAAATGCCTGACAAATACAAAAAAAATATCCAGGTTATTTTTTTCAATGAATTGTTTTGATGATTGAATAAGTTGAGAATAAGCTTCGTACTTTGCCAGATGAATTTCAGCTTCCTGACAGGATTGTTTTAATAATCTGTGATATGAAAAATTCGTGTCAATACCCTTAGGGAAGTTGATACAGCCACCAATGAATCCAAGCCTGATATTGTCTTTCAGATTTCCGGGCATTATATTAATTTAAGAATTACGAAGTACGATTTACGAATACAATCGAATGAAATTTAGTGGATTAAACAAGATTAATGTAATATTTTTCAGCCGGAATGCACTGCTATTATTTAAGCTTCAAAATTTTTCCCGGAGGGAGAACTTTAATGAATTTTTCTTTATTGGTGAAAAACTTTCCCTTGTTGATCTTCCTGAATTCTCGTTTGGTAGGTTTAAGTATAAAAATTGTATCATTATTGCTTAACAATGAATCATTTACTGAAATCAACCTATATTTATCGGACGAATCATTTGCCAGAATTTCCTTCAGATTCTGACCTGTGATCATTTTTACAGAGGTGATAGATTTAAAATCTTTCAGTTCTTTTTTCGGATCAATTGTCCCTGTTTCAATACTGTCTATGCTTAGTATCTTTAACCGATATACCTGCCATAAGTAATGATGAAATCCTGAATTGATATATATGGTTTTACCAGACTTTCGGGCAATTACATCAGTATCGAGATGGAGTTCAGTATCAACCGCACAGATAATTTTTTTCCCATCAATCATTTGTAATACATACTTATTATGTCTGGATTTCTCAATGGTATCACTTTTAACAGAATCCTCATTTATTTTAACAGGTGTATATTCAATTATATGTTTTGTTGTGATTTGTAAATAACCGGAATCATTTACTGAGAAATAAAACCCTGTGATTGATTTTGGAAATTCTTTAAGGTTACTGGCAAATGACGGCTGTGGTTCACTGAAATATATATCTCCGTTACATCCAAATATAAAAATCAGGATGATAAATTTCAGATATTTCATATGATTACAATAATGTGATAATGTGATAATGTGTTAATGTGATAATGTGATAATGTGATAATGTGATAATGTGATTAAACTAATTATTTCACTTGTTCGTATGTTCGATTGTTCGTATGTTCGACTGTTCGAATGTTTATTCATAAATTCACCTGATTGTAGCGCCCAGTTCTTTTTCAAATGCCTTGATCAGGTTATTCATGATGTTGTCAATCAGGAAATCTGTCATTGTTTTTTCATTATCCTGAAGGAAAAATGTAATGGCATATGATTTTTTGTTTTCTCCCAGTTTTTCACCTTCGTAAATATCAAAGATGCTGATCCTTGTCAGCAGTTTCTTTTCTGTTTTAAAGGCTGATTTTTTTATCTGTCCAAAGCTAATATTTTTGTCAATCAATAAAGCAAGGTCACGCCTGACTTCAGGGAACCGGGGCAGGTTCACATAACTGACTTTCCCTGATTTGGCCAATGAAAACAAGGGTTTCCATTGAAAATCAGCGTAGAATATTTCAGCGTCCAGATCAAATATTTTTTTGATTTTTTTACTTATGGCACCAAAATCAACTACAGATTCATTATTGAATTTATAATTAAGTCCATAACTGAATATCTCATTTTTCACATCATTAACATCTGCCTGATCCGGATTAATGCCCAGCCGCAAAAGGATTTTTTCAACGGTTGATTTGATATGGTAGAAATTTACAGTTTCCTGTTCTGTCATCCAATTGACTTCATTCTTATTACCGGTCAGAAACAGCGACAGGTGCTGCTCTTCATGATAATTATCCAGAGGTTCTTTATTTTTAATCTCTGGATAATGAAAATAACAGTTACCAGTTTCAAACAGGAGCAGGTCAGAGGATTTGCGGTTGCTATTATGAACAATTGCTTCTAATCCCCCAAACAACAGGCTTTGCCTCATGACACTAAGGTCGGAACTTAACGGATTGATAAGCCTGACGTATAATATATTGCATTTGTGATGGAATTTGACATGATTTCGAAATAGCCATCTGCTACCAGCATATTTGCAATCATGCTCTTCACCTTATGCTCATCAGGCCGTGCAGAATGAACGGCAGGCATACTGATCTGATTATTGGTATAAATAAAATTGAATCCGTAAATCCTGAGTATTTCCTCAATTACATCTGCCTCACGCAGAACATCGGTCCGGTAAGTTGGTACCTGAAGATTCAGCTTGCCGTCCTTTTCATAAGCGATACGTATATCAAGCATTGAAAGGATATTCCTTACCAGGTCACGGTCAATCACATTACCTGTGAGCCTGTCAAGCTGGGAGAAATTCAATTCTACAGGGAATAAAGTGACAGGTTCAGGATATACATCAACTATTTCTGAACTGATAAGACCGCCGGCAAGTTGCTTTATCATCATTGCAGCTCTTTTCAGGGCATAAATGGTAATGTTCGGATCCGACCCGCGTTCAAAACGGAATGATGAATCAGTGAATAGCTGGTGATGTCTTGACGTAGTCCTGATATAACGCGGATTAAAGCAGGCGCTTTCAAGAAATACATTTACTGTTGAATCTTTAATGCCTGAATCAGTACCTCCGAAAACACCGGCAATACACATACCTTCGGCAGCGTTGCATATCATCAGGTCGCTCGCAGTCAGGCTGCGTTCAACATCGTCAAGAGTCCTGAACCTGGTGCCATCGGCCAAAGTTTTTATGATCACTTTTTTACCGGTAATACGGTCAGCATCAAAAGCATGCAGGGGTTGTCCAATTTCATGAAGTACAAAATTGGTGACATCCACAATATTATTGATAGGTTTTAAGTCAATGGACAATAATCTGTTTTTCAGCCAGGCAGGTGATTCTTTGATATGTATACCTGAAATGGTTATTCCTGAATACCTTTTGCAGGCTTCTTTGTTGTATATGTCCACATCAATATGATAGCTGTCGTTATCTATCTTAAAATCATCTACAGCTGGTTTTTTCAATTTTGTTTTCTGGTTCTGGCCAAGAGATGCTGCCAGGTCGCGTGCAACACCAAAATGGGAGGCAGCATCAATCCTGTTGGGTGTCAGACCTATTTCAAAAACGGTATCTGTCTCAACATTGAAATATTCCTTAGCCGGAGTACCGGTTTTTGCATGTTTTTCCAAAACAATGATCCCTTCGTGTGAAGTACCCGTTCCTATCTCATCTTCAGCACAGATCATTCCTTCCGACAATTCTCCCCTGATCTT
>JAPLDU010000099.1:5034-11471 GCA_026391255.1 Bacteroidia bacterium | reverse complement strand
TGATGACGAAGGGGGTTTTGAACTTGCAAAATGCTGTAAACCTATCCCGGGTGACGATATTACCGGCTTCCTGAAAAAAGATAATATCGTCCAGATACATAAATCAAACTGCCCGATCGCCACAAGGCTGAAATCAAGTCAGGGTGATTCAATTGTCAGGATTAAATGGACAACTCACAAAATCATGTCATTTCTTGCCAAGATACGTATTGACGGACTCGACAGAATAGGAGTGGTGAATGATATCTCGAGGATCATTTCTGATGAACTGAACGTAAACATGAGAGCTATCAATATTGAAAGCCATAGCGGAACATTTGAAGGTACTATTGATTTATATGTGTATAGCGTCGAAGATCTTGATAACCTGATTGATAAGTTAAAAAACATAAAAGGTGTTGAAACAGTCAACCGCCTGGAGATCCATGATGAAACTGAGTGAGAAACAGGTTGATCAGGTGATTGGCACCGGGTTTTTCACTTTTTCTTTAAGAAGTGCATAATCAAACAATTCCTTTATCTCGCTGAAGTAGTGGAATTTCAATCCTTTCAGATAAATTTCCTTAATCTGTTCTATGTCTTTTCTGTTTTCGGCAGAAATAAGAATATCAGTGATACAGGCCCTCTTGGCGGCCAGTATTTTTTCCTTGATACCACCCACAGGCAATATCTTACCTCTTAAAGTGATCTCGCCGGTCATAGCCACTGAATTTCTTACCTTTCTTTGTGTAAATGCAGAAACAACTGAAGTTACCATTGCCACACCGGCCGATGGTCCGTCTTTTGGAATTGCACCTTCAGGGATATGAATATGTACATTCCATTTGCTGAAAACTTCGTCAGGTATATCCAGTTCGTAAGCATGAGCCTTAATGTATTCAAGTGCCAGAATGGCGGATTCTTTCATTACCTCGCCCAGGTTACCGGTGAGAGTGAGTTTTCCTTCTTTTCCCTTACTTAAACTGGTTTCAATGAATAATATCTCACCGCCCGAGGGCGTCCATGCAAGACCGGTAACTACTCCTGCCTGCTCATTTCCCTGGTATTTATCCCTGGTAAATTCCGAAGGGCCTAAAATCCCGGTGATGTCAGTAATAGTCAACTTCTTGTGAACTTTATCACCAAAAGCAATTTTCCTGGCAATTGCCCTGGCAATCTTGGCAAGACGTTTATCCAATGTTCTTACGCCTGACTCGCGGGTATAATGCTCAATAATATAAGCAATCACTTCATCAGGAATAACATGTTTTCCTGATTTTATACCATGAGCCTCCCATTGTTTTGAAATTAAATGCCTTTTGGCAATTTCAATTTTTTCTTCAAGAATATAACCGCTCACCTCAATAAGTTCCATACGATCGATAAGTGCCGGTTTAATACCCTCAAGCGAATTTGCCGTTGCAATGAACATAATCTTCGACAAGTCATATTCCATTTCGATATAGTTGTCGTAGAAGGTGCTATTCTGTTCATTATCCAATACTTCGAGCAGAGCGGAAGAAGGGTCGCCCCTGAAGTCGTTTCCGACTTTATCAATCTCATCGAGAATAAATACCGGGTTTGATGATTTGGTTTTTCGCAGTGTCTGAATAATCCTGCCGGGCATAGCGCCAATATAAGTCTTCCGGTGTCCCCGTATCTCTGCCTCATCGTGCAGTCCGCCCAGCGACATCCTCGCATATTTGCGGTTGATGGCCCTGGCTATTGATTTTCCAAGGGAAGTCTTACCTACTCCCGGAGGACCGTAAAGGCATAATATGGGTGACTTCAGATCCCCCTTAAGTTTTAGAACCGCAATATGTTCAAGAATCCGTTCCTTGACTTTTTCCAGTCCGAAATGATCTTCCTCAAGAATCTGCTCTGCCTTTCTCAGGTCAAAATTATCATCGGTATATTCATTCCAGGGCAATTCGAGCAGCACTTTCAGATAATTCAACTGAATGGAATATTCAGGTGCAGCATTATGCATCCTTTCAAGCTTTTCCAGTTCCCTGAAAAAAGATTCCTGAACCGGTTTTGTCCATTTTTTTGTCTTGGCCTCTTCCTTCATCTCTTCAATTTCCTGGTCAACAGGATTGGTGCCCAACTCATCCTGGATTTTTTTTAATTGCTGATGCAGAAGGTACTGTCTTTGCTGATCATCCAGGTCGGTTTTAACCTTATGTTGAATATCATTTTTCAGTTCCAGCATCTGAACTTCACGGGAAAGATATTCAAGTAAAAGAATAGCCCTTTCTTTCAAATCATTGAGCTCTAACAACTTTTGTTTTTCCTGGGTACTGATATCGCTGTTGGAACTGATAAAATTGATCAGGAACGAAGAGCTTTCAATGTTCCGGATAGCAAAAGCTGCCTCGGGAGGAATATTGCTCGATAACTGAATAATTTTTAATGAAAGGTCTTTGAGAGAACTTATAATCGCATCGAATTCCTTAATGTCTTTAACGGGTTTGATCTCATTCAGAATGTTCACCCTGGCAGTAAAATACGGATCATCGGTAAGAAGTTCAGTCATCTCGAAGCGTTTCTTTCCCTGGATAATCACAGAGGTAACACCATCGGGAAGTTCAAGTATTTTCAGAATCTGGGCAACAGTTCCAATCCTGTTAAGATCCTCAAAGGCAGGTTCCTCTATGCTCGAATCGCGCTGGGCAACAGTCCCTATGATTTTATTTTTCCGGTAAACTTCCCTGATCAGCCTGATTGATTTTTCCCTTCCGACGGTAATTGGAATAAGGACTCCCGGAAACAGGACTGTATTTCTCAAGGGAAGAATAGGAATGCTGTCAGGTACATCTATCTGTGTGATAGCCTCTTCTTCTGATTCTGATAGTATGGGAATAAACTCGGAATCGTCGTCTGCTATATTTTGCAAAAGCATATTATCAATTCTGATTTCTATATTTTCTTTCATGTAGTTGTTTGCATTGTATCGTTGAATGTCACAATATTGTATGTCTGCCGGTCAATAGTCATGCCAAAAATAAGCAAACAGCCTTTGATAGAAAAATGTTTAAGCAGCGGAAATTTTGGCATAAGGCTGGACAATTGTATATACCTCTTATTAAAGTTCTTTAACATCAAAATTTTTTAAATAGGCAGTTATTTAAAAATATATATTTGCCGGGTGAAATTTTAGAACTTATTAATTAGTAATCAAATAACTTAAACTGTTGGGTTATGACAAAGAAAAGAATAATCATTATTGGTGCCGCAGGGCGTGATTTTCACAATTTCAATACATATTTCAGGCACAATCCTGAGTTTAATGTTTTGGCATTTACTGCAGCCCAGATTCCTGACATATATGGCAGAAAATATCCGAAGGAACTGGCAGGTGAAGATTTGTATCCTGATGGTATCCCAATTTATGCCGAACAGGATCTTCCGCGTCTCATCAGGGAATTACAAATTGACAGTTGCATATTTTCCTACAGCGATATTTCATACCAGAAACTCATGAATATTGGCGCCATGGTAAATGCTGCCGGTGCAAATTTTGTATTACTCGGTCATGCGAAAACCATGATCAAAAGTACCAAACCGGTTGTCGCAATCGGAGCTACACGTACAGGATGTGGTAAAAGCCAGACATCAAGAAGGGTCATTGAATTACTTATGGCAAAAGGGTTGAAAGTGGTTGCTGTCAGACACCCGATGCCTTATGGCGACCTGAATGCGCAAAAAGTTCAACGGTTTGCCACGGTGGAAGATTTGAAGAAAAATAAATGCACTATTGAAGAAATGGAAGAATACGAACCGCATGTGGTTCGTGGCAATGTTATCTATGCCGGTGTTGATTATGAAGCCATTCTGCGCGCTGCTGAAAACGACCCCAATGGTTGTGATGTAATTTTATGGGACGGCGGAAATAATGATTTCCCGTTTTATAAGCCCGATCTAACTATTTGCGTCGCCGATCCTCACCGCCCGAATGCCGAGATCAGTTATTACCCCGGCGAAGTGATGGCACGTATTGCTGATGTTATTGTGATCAATAAAATAGATTCATCTGTTCCTGAAAATATTCAGATTGTCAGGGATAATATTAATAAAATAAATCCGAAAGCTATTGTTATTGATGCTGCTTCTCCCATCACTGTAAGCAAACCCGAACTGATACGCGGCAAAAGGGTACTAGCCATCGAAGATGGCCCTACCCTAACCCATGGTGAAATGAAACTGGGAGCCGCTGTTATTGCCGCACAAAAATTCGGCGCTGCCGAACTGGTAAATCCTAAAGCATATGCCGTTGGTAAACTGGCCGAAACATTCAGAATATATCCCAATATTGGAAACCTGCTCCCGGCAATGGGATATGGTGACCAACAAATAAAAGATCTTGAAACTACTATTGAAAATACTCCCTGTGATGTTGTTGTGATTGGCACTCCCATTGACCTGAACCGGATCATAAAAATCAGTAAACCCAATGTCAGAGTTGATTATGAACTGCAGGAAATTGGTAGACCCAACCTGGTTGAGGTCATTGACGATTTTATGGTAAAACACTTTTAGAAGTTACGAATTACGAGTTATGTGTTATGACTTATGACTTATGACTTATGACTTATGACTTATGACTTATGACTTATAACTTATAACTTATAACTAACATTCATCCTCACTCTAATAATATTTTTTATAATTTTAGCTTTCCCTGGAACGTTTTGGTGAAAGCTATTATTTTTTTATTATGCGCAGACTGATAGAGATCATTGTTGAAAATACACAGGTTAAAAAGCAGTATGAACTGGGTACAAGCCTGTTTGATGTAATTAAAGACCAGGAAATTAAACTAAAATACCCGATTCTCGGTGCGATGGTAAATAACCAGTTGAAAGAACTTGGTTATGAAATATTCAAACCCAAGACAATCAGGTTTTTTGATATTACAACATCGGTGGGACTCAGAATGTACCAGCGTTCTTTATGTTTTGTTCTTTACAAAGCTGTTAAAGACCTGTATCCCGGCAATCGTCTCAAAATTGAACATACAATATCCGGTGGCTTATACTGCGAGATTGAAGGAATGGATATGGAAAAGCCCGGGCTAAGCGGAGCAATCGATAAGTTGAAATCGAGAATGACAGAAATCATTAAATGTGATTTCCCGATTATCCGCCAGGAAATGTCAACGGAAGAAGCCATCCGTATTTTTGAACAAAATAGCATGGGGGAAAAGGCAAATCTCCTGAAAACAAGAGGATTGATGTACTCTTCTGTATATCATCTTGACGATACCGTTGATTATTATTACGGATGCCTTGTACCATCAACTTCGTATCTCAGTCTGTTCGGTTTGATTAAATACTATGAAGGATTATTGCTGATATGCCCGGATATGTCTGATCCTGAAAACCTTCATACAGTGATAGTACAGAATAAACTATTTGATATTTTCCGTGAACACAAGGAATGGGCAAAAATTTTAAATGTGCCGGATGTAGCCAGCCTTAATCAGGCTGTACAGCAGGGATACGTAGGCGAGATCATTAAAGTGGCCGAGGCTTTGCAGGAGAAAAAAATGGCACAGATAGCAGATACAATATATAAAAATGAAAATGTTAAAATCATACTGATTGCCGGACCCTCATCTTCAGGCAAGACTACTTTTGCAAAACGTCTCTCCGTCCAGCTTAGGGTACTTGGTTTGAAACCTGTACAATTATCACTTGACAATTATTTTGTTGATCGGGAAAACACACCGAAAGACGAGCACGGACAATATGATTTTGAAGCTTTTGAAACAATAGATGTTGCTTTGTTTAACGAAAACATCAGGGATCTGCTGGAAGGTAAGGAAGTTCATCTTCCAAAATTCTCCTTTACCAATGGGAGCCGTCATTATGTCAATGAAATGCTGAAGATCAGTAACGACAACGTGATCATCATTGAAGGAATACACGCCCTGAACCCCAGGTTAACACCGGTGATCGGCCCTGAGAAAAAATTCAGGGTATATGTTTCCGCTCTTACGCAATTTGGAATTGATTCTCATAACCGGATTCCGACCACTGATAACAGGTTAATAAGGAGAATTGTACGTGATCATAAGTACCGGGGGTATTCGGCTCTTGATACTCTCCAGCGTTGGGAAAGCGTACGCCGTGGTGAAGACAGGAACATCTTCCCCTTTCAGGAAGAAGCCGAAGTGATGTTCAATACATCCTTGCTGTTTGAATTCGGGGTTCTGAAACGCTATGCCGAACCATTGCTGGGACAGGTGCTCGAAAATAACCAGGTATATTATGAAGCTAAACGGCTGTTGAAATTCCTGTCATATTTCCTGCCTATATCAGAACGGGAAATCCCTCCGACATCCATTCTCAGGGAATTCCTAGGTGGCAGTAGTTTCGGATATTAATCCCGGAGAGGCATTAGTATCTAATTTCTGGAATTTTGACGCGTTTTGGCAAAAAATTCCAAAAAACAAA
>JAPLDU010000099.1:0-4977 GCA_026391255.1 Bacteroidia bacterium | reverse complement strand
TCAAGTACAAAACAAACTACTTTGATTTTTCAATGATTGAAGAAATTATATATAATCTTACTCGCTTTGCAAACTGAAAAGTCCGTTCTTCCAATTCATACAACGGTTTTGAATTTGTCTTTTTGTTAATTGATATTTATTTGTGATTTGTATTTTGAGATTTGTGATTTCTTGTTTGGTTCTGGCACGGCCAGGTTAGGATGCAGTATAGGAAATTCTGAATACTCCTTTTGAAATAACTGCAGTTGTTGTGCCTTGAAATTCCAGCGCTGAAAAATTAAAAGATCCTTCAATGCGGTTATTTGCTGTGTCGTGTTTGGTAATCACCAGGGTGCCGGAATAAGAATACATGCTCACGTCGACAGTTGGATTGTACTGGCCGTAGTAAGAGCTCAATAATCCGCCAAGGGTATATGTACCCGGTAAAATATTCCCCGGAACTACGATATTGATAAATTTTGCATTGTTGGTTACACTGCCTTTCAACGTGAGTTTGCCGCCCAATGCAAGATTACCGTTGACTACCCCGGCGGTCCAGCCAGTTCCGTCAATTTCAGCATGCATATAATTGGTCATCAATTCCTTAAAGTTCAGGTTATCGAACTTGCCCTCGGTCACCGTTACAGTAGCCCCGCTCAAAGGATCAACCGCAGTGAAGTAAAAGGTACCGCTCATAAGCGAATCAGAATTATTGATACTTGTGACATTGATCTCTCCACCGGAATTTGTCCCATAACTTGTAGTATAGGATGATGTACCATTTACCGGTAAAAAATTAGCAGAATGAAGGGACGTATCATTTACTAGAAAAATTCCTGTTCTGATTGCATCAAGATAAAGAGTGATTGTACTGTTGTCTGATGACCTGCCTATAATATTGACGGTGTTTCCGGCAATGGTGTCTGTAATGGTTTTTGCATTCCAGGAGGTAGTCTCAATCTTTGCACTCATTGTTCCGGTGGGTTTAGTATCCGACTTTTTACATGCATTAATCATTACAGCCAACGCCATAATATAAATCAGAGACCGGTATATTTTCATTTCCATTGATACTTTTTCAGTAATTCCAGTTCATATAAAACATTAACAGCCCTCCAGTTTCCGGAGGCTTTTAATTAACTGCACCAACAGTTTTATTTAACTGCAAGTACCCGTTAATTATTACTTCTAAAATAATTGCTGAATAAATTCATTACAAACATACATAATTTTCAATTAAGAGTGATGAATGGTGATCCGCCTGAGGCGGAGTGAATGGTGAATAGTGAATGGTGAATGATGAGTAAAGTGACAACTGACTGATGACTTATGACTTATGACTTACGACTGATTTAAATAATTGCGATCGTTGATTTCTGCACCCAACCTTTATTCCCGTCACTCAGTCTGATTTCCTTCCAGTTACCAATGCTATCGGTAATTCTGACCTTTGTACCTTCGTGTACAACAAACAGATCGTTTCCGGCTTCATCGGGAGAGCTTTTGGCTGTTACAGCCGGACTGAAAACCACTGCTTCATTATGAGTCTGAAGGTCTTTTTTCTGTTTATACGAAAATCCAAAACTGGTAATGGATATCAATAAAATAAATATTCCTGACCCGAAAGAAATTTTCTTTAATGCTACCTGTGTTGAAAATAAAAACACAACAAACAGAAGTAGAAATATGATAAACAGAATAATACTGATATATGCCCAATGATCGGATGATGTAATATTTACCATTTTATTGAACCAATCCGTAAGAAAAAATACCGGTATTTCTTCAATTTTGTCCATTACATGCCGGTGAACCAGATCAAGATTATAAGTGATATCCTCATCACCGGGAGATAATTTTTTTGCTCTTTCGTAATTTACTATTGCAGAACCAAGTATGCCGGCTTTATAATAGGAATTCCCAAGGTTAAAATATAATTCCGAAGATTCTTTTCCAGAGGCCAGAACCTTCTCATAGATTTCAATGGCTTTACCATATTCACCTTTTTTATAATGATTATTTGCCGCAGTTATCAGGGTATCAGACGGATTTGCTGCATTCACAGTCCCGTTAAGCAACAGGGTGATAGTCAGGATCAGCAGGGAAATATATATACTGCTGAATTTATTAAATATTAATCTCAGGAATTGCATGACGGATAATTTCAATTAATTAAAATATGAATGATTACCTGATTTTCTGTTCAAAATCGCTTATAACTGCAATGGCATCGTTATAGACTTTCTCCAGTTCGCCAGAATCGCCGGGAGGTGCGTACTGGGCATATTCACAGGAATTAAGCAAATCAATAAACCTGTTGGTAAATTCCTGTTCTAAATTATACTTACCAAGCTTTTCAAGGACATTGTCTTTTGAAAGTTCGGAAACAGGAATGATCAGTTTATCACTAAGATAACCTAAAATTGCTTTCAGGATTTCCTGGTAGAACATGGATTTATCATTCTGTTTGAGGTACAAAGCTGCTTTTTTCAATCTTTTGCCGGCCATTTTATTGGCTCGTCTATTCCTGGTCTGGGCTATGTTCTGGTTTTCCCGGATCTTTTTCCTGTAGAAAATAAAGAAAAGTACGAATAATATAAGAGGTAAAATGTATGCTGCCCAGAATCTGAATGAACCAAACAGCACCACATTCATTGGTCTCACCTTAAAATCAGTGTTTTTAATGTACCTGATATCCTTACCTATGAACTTGACATCTTCTTTTGAGAATCCCGAAATTACATTCGCAGACTCATTGTCACTTCCTTTTTCCACATGAATGTTAAGTTCGGGTGATGTTTCGGTTTTGTACTGCTTATTGCTGATATCAAAATAGGTAAATGCAAAGGAAGGAATGGTATAATCACCGGCATGACGGGGAATCATGAGGTACTCAAATAATTTGGAACCTTCCATGCCTGTACCGGAAGCTTTTACATCATTGGAAATCTTGGGATCGTATATTTCAAAATCAGGAGGGAACTGAATATCAAAAGGGTCAATAAGTTTCAGGTTGCCGTTGCCCGATACTTTCACCTTCATGGTAACGGCATCATTGGTTTTCACATTTGTTTTATCAATGGAAACATTCATTTTTAAATTTCCGACAGCTCCTTTAAACGCTGCAGGTTTATTAGGAGGAAGCGGCTTTACAGATATTTTAACAGGTTTGCTTTTCACTTTTACCCTAACATTCTGTACACCACCACCGAAAAAATTATCCCAGATGCTCTGCTGCCGCTGTACCCGCTTTTGCACAATGGCAGTAAGCTCATAGGGTTCAATGGTCAGTTCACCGCTGCGTTGCGGGAAAATAATAGTTTTCCGTATAACACCAACCTGATAAATCTGGCCATCTACATTGGCACGTTGCAGGCTTATATTAGACGGCGTTTCAATATCCTGTGTCCAGAATCCATCATAGGATGGGAATTTCATATCCTCGAATTGTGCAAGTCCGATTAAAGTATAAACTTTAATTGTAGCGACGATATGTTCTCCCTGATATGCATTGGTTTTGTTAACTTCCACAGTTACATAAAATTCTTTATCACTTACACTGGAAGTAGCCTGCTGTTGTCCGCCCTGGCCTGGTTGTACCTGGCGGTTTCCCTGCCCCTGCCTGCTTTGTTGAGATGAAGCTTTTACGACCTCGATAGACAGGCTGTTTGAATTATAACTCTTCCCTCCTACCTGTATGGAAGCAGAAGTAATATTGAATTTGCCTTCTTTGGGTGCACGAAGAATATATGTATAAGTATATGTGTTCTGCCTGGATACCTGGCCGTTGACTATGGATATACTGCTGTTGCTGGAAGTACTTGGGCCGGAAAGAATATTAAAATCCCTGAAATCAGGCGGTCTGAAATTATTTCCATCCTGGTTTACTGAATATGTCAGCCTGAATTGTTCGTCAACTGCTACAACATTGGGTGCAGAAGCCGTGAACTCGACCTTCTGGGCCATTACAACATTCACTGTCGCGACCAGAACCAAGGTAAATAAAAGAATTCTTTTCATATGTCCGCTGTCTGCGGGAGCTACTCGCATTCCCGCGTTAATAGTCCTGTATACTTTCCCAAATGAAAATATATTATCCTCAAATAATAATTATAATAATACAAACGCAAATGAACAAATTATCTACCACTCCTTATCTGTTTTGATCTTACGACCTTGTGCCTTTTTAAGATTCAATTTGTTAATCACTTGCTTTTCATCATTTTGCATTGATTCGAGCATTCGTTCAGCATCTTCCTTAGATATTTTTTGTCCTTTCCCCTGTTGCTGCTGTTCTTTTCCCTGTTGTTGCTGCTGTTGCTGCTGCTGTTGCTGCTGCTGTTGATTCTGTTGTTGTTGCTGCTGCTGTTGATTCTGTTGATTTTGTTGCTGCTGCTTTTGTTGTTGTTGATTTTGTTGATTCTGATTCTTGCCTTCTTTCTTCATTTTCTGTGCAACTGCCAGGTTATACTTGGTATCCATGTCTTTCGGATTGTTCCTTAGTGCAGTTTTATATGCTTCAATGCAATCATCCAGTTTTCCTGATTGCATAAGTGAATTTCCCAAATTATGATAGATTTTTGCAAGGTTCTTTTTATCGTTCTCTTTGTGAGCCAAAACTTTGAACTGGTTTGCGGATTCTTCAAACTTTTTTCTTTTATATAATGCATCACCGAGGTTAAATGAACCTTCGAGAGTATTATAGTTCTTCTCAATCGCTTTACGGTAGGCCACCTCAGCTTTACTAAAGTCTAATGTATCACCTGTTTTTGATGTATCCTTCTTTGCTTTATTGTAATATGCATTCCCTTCTCTTACGTATTTTCGTTCGCTTTGAGAAAAAGCATGACAGGTGATCAACGAAAAGAAAATGACCGGCAGGATGGAGATCAGGGTAATCCTCAGATAATTCAATATTCTAAAGTTTGTAAAGTTCATAAAGTTTGTAAAGTTTATAAAGTTTGTAAAGTTTGTAAAGTTTATAAAGTTCATAAAGTT
>JAPLDU010000009.1 GCA_026391255.1 Bacteroidia bacterium | reverse complement strand
ATAATTTCTTTTTGTTTTAGCTGGAAATGAGTTGTGACGAATGAAAGCAGGAAAAATGATTCTTCGTCAATAATTTTTGCTTCTTGTATAACTTTGGTGGAATTGAAATCGGAAACAATTTCCGGAAAGTTCTTCCCTAACCGGCTGTTGACTTCATAGATCATATCATAACCGGAACCTTCACCCTCCATCAGGTTCAGATCATGGAGGATATTTATCAGGTGTGGGTTCCGCCTGTGCCTTTGATGTAAAATATTTGATTTTGTAATACCCATTGGTAACCCGCCGGGATTGGTAATTTCCATTCGGTCGGGATAAACTTCAATGAAAATATCACCTGAAATTGTAAAAAACTTATGAGCTATCGCATTAATGATCAATTCCCTCACAACTTTTTCCGAAAATAAACGGATAGATTCACGGAACATTCCTCTTGGTAACTCATGGAAATATGCAAGTTCTGTGGCTTTTCTTTCTATATCAAGTATTAACTCTTTCGGATTGAAAAGATTGTCATGCCAGACTTCCTTACGTACTTTTGCTTCGTTGTTGTCATAAACGATGTATTGAACAGTTAATGGATATGAAAGCCGTGTTCTTTGCTTAGGAGAACCAAGCCAGAGAACACCCAGATTTGTTAGAAACCCGTTATCGGCCAGATTGTAGTATTCCAGAATCTCTTCATCGGTTTTATTCTTTATATATTCGCTTACCTTCACAGAATTGCGTATATCCGAAACAAATCTTTCAATTTCAACCTGGTTTGCATCTTTTATTCTTAAAGATTTAGAAGGGATCAGTTCCCATTGATAAGCTTCCTTTTCATTTGCCAACCGGTGAATATCTTCACTATGAGCAGGCAGGCACTGATCACCGGTACGCAGATAAATCTTACCATCAGAGGTAGTTGCAATTGACATTAGAGAAGGGAAAACAACGATTTCAAAATATTGGCCACCATTTTCATGTGTTTTGAGAACGGATGCTGTAAGACTGACATTGAAACACAGTGAACGAAGGCGGGTTATGGTGTCGTTGATGATCTGAACAGGAATGACCTGATCTTCCGGTGGAACTTCGTTCTTGTCTTCCCATCCGATGATGATGGTACCTCCCTGAGAATTGGCAAAGCACACACAAGTTGAAGCAAGATCCTTAAACCCGGCATCGCCTGATTTCACTTTGCGCAAACTCTTATATTCAATTGTTTGATTCTCAGACATCATTCTTCTTCTTTACAATATCAATCATTGGTAATCCAAAATCTTCCCAAATATTTCAAGTGCCATTAATCATAAATCATTTACAAATGTACTACTTCCGCTGATAAATAAATCATTGTGACTAATGACCATTTTCGTTTGCTCGCTTTTAAATTATCTCGGCATCCCTTTTAATATTTTTATTGTCAATATGATGGAGGACATGATTTCATCCATGTATTTACAATTGCATTTCAGCCTGAAATTGACGATTCGGGTTCCAAAAAAATTATTTTGTACATAAATTAATGCTGAAAACTGCTCGTTTCGGTTAATCTGTCTTTAAATCATTGCAAAATGTACTGATTTTTGTCAGAAGAAGCATAAATTATGAAATACCTCCTGATTCTGAACAGAAATTCTGAACAGAATGTTATAAATAACAACTGAATAACAAGCAGATAGAATTGTTCAAATTATTGAACATTTGAACAAAACACCATAAATAAGTTCAGATTTTATTATTATTTTCCTAATCAATTGGTAATCATTTCATTCAGATTGTCAAGATCGGTATAGTCAAGGGATTCCAGGTAAACCTGTGTAACTCCTATATCAGAATGTCCGAGACTTTCTGAGATTTCATAAATATCAGCGCCTTTCTTTTTTGCCCTGGATGCCCAACTGTGCCTGGAAACATATGAAGTAAGGTTTGTTGTAATTCCGCACATCTCAGCAATTTCATGAAGGCAATCATTGTAGGTACTTCTACCATTCTCGATGTCCCTGTGCATTTCAACCTGTGATTTTCTTTTTATGATGGGAAAAACATAATCACCGACGGATTTTCTAAAGGTGTAGTAATCCAGTATTTCTGCTGCCCGCTCCGTGATTTTCACTGACAGAGGTTTGTGCGTCTTGGAACGCTGGTATTCAATCCTTCCATTGGCAATGTGCTGAATCCGGAGCTTTGCCATATCATAAAAGTTCATTCCCCTGACATTGAAACTAAATATAAAATAATTCCGGGCGTGCCACAACCTGGATTGTTCCGGCAGGACAAGTTCCCATATTTTATCAATCCACTCCTTTCCTATGGCTCGTTTTTGTGTCTTTTCATTTCTGATCTTGTATGTCTTAAAAGGATAGTTGTCCTGTGTAGCAACATTTTCCTTAATAGCCCGGTTAAAAATTGCCCTGATGCCTCTCATGTACACAGCCAGGCCATTCCATGATTGTCCCTTTCTGAGATGGCTTGTTTCAAGACTTTTCAGAAATTTATATTCAATTTCATTGAATGATAAATCTCTGCCCCTGCTGTGATTTTTGACAAAATTCAGGGTATCCCTGTAAAAATCAGCCGTACCGATCCTGTTTGTACTTATCAGTTCATCAATAATTTTCTGGCCAAAACTCTGAAATGAAACCTTGATTTCGACATTTAATATTTTGTCTTTTAATTCATTAACTGAAATAGTGTCAAGTAATTTCTTGTCAGACAGATCATTGATTATATCAAATGCATCTGTTTTTCTTTTAGCCAGTTCGTTGTTCAATTTATTCACATTCGAGACAAGCTTACAGCTTCTTTTTATTTGCTGAGATGTATCGTCCCAGTCTTCTTCTTTTATCCAATAACCCAGGTGGATGTTGGTAGGTTTACGGTTATGAATGATTCTCAGATAAAGAGGGTACGAACCATCTTCTTTCATGTGCCGGGTATCCAAAACAATTTTTACATTCGTTGCCATAGAATTTCAATTTTTATATTTGCAAGCCATTTGCAAGCAAAAATAGAAATAATTTGAAATTATATAAAACAAAATGAAAATAAATATCAGAATATGAATGCAATAAAATAATATTGAAATTATATAAAACCATAAAATGCTGACTACGGATCAGGAGATTGCGGGTTTGACTCCCACCGGGATCACACTAATATTAATGTAAAGCATTGTATAAAAGAAATATACAATGCTTTTATTTTTTACTACTGAAACTATACTGAAACATTTTGGATTTAGATTCAGGATAGTGAACTTGTTATCAAACAGTGGTTTCCACATATAAAATATTATTATATTGCAGATGTTCAATTGATTAAATATAATAATTAATACTTATTGTTAGACTGATCAAGGTTTCTGCTGGTTTTAAATATAATAAAGGCCATATTGTTCAGCGTTTACTGATTAATAATGGGTTGATTCTGTTTCGCCTCATCAGGTTTTCGATATCTGACCTTTCACAGTAGATTTTTCGTCCGATGTGTATGATTGGAAGAATCCCCTGTTTGTGATAGTTGTGGAATGTTTTACTGCATATCCCCAGCATCTTCAGTACCTGGGCTTTGGTCAGTTTCTCCCGTGCCATTTCAGCAGCGTTTCGACCTGTTAACAAATCCTTAAGCTCAGCAAGACTGGCTTCTATCTTTTGTAATCTACTTGTTTCGACTTCATTAAGTATCATTTTGTATGTTTTTTGTAGTTTACATTTAATTATTTTATGGTATTAGTTCATCCTGAAATGGGTGGTATAGTTTGTTCCGGAATCTGTGGTACAATTTGCCCGGAATAATCAATCTCTTTTATGTCCACCAACCTGATTTCCCCTTCTTCAAGGATCATTATTATTTTCTTAAAAATCATTTTAATTAATATGGGTACTCCTTATGCAAACTTATAATAATGAAGTATTTCTATATATTTCAATGTATTTCTATATAAAATATTGAGCCAAATTTTGCTATAATATTTTACCCTGGTGGATCAAAATGATTGATTAGTATCTTCACCTGTCTTGGTGTAAAGTACTTCTGCCGTTTCTTCCAGCCCGTTTCTTTCAGTGCTGAAACCAGTTCCTGGCATTTATGTATCCACAAGCCGAATGTTTTAGATGCCGATGAACCTGTGTTATTCGGGAAGTAAAGCTGGGCAAGCTCTCCGAATCCATAAGTTCTGATCTCAAATTCAATTTGTTTCATAAGTATTGAAATTTAAAATTTATCTGGTGCAAGTATAGAGTAGTCAAAACTGGTGTAATCCTTGAAGTGTACTAAACGTACCTGAACGAACCTAAAAAGTACTAAAAAGCATTGAACGTACTTAAAAGTCATTGAACGTACGTGAACGTCACTAAATGTACTTATTATCAGAAGTGATTCGATATCTGAAATCCTGCTTCTTGCCAGACCAATAACCCATAAACTTTTGTTGTTTAGCGGATTATTTGAAAGTTTCTCAGAACCCGAAATCAGGGTATCTGTTAATTTGATCAATTTCCAGATGGGCTTCAGGAAATCTTCAAACATTTGCTTGAAGCTCCGTTTCTCCTGTGTTTGCATCATGTTTGTATTCTTATGTTTCATTGTTTTTGAAATATAAAATTTATCTGGTGCAAGTATAAATCAGGCTGAAATGATGCAATCCATGAACTGCTGTCAACTGTTGTAAAGTGAGGTAAAATGCTGTAAATTGAAATGAACTGCTATGAAATGTTGTGAAGTGTTGTCAACTGTTGTGAACTGCATTGAACTATTTATATATATCTTATATTCATGGCATTACAAGAATGGTTTTTGAGCTGAATTTTGCAAAAATTCGCATAGAGTGATCCTCATAAGATAATCGATATGAAGGTTATATAATTGGTTATTATGGGAATAAATGTGATAACATAGTAATGACTCAAATTATAAAAATCCTGTAGTGGAGTTGAAACCGCTAATTTTGCAAAATTAATTACGAATTTCCCTGCTGTACTGCTTATTTATGTTTTGTATTGCATAGTCAGGTTTATCCTGATTTAGTAACTATAAATCATTATTATTTAAAATAATTTTTGAAGTGTATGAAATAGATATTGATTTTACTTTTATGATTTCAGCAATAAATGCACCAGTAGGGGATTAAACCACAATAATTTTCAACAGAAGCTTATAGAAAGATTACCTCAATACAAAGGACGTTGGTTAAGTTAATTAAATGAACAGATCAAATATTTGCCTGGCTTTGAACAAGTTAAATGTGAAACAAACAGACAATTAATGAAATTGAAACATTAATACAAAGCCAATACCTCTCAATAGCGATTGAGCCAGGTATTCTATCGGCAGAGACATGGGAAAATTGCCTTTGTACAAATGAACACTATTCTGTTCAATTCTATCTGACTGTCATTCAGTAGCTCTCAAAATAACCTGTTCAAAATAAAGAGATATTTTACCATTTGAAAACTGTATTTTACATTTGGCTGTCTGAATTTAGAACAAGTTTGCTAAAAATGAATCAGAAGAGAAAATAGAATTGATAAACTGGAAAGACAATGACACCTAAGCAAGAAGAACGATTAAAAGCCAAAATTGCATGGATCAGGAAGGAGCTTGCGGCAAATAAAAAACGCCGGGGTGGTGTTTACGACGACAGTAGGGGGCTCAGGTATATTCCTCCAGCTCTTTTTATTAAACTTAAAGAATACAAAGGCGGACTCAGGTATTTGCAGTGGTTTGACCGAACATTTTCTAATGACATCGGTTACCCGGTTTTCCTTTTCGAATGGACATTTATCCTGTTCAAAACAGGCAGAATAAAAGATGCTGAAAAGAAAGCACTGAAAACTTATTTCTCAAATACCTATTTGTTTGACAAATTTTTTGAAAAGAAAATTACGAAAAATGAAAAATGGGAAGGCTCCAATTGGGATGGAGTCTCATTGATCAATGATTTTCACTATCAGCATTCTGATATTGAACTCTCAGACTTCGCAATATGGCTTGACACCCTTATCAACAGCGATAAATTTCAAAGAATTACCCATGAGTTGCTTGACATCCGAAAGAAGCTACTGGTGGAACCTGTGGGTGAAAGCAGAGGCAGGCTAATACAACGGGAATCCGAACTAAGAAATGAATAATAATAACTAAATACTATAATCTCAGGAAAATTATTAATTGGGATTATTGAGTCTTATATCCTTCCTATTCTCTTACATTAGACATCTTTCTTACGCTTACGGCTCCAGGGCATAACCCTGCAAAGGTGAGAATGACACACTTTTCTGAACACTCCCTAAATCAGGGGAAACTTACACATTATTTACATAAATCGTCAAAATCCTTACATTTTTAAGCAAAAACCTGCAAAAAGCTTACATATTTCAGCATTTTTTTACATAAAGCGCCAATATCTGACATAATTCATCATGGAAATACCATGGTTTAACATTAATCTCACAAAACCAAAATTGAAAAAGTTTCCTAATTTTGAGTCTTTGAAATCTTTTTAGACAATTGGCATGGCGGGGAATAATTTGCTGGAAAAAACTTTGTGGCAGACTGCTGATAAACTGCGAAACAATATGGACGCAGCAGAATACAAGCATGTTGTTCTCGGACTCATCTTTTTAAAATATATTTCTGATGCTTTTGAAGATGTTGTACCTCTTTTTGTGGATGAAATCGGCAAGGAGTGGGAAAAAGATACCGCTGGAGTGAAAGACATCTGTCTTTCTGAATCAGTTTTTTATGTTCCGCCTTCATCACGCTGGAGTTATTTGCAGGGCCGGGCAAAACTTTCGACCATTGGTAAAGATATTGATGATGCAATGGATGCCATAGAAAAAGACAATCCATCATTGAAAGGAGTTTTGCCAAAAGATTATGCAAGACCCGCATTAGATAAACAACGACTGGGAGAACTCATTGACCTGATGGGTTCCATTGCATTAAATAATAATGGAGAGAACAAAGGGAAAGACGTTCTTGGTTTTGTTTTTGAATATTTTCTCGGACAGTTTGCTGATGCCGAAGGGAAAAAGGGTGGACAGTTTTATACACCTTCCTGTATTGTTAAATTGTTGGTTGCCGTATTGGCTCCGGAAGCAGAGAAGCGGGTTTATGACGGATGCTGCGGTAGCGGTGGTATGTTTGTACAGAGCGAAAGGTTTATTGAATTGCACGAACACCGAAAAGGAAAAATTTCCATTTACGGACAGGAAAGCAATCCAACTACTTTCAAACTGGCGAAAATGAACCTTGCCATTCGTGGTATTGAAGCAAAGATTGAACTGGGTGATACACTGATGGCAGATAAGTTCCCTGATCTGAAAGTGGATTACATCCTGGCCAATCCTCCTTTTAATGTCAGCGATTACAATATCAATCCTGCAGAGACTCACAAGTGGAAATATGGTATTCCTCCCACCGGAAATGCAAACTATGCCTGGTTGCAGCATTTTCTCAGCAAACTTGCTCCCAATGGAGCGGCAGGAATAGTTCTGGCAAATGGCAGTATGAGCAGTGACACTGCAACAGAAGGCCAAATCCGGAGGGAATTGATTGAAAATGACCTGGTGGATTGCATGGTGTCACTGCCTACTCAATTATTTTACAATACCCAGATACCTGCTTGCCTTTGGTTTTTGTCCAGAAACAAGACCAACAGTAAATTCCGGAATCGAAGCAACGAAATCCTGTTCATTGATGCCCGTGAAATGGGAACCATGATCAGCAGAAAACAAAAAGAGCTTACAGATAAGGACATAGAAATTATTGCGGATGCTTACCATAACTGGCGAAAATGTCTGAACCATGATTCACCTGATTCGCATGATTACCATGATATTCCGGGCTTTTGCAAAAGTGCCGCAATTGAGGATGTTAGAAAGAACAATCACATTCTCACTCCTGGCAGATACATTGATTTTAAAGAAGTAGCAGATGACGTGCAGGCTTTTGATGAAAAGATGAAAGAGCTGACTGCCACACTAAAGAAGCAAATGGACAAATCAGAAATACTGGATCAGGCTATTAAAGACAATCTTGCAAAAATCGGATTTAAGATATGATAAAGGCTGATTCAATATTGCACCCAGTTGAAAATGTGACAGAATTTTTGAGATCACAATTTGTGACCTCAAATGATTATATAATTTTAAGATCGCATTTTGCGACCTTAAATTTGGAAACTCTAAGGTTTCAAAATGGCACCTTAGTTTTTTTTAAACTGAAATATAAATTAGGAAATGATTGATTACGAAAAATTTCAAAAATCACTGAAGCACCTTGAGCTTCAGAATGAAAACTTAAAAAATATTGACCATCGGGAGGATTTGGGAACTCTTGAGAAAGAAGCAATTGCTGAATCGGTAATTCAAAGGTTTGAGACTTGTTATGACAGTTTATGGAAAGTATTGAAACGTTATTTGACTGAAGAACTGGGCTTACCGGATGTACCCAACAGTCCTAAACCATTGTTTCAGATAGCGTTTGAAAATGGTTTATTCTCATCAGAAATTACCCAATGGAAAAAGTATGCTGATGCAAGAATTGATACTTCTCATGATTATTCAAATCCCAAAGCGGCAAAAGCCCTTGAGCTGATGAACGACTTTGTGGCAGATGCAATTGATTTGTACGAAACAATGACCGGTGAAAAGTGGGAGAACTGAAAAATATTGATGCCAATCCAAAGGATATTAAAACCATCCTTTCTATTCTGGAGAACCATTTACCGGGAATTGCAATCTGGGCTTTTGGTTCGAGGGTGAAGTTTACATCTACACCCCGGTCTGATCTTGACCTGGTAGCATTCATTGAACCAGAAACCAAATATCTGATGTCGGATATTAAAGAAGCCTTTGATGAATCAGACCTGCCATTCCGGGTTGATATTCACGACTGGAACCTGATTCCTGAAAATTTCAGGAAGAACATTATAGAGAATTATATTGTACTTAGTAATGGGAATAAAGGGAAAAGTAAATGACCAACTGGAAAACATATAAACTCAGCGATCTTGCAGAAATAAAATATGGGAAGGATCATAAACATCTTGCTGATGGTGATATACCTGTTTATGGTTCCGGAGGTATTATGCGGTATGCTGAAAAAGGACTATATGATGACGAATCCATTTTAATTCCTCGAAAAGGAACATTGAGCAATTTATTTTATGTCAACGAACCATTTTGGTCAGTTGATACAATGTTCTACACTAAAATCAAAAAAGAAGCTAACGGCAAATACCTATTTTACCTTTTAAAGACATTAGACTTGGCTTCCATGAATGTTGGTTCTGCCGTTCCAAGCTTAACTACCGAGGTTTTAAACAAGGTTGAAATAAATCTACCTGACATTTCTACTCAATGCTCCATAGCTTCCATCCTCTCATCCCTCGACGACAAAATAGAACTCAACCTGCAAATGAACCAAACCCTTGAAAAAATGACACAAACCATTTTTAAAGAGTGGTTTGTTAAATTTAACTTCCCCGGATTTGATGGGATGTTGGTGGATGGGCTTCCAAGAGGGTGGAGAAGGCTGAAAGTCATTGATACTTGCAAAGTAAATGCTAATGTATTGAGTTCAAAGGAAGAATTGACTGAAATTCGGTATATTGAAATTTCAGAAGTCGAAAGAGGGGAGATAAAAAATATATCTGTTTATAAAAGAGGCGAAGAACCAAGTAGAGCTAAAAGAAAACTGATACATGGCGATATAGTATTATCCACAGTAAGGCCGAATAGAGGATCATATTTCCTAGCATATCATCCTGAAAATAATTTAATTGCTTCAACTGGTTTTGCCGTTTTCACTGCTACATCTGTTCCATTTTCTTTTTTATACTGTTTTCTTACAGATGACGAACAAATTGAATATTATGGCAGAATGGCTGATGGAGCAGCTTACCCTGCAATTAATCCCTCAATAATAATGAATTTGGATTATAAAGTACCATCAGGTGACGTTTTGCATTTGTTTAATGATATTGCGGAAAATCAATATTCAAGAATGTATGAAAATTTAATAGAAAATCAAACCCTTACCCAAATCCGTGACAGTCTTTTACCAAGGCTGATGACTGGTAAACTTGAAATCTCTGATTGAAAATGTCAACCAATCACTGTAATATCAGTACATCCGATCAATTTCCCGATTCCGGGAAATTGATCGGAAATTAAGGATGTGTTATTACTGAAGTCAATAACGAATTATGAATCCGATCACCGAAAGCGAAATAGAACAAATTGCCATTGGCTACCTTCAAAATTTAGGTTATTCCTATTTGTTGGGGCCGGATATTTCACCTGACGGTATTCATCCTGAAAGGCAATATAATGAAGTGTTACTTGTCAATCGTTTACGTGATGCCATTGATAAATTCAACTCAACCATCCCCGCCGATGCGAAAGAAGATGCCCTGAAAAAAATATTGCGTATAGGGATGCAAGGTCTTGCGTCCCCGGTGGATGCAAACGAATTATTTCACCGTTACCTGAACGAAGGTATTGATGTTGAAGTCAGAACAAACGATGGAATCAGGGGGAACAAAGTGTATATCGCCGATTTCAACGAACCGGAAAACAATGAGTTTCTCGCTGTCAACCAGTTTACGGTCATTGAAAATAATCAGAACAAACGCCCTGACCTGATCCTATTTATTAATGGTTTGCCATTGGTAGTGATCGAATTGAAAAACCCCACCGATGAACTGGCTACAGTAAAAACCGCTTTCAACCAGCTTCAAACCTACAAACAGGCTATTCCCTCATTATTCACTTACAACGAATTGCTTATTGCCAGCGACGGGTGGGATGCTAAATATGGGACAATTACCAGCGACCGTAGCCGCTTCAGTAGTTGGAAAACCAAAGACCTGCCTGCGCCGCGACCGAATATGTATTACGTGTATGCTATTTTATGTTATAATGATAGTATTTACATCGGTCAAACTGAAAATCTGGAAAAACGTTGGAAGGAACATCTGCTTGGGGTTGGTGCTGATTGGACAAAGAAATACAAACCCAAAATGATTGTTCACTTTGAAGAATATAATACAAGGAGTGAAGCTGTTAAAAGAGAACATGATCTGAAAACGGGATATGGCAGAAAATGGCTAAAAAGGGAAATTGCAGCAGGTCGGGCGCGGCAGGCAGGCGGTAGAACAACAGCCGATACTTTGCAGCCTCAGATGGAAGTGATGTTCAAAGGAATGTTGAATAAGAAAACATTACTTGATCTGATCCGGCATTTCATTGTTTTTGAAAAGAGCAAAGAAAAAACCCTAAAGAAGATTGCAGCTTATCATCAGTATTATGCGGTTAACAAGGCCGTCAGCACTACACAACTTGCTTCCACCGAAACAGGCGACCGCAGAGCTGGTGTTATCTGGCATACACAGGGAAGCGGAAAAAGTCTGAGTATGGTTTTCTATACCGGAAAACTTGTCCTTGCCCTTGATAATCCTACCATAGTTGTACTTACCGACCGGAACGACCTGGACGATCAGCTTTTTGAAACTTTCACCAACTGTCAGCAATTGCTTCGCCAGGAACCCCGGCAAGCTGAAGACAGAAGACATTTACGAAGCTTATTGAATGTAGCTTCCGGTGGCATTGTGTTTACCACCATTCAGAAGTTCATGCCATTAGATGAAGATATTATTGTTTCAAAAACCGCTGTTCAGGACCCAAGTGCAAAATACATCGGTGCTGAAATAAAAGCATTGAGCCTTCGCAAAAATATTATTGTCATTGCCGATGAAGCTCACCGCAGTCAGTACGATTTCATTGATGGTTATGCCAAACATTTGCGAGATGCTTTACCAAATGCTTCATTCATTGGATTCACAGGAACACCAATTGAAAGTAGCGACCGGAATACCCAGGCTGTATTTGGGAATTATGTTGATATATATGATATTCAGCAAGCGGTTGAAGACAATTCAACAGTTCCGATATTTTATGAAAGCCGACTGGCTAAAGTTCATTTTGAAGAAGATGAAAAAGCTACGATTGACGAACAGTTCGAAGAAGTGACTGAAGGGGAGGAGTTGACACAACGCCAGCAATTACGGGCAAAGTGGACAAGAATGGAAGCCATTGTCGGGAATCCGAACCGTATCAGCAAAATTGCTGAAGACCTGGTCTATCACTTTGAACAGCGCAATGCTGTACTGGATGGCAAAGCTATGATTGTTTGCATGAGCCGGAGGATCTGTGTTGAATTGTACGATGCAATTATCAAAATACGTCCAAACTGGCATCATGACGATGATGATAAAGGGTTTATTAAAGTAATCATGACCGGTTCATCCAGTGATGAACTGCACATGCAACCTCACATACGGAATAAAGAACGCAGGAAGGCAATCGGTGAGCGCTTGAAAAATCCGGCAGACATTTTAAAATTAGTCATTGTCAGGGATATGTGGCTTACCGGTTTTGATGCACCTTGTTTACACACATTGTATGTGGACAAACCCATGCGGGGACATTCGCTGATGCAAGCCATTGCCAGGGTTAACAGAGTTTTCACCGATGACAAACGGGGCGGTTTGGTTGTTGATTATCTCGGTATTGCTCAGGAATTGAAACAGGCATTGGCTGAATATACGGCCAGTGGTGGTGAAGGAAAGCCGACACTTGACCAGGAAGTAGCTGTGGCAAAAATGCTGGAATACTACGAAGCCATTGATTACCAGTTAAGGTTTTTCGACTGGAAAAAATTCTTTACCCTTTTGCCGGAAGAAAAACTCCGGTACATCCCCTTGATTGTGGATTACATATTCAGTCAGGATAATGGGGAACAGTCATTTGTTGAGAATACAAAAAACCTGCTGAAGGTATTTGCTATTTCTGTTCCACATGAGAAAGCGATGGCAATCCGGGATTATGTAGCCCTATTCCAGGCGATCAAGGCAAGGTTGGTAAAAATTGCAGATCAGAATGAGAGCGGGAAAAGCGATGAAGAAATTGAAACAGCAATCAAGCAGATCATTTCCGAAGCCATTACTGCCGACAAGGTGATTGATGTATTTGATGCAGCCGGAATCAAAAAACCGAATATCGAAATCCTCGACGAACGATTCTTGCAGGAACTTGTGACCATGCCTCATAAGAACCTGGCAGTGGAACTGCTGAAAAAATTGCTCAAAGACGAAATAAGGCAACGAATAAAGATCAATCTTGTCGAAAGCCGGAAATTTTCCGAAATGCTGGAGGATGCCATCAAGCGATACCACAATGGAATGATTGATACCGTTGAGTTTCTCGAAAAGGTGTTAATTCCTCTGGCCAAAGAAATCAAGGAATCAGACCGAAGGGGAGAGCAGCTTGGTTTGGATTTCAGAGAATATGCTTTCTACACGGCTTTAGAGGTAAACAATAGCGCCGTCGCTATTCTGGGAGATGAAACCTTGCGCCACATTGCCAGGGAACTACTGGAAAGTGTCCGCAACAACACGACCATTGACTGGACTATCAAGGAAAGCGTACAGGCCACATTGCGCCGGAATGTACGCCGGATATTGCGCATGTACGGCTACCCACCTGATATGCAGGAAAAGGCAGTGGAGACAGTAATCACACAGGCAAAGATGCTGGCGGAGGATTTAGTTTTTGAAAATAAAACAAATTAATCATGACTGTCAATCATATATTTATAATTGTTTAAATGTTTGAACCAAAATCATTTTATAGTTTCTATCAAGTTAATTATTACGATTATAAGCAATTAACAAATAAGTATTTACTTGATAATATTGAGAATCTTGATTATACAAATCAAGTAACTGAATATACACAGAATGGATTACGAAACACTATAATAAGTGATATTCGTTTAACTTATTTACACTCAATAGAAACGGTTTTTACATTCATTCTGGCATTATTGCCAGATAAATCCGGTCACATTGATGACTATAATTTGGTTAGGAATATTTCTGGTTTGGATGCGTATAAATGGATTGTCAAGATTTCAAAGGATGAAAAGGAATTAGATATTCTTGACAATAAGATTATAATAAATGACAATGAATCAATTTCATTATGGCAATACATTTTTTATTTTGGACTAAGTGATAGCCAATATCGTCAAGGAATTACTGATAGTATAAAAGTAATACGGCATGGATTATCTCTATTGGCAAAGGAATTAGCAGATAGGAATGAATTTAATAGTTATAAGCATTGTTTAAGAATATATCCTTCAATGAGTTATTTTTCATTAATTGCGCCAGAGACTAATGATACTATTTTACATATTGATTTTGAGAAATCTTTGACATATTACAGTAGGAGCGAGAATGAGCTTGAGCATCATTTTACATCATTTACATTAGATTCGGAAAGAGATATAAATATGACTAGCTTTTGTTCAGGGATAATTTGGAATATTATTAAATTAAGAGATGCACATTTCAATAAATCAGGCATAAATAAAGTTTTAACAATTTTCTGGACAGAAGATATTTTAAATGAATTAAAAAAATACAAGACACTTCCTCAACATATTACGTTTAATATTAAGATGTAAATTACACATAATGAATCTTATTTTGATTTATTCAGAAAGCTAAAATATTTCATTTTAAACACAACCAACATCAGATAGAACCGTCTTAATAATATCCAAAAGTGGCGAAATTGGAAGACGCGACTGATTGGAAATCAGTTGTCCTTTGGACGTGCGGGTTCGATTCCCGCCTTTTGATTGTTCACAAACCTATATATAACCCCTTAACGGGGTTTTTTATTATTCAATTTCGTCACTGACCCCAACCTTCCCATTCCCCTTTGCCTTCCCATTAACAACTTCTATGATCACATCCACTTCATGGACATTCTCGTTTTTGCCCCGGAAGTTGACTTCCTTAATAGTGTGGTAAATGAAAATGAAGGATGTCCTGGATCATTCTGTTAAGGTTTATAAAAAGTATTTGTTCTGTTTTGTCACTTAAATTTGAAACTAATTCTTTACTTTTGTAATCAACCTTCGTATTTATAGATTTTTGTTTTGTAGCAGAATAGCCAACAAAATGAATATTGAGGTATATGTGAGATATTTTGTTGTTATTTTATCAATATACCATTATAATATTAAGATAATTAATTTGTTGCTAATATTTTATCATTTAATAAAATAATAAATATGAAATCACAACTGGTATTTTTCAAAAGCAGGTCAATTCTGATAGGTTGTCTTTTATCATTTTATTTTAGTTCAGGTATTATCAAAGCGCAAAATGAAGAAATGAATGATAAAACACTTTCTCCCTATTTTGTGGTAATAAGTGAGCATTCGGAAACAGATGAATTACCTTTAAAAGAAACATCTGCAAAGATCAATATTGTTGGGGTTATTGCCGATGTTACAGTTAAGCAGGTATATGTTAATTCAGGTAAAAATACCCTCGAAGCGGTTTACACTTTCCCTTTATCAACAAAGGCGGCAGTCTATGCCATGCAAATGACCATCGGTAAACGGATCATAACAGCCAAAATTGATGAAAAAGAAAAAGCAAGGAAAGATTATGAAAAAGCAAAATCAGAAGGCAAGCGAGCCTCACTGCTTGAACAGAGCCGGCCAAATGTTTTTACTATGAATGTTGCAAATATCGTTGTTAATGATACAATTATCGTTGAATTGAAATATACCGAACTACTTATCCCTGAAAATGGTATATATTCATTAGTTTATCCGACAGTAGTCGGCCCGAGATATTCAAACAAATCAAAAGAGAAATCGAATCCGGATGACTATTTTGTAAGTACTCCATATACCCGGTCAGGAATAATGCCCACTTACAAGTATGATATTTATTCGGAAATTCATTCAGGGATCCCGATACAGAATGTTGTCTGTTCTACTCATAAAGTAATTGTTTCATATCCTGATCTGAAGTCGGCAGTCATTAAACTTGATCCGGCGGAATCTGACGGAGGTAACCGGGATTTTATTCTTAATTATTCTTTGCAAGGTGATAAAATTGAGGCGGGACTGATGTTGTTTGAAGATGAAGGAGAAAACTTTTTTTTAATGATGGTGCAGCCACCGAAAAAAATTCTGAAAAGCGAGATTCCTCCCCGTGAATATGTTTTTATTGTTGATGTATCAGGCTCAATGCATGGTTTTCCGCTCGATATCTCAAAAAATCTTTTAAGGAATCTGATCATGAACCTGAATCCCGGGGATAAATTCAATGTGGTTCTTTTCTCAGGAAGCACAGGGCTTTTGAGTGACCATTCACTAGATGCAAACTTGGTGAATATTGACAAAGCTATCAGTTTTATTAATTCACATTCGGGAGGAGGAGGTACCGAATTGCTTCCTGCTCTGAAGACTGCAATGTCGCTGCCACAGTCTGATCCTGACATGTCCCGGTCGTTTGTGATTGCTACCGATGGATTTGTAAATATTGAAAAAGATGCTTTTGAATATATCCGTAATAATTGCGGAACGTCCAATTTTTTTAGTTTTGGAATTGGAAACAGCGTCAACAGATATCTGATTGAAGGTATGGCTTTCATGGGTAATGGCGAACCCATAATTACAAGTAATCAGAGTTCTGCTTCAGCAGCAGCCGATAAATTCAGAAATTATATTAATACTCCGGTACTCACAAGGATTAAAGTTGATTACGGTTCATTTGATGTTTATGATACAGAACCTGCTTCTGTACCTGATATGCTGGCCGAAAGACCCATCATCATCTTTGGTAAATATAAAGGTAAACCGGAAGGAATGATTACCCTGAAGGGAAAAACCGGCCATCAATCATATAAACAGGTTTTTAATGTACCGGATGTAAAACCTGATCCTTTGAACTCAGCAATTAAATATTTATGGGCCAGAGACCGTATTAAATTACTGGATTATTATACTGGCGGAAATGCCAATGCATCTTCCATTGTAAGAGAAATCACCGATCTTGGTCTGAAGTACAACCTGATGACCAATTATACTTCATTTATTGCCATTGATGAACAAGTAATTAAAGACCCATCAGGTAAGTTAGTCAGGGTAAAACAACCTGTTCCTCTGCCACAGGGTGTATCAAATTATGCAGTGGGCTATGATTCACAGGGTGTTTATTCAGCTAACGGCCAGGTTGGTTCAATCAGGGGAGCCCGAAGCAGTGGTGATGTCCAGTATGTTGTCCCCGTAGTGGAGGATGAATTATCAGAAGGAACACAGGTATTTACTATTGTTGAAGAAATGCCTTCGTTTCCGGGTGGAGAAGATTCACTGAGAAGCTTTATTAAAAAATCTTTGAAATACCCGGAAGAGGCTATTAAAAAAGGGATTTCAGGTACTGTATTTGTTTCATTTGTCATTGAACCCGACGGTTCTGTTGGTGATGTAAAAGTTGTAAGAAGTGTGCATGAATTGCTGGATGCTGAAGCGGTTCGCATTATAAAATCCTTGCCCCGGTGGACTCCGGGTAAAGATAGGGGAAAAGCGGTGAGTGTATCATTTACTATCCCGGTAAAATTTAGTTTATCGTAAAGGTGACCCGCTTCTTTTTCTTTATTTTGATCATCTGCTTTTCATTATTTATTTCATGTTCAGAGAGGAAACGTGAAAATACTGATGATCATTCAGTATCTCTTACTATTAAAAAATATTCAGCTGTTCGAAATTCACGGACATCTGTTACATTTATCCTGGGAAAAGATGTTGGAGTTAGTAATCCGTATTATTCGCTTGCAAATTTATACTACCGGATGAGTGTGGAGGATAAGACAGAAATTGTGATTGATACTATTTTCTCGCTGCTGGGTGTCCGGAATTATCTTGAAAAAAATCCCCCGAAAGATGGCAGGCCTTGGGGATTGATCAATCTGGTTAGTCACGGCAACGAATTTATTGATTTGAGTGTAAATGTTTATCCTGATGGTCCCCGCTCTTCGGCTGAAAGCATGATGAAATCAATAAAGGATAGCATTTTCAAACCATTAAGCAAAAATATTGTTGACCCACAGACACTTATTTATTTGCATGGTTGTGCTGTGGGGCAAAATAAAGAACTATTAAAATCAATAGGATTAGCATTTGGCGGTTATGTTAATCCTATACAAGTCAAAGCATCAAAACTGTTTGAATATTATTCATTTAGTTCAGGAAATAATAATCCACAGATGATCCGTCATTATTTTGCCAGGGTATGGTATGCTTATTATAATTACGATTCCATACCTGATGAAACCAGACTTGTCTCCCAATTGTGTTCGGCTTATCCATTTGATTATGAAAACTGGCATGAGGCGGTTGGCAGGCAATACCAGACAAATCCGTCAGAGATATATCATATCACTTTTTGTGTTCCGGTGATATGGGAAGATTTTTATGAAAGAAAAGAATCATTGCCGGTATTGAATAGTAAACCTAAGCAGGCTATTTGGTTTTCAAAGAATTTTGATTTTAAGAAATTAATAAAGAAAACCGGGGTACCAATGAATTATTTTAATATCAGGTATTACACTGCCACCTACCAGTCTGACTCGACTGTTTATTATTCATTAAAAGTAAAAGCAAGAGCCGGTGTGATGTGTTTAATAAAACCATTAATCAATAAGGTTGACAATTCGCTGATGATATATGAACCGTACCTTCCTGATCAAAATGATACTGATTATTTTAGATATTGGAACTCATACACAGATGATTGGTTAGCAGCATTACCAAAGTAAAATTGGTATTCCTCATTTTATGTTATCTGGCGAGATTCGGTTAATAATACAAAACAGGATAAAGCTTGGAGAATAAAACATATAGTACCTGGTCTTTCCCATCAGCAACCTCGATGATCAAGTCCATTTTATGGGCATACTCTTGTTTGCTCCGGAAGTTGCCGTCTTTTGTGGTGTAGTAAATAAAAATAAGGGATGTCAGGGGATTGTCCTGACGAAGTTGGCGGAGATAGTCCAGGTCGAAATTGGCACAGGATACGCTGTCAATGAACACAAAGTTGTTAGCACAGTGAGGTAATATACAATCTGTATATTTAGGATTCTGGGATTTTACCAGAAAAAATTATTATAAGCGAAACCCACATTTTTGAAAACTCAGATTTTTTTACTTTTGATCAAATAAAAATTTGATTTCCAGGTGAGGTCGTTAATTTCCCTTAAAACAGTATTGCTTCTGCTGTCGGCTTTACTGGTTATACCTGGCGACACAATACCAAATTCCTGAATAAATACATCCCTAAATCATTCAGGATAACAAAATTGCTTGTATATCCTTCTCAGGATCAAATTTGTCCTTACAATCTCCAAATCTTTATTGTCAATACTATCAACAATGTTGTCGAAAATATGGCAAAATCTTGTTTAATAAAATGATTATGCATCCCTTGAATGTGTTCTATTCTATTTCATTCTTGGCCAGAGACATTTCAAATCTTCCTCTAAACCAGTTCGGACGCAATCAATAGTTCTTAAAACTTTGTAATGCCTGCTTGTTTTGACGATTAATTAAATGCTTACTGATCCTATGGTTCTTGCTTAATAGGATTAGCACAACTAAATATAACTCGCAGCACCTAAATTATCATTAAATAGGGTCTGCTGTTTATGTCAAGTTGTTAAGATTTTGTACTTTGTTCCTGACAGTTGAGTAAATAAAATT
>JAPLDU010000154.1 GCA_026391255.1 Bacteroidia bacterium | reverse complement strand
AAGAAGAAAAGAACATTTATAAACAGTTCAGCCGTGATTTCTTTGATTTAATCATCATCGATGAGTGCCACAGAGGCTCGGCAAGAGATGACAGCGCCTGGCATGAGATACTTAATTATTTCAACAAAGCCACACACATCGGCCTTACTGCCACACCAAGAGAAACCAATGAAATCAGCAACATCGAGTATTTCGGTGATCCTATTTACACATACTCTTTACGGCAGGGAATAGATGATGGGTTTCTTGCTCCTTACAGAGTCATCAGAGTCGGGATAAATGTTGATCTGGCAGGTTGGCGCCCGGAAGATGGCAAGACAGATAAAGATGGTAATTTGGTAGATGACAGGATTTATAACACTAAAGACTATGATCGTAACCTGGTCATTGACGAACGTACCCAGACAGTTGCAAAAAAGATTTCAGAATTTTTGAAAGGTTATGACCGCTTCGCAAAAACCATTGTTTTTTGTGTGGATATTAACCATGCCGAACGTATGAGGTCTGCTCTTGCCAATGAAAATGCTGATCTTGTGGCTGAAAATTATAAGTATATCATGCAAATCACTGGCGACAATGATGAAGGAAAACGCGAACTCGATAATTTCACCGACCCTGAACAAAAATACCCTGTCATAGCCATTACTTCTGAATTAATGACGACAGGTATTGATGCCCAGACATGCAAAGTAATTGTATTGGACGCAAACATAGCTTCAATGACCAAGTTCAAACAGATCATTTGCCGTGGAACCCGTATCAATGAAGATTACGGAAAACTATTTTTCACAATCATAGACTTTCGCAATGCCACCGATCTGTTCGCCGATCCTGACTTTGACGGAGAACCTATCAGGGTTAAACCTGTTTCTGAAGATGCTGACCTGGGAGTTATTGTTGATGAAGAGCAGCAGGATACTTCCCCTGTCATTGATGAGGTAAGCGGAGATGAAATATTCATTGAAAAACCGTCTGCAGTTTATCCTGATGGCATTGATTCCGGTGAAATTAAAGAGCCGCGGCAAAAGGTATATGTAAATGGTGTCGATGTGTCGGTGCTGATCAGCCGTGAAATGTATTTCGACCAGCATGGAAAACCTGTTACCACAAGTTTAACGGATCATACAAGGGAAATAATCAAGGGAAAATTTGCCACATTAAAAGATTTCCTGAGCAAATGGAATTCAACCGATCAGAAAGCAGCCATCATTGAAGAGTTGCAGCAACAGGGAGTTCTTGTCGAAGCATTGTATAATGCGGTAGGCCGTGAAGTGGATTTATTCGACCTGATCTGCCATGTGGCTTATGACCAGCCGCCAATGACCAGAAAAGAAAGAGCAAACAATGTAAAAAAGAGGAATTATTTCACCAAATACGGCGATCAAGCCCATAAAGTTTTGGAAGCTTTGTTAGATAAATATGCAGATGAAGGGATTGAGAATATGGAGAGTCTGGAAGTGCTCAGAGTAAAACCATTTGACGAATTTGGTTCCGCATTTGAGATTTTAAAAGACTTTGGAGGAAAAGAAAAATATATTGAGGCAATCAAGGAATTAGAATACGAAATATATAAAACAGCATAATATGGCAGGAACATTTTCACAAATTTACATTCAAGTGGTATTTGCGGTTAAAGGCAAGGATAGCCTCATTCAACAATCATGGGATGAGGAGTTATATAAGTATATTACAGGAATTGTAAGGAACAAGGAACAAAAGATGCTTGCAATTAATGGAGTATCAGATCATATTCATTTTTTAATTGGGATGAGGCCATCATGTT
>JAPLDU010000095.1 GCA_026391255.1 Bacteroidia bacterium | reverse complement strand
GGATGAGGTGATTTTTTTCTTTTCATACTATTACGCAATTACGTAATAGCAAATAAACACAACAATTTACTTCTATGCAAGCAATGTTGATATTTTGTTAATAAATATTACGTAAAAACGTAGCGGAGTTACAGATTAATATTATCCGATAAATAATGCATAGCTGATAACACTATTATCTACAACACTGATTTACAATGATTAAATCGATTTAAATCAGCGATAAAAAATATAAGTATCATCTGCGTTATGTGAAGTAATTTTACTTTATATTTTAAGAATTATCAAACAAAATAAATACAAACAGAACTTACAACTTATGACTTTTGACTTATGACTAATCGCCTACCATCCCGTGCTGTATCCGTATTTATCGATGATGAATTTTTCTTTTTCAGTCACCATTTCTGTACATTCCTTATCATAATAAATGCGGTAGTCTTTGTGTCCCGAGGGATTTGTTCTGCCCGGAGCAAGTATCACGGCCGACTGCTCGCCGGTAAGCCGGTAACCGGCCATATTCAAAGCCGTTAGGAGATCGTTGTTCAGATTTTCATTCCTTATCGTAAAATCAATCACATTTTGTTCCCTGTCATAATCATTTAATATCATCAGATTCGAAATATGCTTATCTCTGAATAACATCTTATTATCCCTGAAATAAAGTCTCACGTACCTGTAAGTGAGAAGCCCGGCAAATTTGCTGACCGGACTGATGCCGTATAATTCACCCATGTCAAATCGGCGTGAACTGTCGAGTAATAACCTCAGCCATTCCCTGAACAGACCGGGATCATTGATGTCCTTATAAACATTTCTGTATTTGGATACAGGTTTTACCGTTTCATTCAACATAAAAAGCATCCATCTCAAAGGCAGGTTTTTCATTTTGCGGTACAAATGGTAATTGCGGTTTTGAAGCGCAAATTGCAATTTACCATTATTTTCACAACCGAAAGACCACAGCGAGACATACCAGTTCCAGGGGTTTCTGATAGATCCAACTATGAGTTTATCACCCCTGATAAAGCTTTCAGGAAGCCGCTGATGATATTCCCCAACATCACCTTTGATCACCTTAGAAAGTAAACTTGTGATATGCAAGCCACCTGTCTTCTGCAGGTGCACGTAAATTATTTTTTCTCCTGTGAACATTGCCGGAAATCATTTTGATTGACCAATAAACTTATCATCTCTTTTAAGAATTCATGACTATTCAGCTTATTTAGACTGTATATTGAAGTCGATAGTCGATAGTCGTAAGTCATAAGTGATAAGAGTCATGAACGTCATGAACGTCATAAACGTCATAAACGTCATGTTCGTTTGTTCGTATGTTCGATTGTTCAATTGTTCAATTGTTCAACTCATAATTCATCTTTCATAACTCATCTCTCATAACTCATCTCTCATAACTCATCACTCATAACTCATCTCTCATAATTCATATAAACTAATTCAATGCAAAGATGAAAGAAAACATACAGGTAATAAAACAATTCTTATATATTTGCCCGTAAAAATTTGATTTCCATGTGCAATGAAAGGATCAGGGGATTGGAGAGCATGATTGGCAATACGCCAATGCTTGAAATTAAACTGAAATACAAAGGTGAAGTCCGGGTAATTTATGCAAAAGCAGAAAACCTGAACATGACGGGCAGCATCAAAGACCGGATGGCCCTTCATATTTTGAGGTGTGCTTATGAAAGAGGAGAGATCAGGACGGGAGATCCTATTTTTGAAGCTACCAGCGGTAATACAGGCATTTCCGTATCAGCCATCGGATGTGCCCTCGGACACCCGGTAACCATTTATATGCCCGACTGGATGAGCGAGGAACGTAAGAACCTGATAAAAAGCATGGGAGCCAAAGTACGACTGGTAAGCAAAGAAGAAGGTGGTTTCCTCGGCAGTATCAGCATGGCCAATGAAGCAGCCTCCAGGGTCAATGGGTTTCTGCCCAGCCAGTTTTCAAATGAACACAATGCGGAAGCTCACTACCTGACTACAGCGCAGGAAATCTGGTGGCAACTACGATACCGTTATAAAAAACCCGATGCTTTTATTGCAGGTGTTGGTACCGGGGGAACGATCATGGGAGTCGGCAAATTCCTCAAAGAGAAGGAACCTTCCATCCTTGTTCATCCTCTCGAACCATTGAGTTCACCAACCTTGTCAACAGGCTATAAAATCGGGAAACACAGGATTCAGGGAATATCAGACGAATTTATCCCGTCCATTCTGAAGCTCGATAAAGTGGATAATGTCGTGGCAGTGGATGATGGCGATGCAATCATTATGGCCCAGATGCTTGCCCGGAATCTTGGAATTGGCGTCGGAATCTCATCCGGTGCAAACTTTATCGGCGCCCTGATGGTACAAAATAAGATCGGTAAAGATAAAGTGGTGGTTACCATTTTTTCTGATGACAATAAGAAATACCTGAGTACTGACCTGTTGCGTGAGGAACCTGTCAAAGATCATTTCTTATCCACCGATATTGAACTTCTCAGCTTCAGCTCTTTTAAAAGAGTGTGTACCACCTGCTGCAAAATAGAAGATTGCGTGATTGCAGCGTATGAAGGCAAGGATACATTCAAACCTCAGTGCCTGAGATGTAATTAGTTTTTAAGGTATTTAGTATCTTATTTCTGAAATCTTGACACGTTTTGGCAAAAAATTCCAAAAAACAAAAAACAAATAATATCAAAATTTCAAATACCAAACAAACTACTACGAATTTGTCATTTTGTTGATTGATATTTATTTGTTATTTGTATTTTGAGATTTGTGATTTCTTGTTAGGTTCTGGCTCGTCCAGGTTGGGCTGATGGATTTCGGGCTGCAGTTAGGACTTACTACTTCATAGACAAGCACTATTTAATTGATTTCTACCTTCTTCAATGTCAGCAGGTTCATGGGATTGCTTCCAAGCCCTGAGATATTTTTCCTGACAAACCTTACAACCTTATCATAATATAGCGGAACAACCACGGCATCTTCCATGATGATGCCGTCCATTTTATGATATAGCTGCCACCTGGTTGAATCGGAAGTCATATTCATGGCTGACTCGTACAATCTGTCAAACTCCGGGTTGCTGTAATGAAAATAATTTGGTCCGGCAGGTGAGAAGTTCCGGCTGTAAAACAGTGAAAGATAGTTTTCGGCATCCGGGTAGTCAGCCACCCAGGAACCACGGAAGAAAAGTAACTTTGAACCGGCCACCATATCAAGGAATGAGGCTCCTGTACTGATCTCAAGTTTAATGCGTATTCCGGATTGTTCGAGCTGGCGCTGGATATATTCACACAAATCAAGATAATCGTTGGTGGTGGTAAGGCTGATTTCAGGAAGACCTTTCCCTTCGGGATAACCGGCTTTTGCCAGCAATTCCGCGGCTTTTACAGGGTCATATTCATAACCTTTCACCTCATCTGCAGAAAAGGAAGGCATCCCGGCAGGAACAAATCCTGAACATGCCGGTATCCCTATATTATTACGAAGGTAAGTCATCATTTTTACACGATCAAAACCATAGTTGATCGCCTGCCTGATCACTTTCAGGTGTAGTGGACTGTTTTTTACCAAAGGATTTTTTTCATCCACCAGGAAACCAAGGTATTCGGTGTTCAGGTAAAGCTGACTGATCATGTAAATTCTGTCATTATAAGCAGGATTGAGTCTTCCGGCACGTGTGATCAGTTCGTCTTTGTAACTCCTGGTCAGCCCGGAAATAAAATCAATATTTCCCTTAATAAACTCAAGAAATTCCGACTGCTTATCCACTACAAAACTTATGTTTACCGCATCAATATAAGGAAGCCTGTTTCCCTGTCCGTCCATTTCAAAATAGTCAGGGTTTTTAAGAAAAACCAGTTTCTCACCTTCTTTCCAGGCTTTAAAAACAAATGGACCGGTTCCAACCGGGTGACTCCGGAATTCTTTGCCGTAATAATCCACTGCTTCATGAGGTACAACCGAACAGTATTGCATGCTGAGCAGTGAGATAAATGCAGGGAATGTATGTTTCAGGTGAATCACGAATGTTGAATCATCGGGAACTTCGAAAGCTTTGCCGGCACTATTGTCTTCTTTATCGAGATCATTGAATATCCAGGCGCCCGGAGATGCAACATGTGGATCAATGATGCGCGACAGGCTGTACAGGAAGTCGGACGCCACCACTTTCCTGCCTTTATTACCAGGGAATACCGGTGATTTATGGAAATATACATCATTCCTGAGATGAAAGCTGTACACTTTGCCATCAGCGCTGATGTTCCAGCTCTTTGCAATACAAGGCTTCACATGTAGATGATCATCGAGTTGTACTAATCCGTTGAACAGTTGGTTCACAGGCCAGATGGTGGTCTGGTTGCGGGCAAATGCCGGGTCGAGTGTTGATATTCCTTTGGATTCATTGTACCTGAATACTTTCAGATGACCGGTACTATTGGTTTGCGTACAGGAATTCAAACCTATTAGTATTAAAATAATTATGATCTGATTATTTTGTACAATGAAAAAATTCTTCATATAAACCATATCAGCCTGCTGATGACAAAAATAATGGAATTTAGTGATCAGTGCGGTTTATTAGTATATCTCCCTGAAATCCTGACACGTTTTGGCAAAAAATTCCAAATAACAAATCACAAAAAACAAATAATAAACAATTTCAAAATTTCAAATACGAAACAAACTATTTTGAATTTGTCATTTTGTTGATTGATATTTATTTGTTATTTGTATTTTGAGATTTGTGATTTCTTTTTGGGTCCTGGCCTGTCTATGTCAGCTCAGATATTCACTTTCAGAATGAGTCAAAAAACCTGATCATGAGTTTACAGTAATTGGTAAACTCAGTGAGGGGGAGGGTTTCGGCCCTGTCATACACATCGTGGTAAGCTTTGATTCCTCCCTGGGTATAAATATACAAACAGGGAACCCCGCTTTCGTAAAACGGGCAATGATCGCTGATGCAGGCTGCCCCTCGAATGTCAACCTTTGGCAAAAGCTTGTCATCATTGTTAATGCGGGCCAGCAGGTCGAATTTGTTTTTAAAAATACTGCCATTCACCACCCTGATGCCTTCGTCACCCGTTCCGGCAATGTCGAAATTCACCAGGAAGATGATCTTCTTCAGGTCGAAAGGAGGATTTTTCACAAAGGCCTTAGAACCAAGCAGGCCGGCTTCTTCGCCCGAAAACGCCACGAAAATTATGGTATATTTTGGCTGATGAGCAGAATAATATTCCGCCAGGTTCAGAAGCATGGCCACCCCGCTTGCATTGTCGTTGGCGCCCGGAAAACATGCTTCTTTTCCCATCATACCAAGGTGATCGTAATGAGCAGTGATCAGCAGCATGGAATCCTGTCGCTCACTGCCTTTGATGTGTCCACACAGGTCACAGGTCTTAAAATCTTTAATGAGCTTTGATTTGATGTTAATCTTTATTTTGTCGCCGGCTTTCAGCTCAGGCAGTTTGTTCAGAATGATCACTGGGCGTGGACTCTGAAAACCGGAAACAGTCCAGGTCAGCTTGCCTGCCTGGCAGAGGATCAAACCTTTCAGCCTGATATCAGTAGAGTTTTTCAGGAAACGAATAACTTCAGATGTTTTCTCTGCCGTTTCTCTGGTTTCATCCTTGCTGTGGGTATCATCTAACAGGATGAAGTTGTCTCCTGCCTTTTCAATGACTGATGACAGCTTTTCTTCCGAATCAATGTCTGCAGGTCTGACCGCAATAATTCCGAAATTTCCTTTCACCGAAGGGCAGGATGCCTCCACCAGGTAATCAATGCCGGGCTTCAGCTCATGTGTGCCAATGCTTACGCTCATCTTACCAGGAAAAGTATTAACAGGGTAGCTGAAATCCAATGAATAAGAACCATTCACCACAGGCTCCAGTTTCAGTTTCCTGAATTCCCCGGTGAGAAAATCAGTGGCTGTTTTTACGCCATTGTCAACGTATCCTCTTCCTTTGAATTCAGGAGAAGCGAGACGGTTCACCACGTTGCGCGCATAATCAAAATCCTGGGCATAGGAAGATATAACATATAACAGGAAGACTGTAAATAGCTTTATTTTCATAATTTTACGAAACAACTAACTGACCAGAACCGGCAGGTTCACAGGAACAATTGTAGTTAATTATTTTGTATTAATAAAAAACTGTTTTGAATTTTACCAGATGATGTTCTGTATTTGTTTCTTCATACTTTTTGTCGTCACAAAAAGTATGCAAAAAAAACTAACGTCCGCCACGGCGGATGAACTCGTTCCGTCTCGGTCTTCGGCAAGCTCAGACACCATCCTCGACTTCACTCAAACAGCAATTCGTTGATAAGGATTTTTTATTTTATGCTTCGCATACATATTTGATTACAATAGCTTGTTAAAAAGATTTGAATTTTCAGCGTCCCGAATTATTGCAAATCACATCGGGCAAGAGGGAGACTGCCTCAAATTAATTTGTGTATAAAGAGTAGCCGCAACAGGGGAGGTCAAAACCTGGGGTTCTTTAAGCCCTCCTGTTTTAGAAGGGTTTGGGAGGTTCTTAAATAAATTCTGGTGTATTCAAAATAGTTCACATAAATTGCATGCCGGAGTATTAAACCTGCCTGCAGACATGCATGAAAACAAGGGTATTCCAGTTATGAACAAATTCCCCCTTTTTCAAAATATCTTTTTTTAACAGATTTTACAGGCAGGATTTTTTTTAATGCAAAATAAAGGATTCCATTATTCTGCAAAAGTCATTTCAGGAGCGCTGGTAACTCCTGAACGCTCCATAGCGCTTTTAAGCTCGGGTGATTCTCCGAATTTCATTGCCTGTTCTTTATTATTCCATTCGGTAATAACAAGCACGTCATTCGGATTTGCATGATTATTGAAAACATGTGCCGCTGTTGAACTTGATTTTTTAAGTAATGGTCTTGTTTCTTCAAAAACATTTTTCCATTTGTTGAAATCGGCAACTGTGTGCCGGGCATACATTGTAACCATTTTATTATAGTATTTATTATCCCTACTCATTCGGCTTTTCGGTTTCACCCCGTTTTTTAAAGTGGTTGCCTGGCTCCACATAATTATTTTATGATATAAAAACGAGCTGCATGTCCGTTTTGTTCCCCAATAGAAGAACTAAAATGTTAAAAATAATGTAAATAGACTTCGTCAATAATGTTCAGTTATTTGATTGACGAATATTGGTTGAGGAGGTCAGATTTCAGATTCTTTATTTTTCATGTTTTTATAATATTCATCCACTATTTCACTGGCTGAACTGAAATCAGTTTCCAGTACCATTACTTTTACTCCGGATGAATAGATAGGATCATATGCATATGAATTCAAAACACTGTTTTTTATAAATGAATTTATGTTTGCTTCCTTCAATAAACTGACAATCATTTCAGATTCCCACAGGGTTCCGGAAAATATCTCTATGGTTTTTTCTTTATTAATTTCCATTATTTTATTAATTATCTTTTATTATGGTTACGTCTTTTTTAGTTTTTGCTGTAAGCCGTTTTGTAATACACACAGATCGCCCGGGGCTATATATTGTGCGGGAAGGCATCGCACCATTTTTCTATAATCAGTACGCCCGAGCGTTGTAAAGCAATTAAAAGTACCTGCTGAAATCCTTATAAAACCTGACCTTTGTCAGGGGCTGTGCATTATTTGTAAATGTATTCAATATTTTTATTTTTCCTGACCGGATAACCAGATTTATTATATTCAAAAAATGATTCTATCGTACTTGTATCATTTTTCATTCCTTCAATAAAATAATAATTTTCGGAAATTGTTTTAACAATATTATTGGAATTAGTATTTTCAGGAATCATCAAAAAATATAATTGCCTGAATGGATTTTTTTTGTTATCATATATGAAGACCTTTTTATTGATTAATTTCTTATCTCCATTTTGAGAGACCTGGTAATTATACTGTTTAATCAGATTTCCTCTTTTGTCATATTCATAATCAATATAATTTGAAATTTTATCGTCATGATAATAAGTCAATTTACTTATCATATTGTTATCATTATAATCATATTTATTGTAGCCCAGATTATTGGTTGATTTTATCACTTGTCCATGGTTATTGTATTCAAAAGTGGTAGTGTAACTTATTTTTGTATTATCAGGATTTGTCCATTCCTTTCTTTTCTTTGAAGCTTCAATTACCGAAGATGAACTACTGTATATTGCAGGGTCTTCATAACAGTCAACAGAAACCAGTTGATTTTTATCATTATAATTATACTTAGTATACCGGAGTTTGCTTCTCTCTTCACTTATCAGGTTTGCCTCATTATATGAATATTCTGAAAAGGTCACAGAATCAATTATTATCTTTATTAATTTAAGATCATTTGTGTTTTGAGCATTTATTTTTTCAGTTTTTATACAAGAAAATACAATTGATAATAATATCACAGTCATTAAAATTGAAGTTTTCCTCATTCTATTATTCATTAGCCTAAACAAACTGAATAGTTACAAATATTCATATTTTACAATTGTACTCTCAAATCATTATCAGTATTTTAACATTTTATATTCCATTGATTTGCCTGATTTATCAGTAATTCTGATAAAATAAACACCATTTACCAGGCCTGAAATATCAAGCCTGGCAGGTTCAGTTTTAATATTTGCGGATAAAATATCTTGTCCGTAAACAGAAGATATAATTACAATTATCGGAAATTGTCCATGACACCTGATATCCAGGTAATGTGAAGCCGGATTGGGATAGATGGCAGACTTCTCATTATTATTGACAGACTGAACTGAAGTAATTAAATCTTTTGCACATCTGAAACCTGTGTTATAATAACGGAAATTATCACTATGAGCTGTTGTACTTGTCTGTATTGTGCTCGATTGAGACCAATAGCCTCCTTTTAGATTACCATGAAAATTAATAATGCCTCCATCGCTTCTTTGTGTCCATTCCAGTACGTTGCCATTCATATCATATACATTATTATATCCCACACAATTTGTATCACTTCCCGAAGGGTCAGCCTGATACAAATACAGTATATGATTGGCGGATAATGCAGCATCGGATGAAATATTCTGAACAGAATCAATAAGTTCAGAAAATGTATTGATATTATTCAAATCAGGAACGGATGGCCACATATTTATTAAGGATTGATCAGGCATTATCCAGGTTTTGGTATCGTTACAAGCCAGAGAATTGTATGTAGATCCATAAACATATGGAAATGCAAGGGGGCCGCCTGCAACCGTTTCCCATTCACTGTCAGAAAGCAATCTCTTTCCTCTCGCCTGGCACCAGTTATTCGCTTCAATATAATTAAACATGACAAACGGAGATTCGCCCTCTATATTAGGTGCCTCATATTTATCCACATAAATACTCCCGACCTGTACCATTCCTTCAAATCCGTTTTTTACTTTAAGCTGTGCATTTGCAAAGACCGGAATGGTCAATAAGATTAAAATCAAATATGATTTCATCGTTATATCTTTTAAACATGCTAATATAGAATATTTCTTATCAACTTTTATTGATCAATATTTTTGAATGGTAAATATTTTGCCTGAGGTATTGATATTTACTGATCATTCAATCCTTTTCCTTTGAGAATTTGCTTCATACATTTTTCAATCCTTGACTCGCGGGTTTTGGATTGTTTGGGTGCAGAAAAATAAAGATTGTATGCTCTTTGCCTTCCCGGCGTCAATGCATCAAAAGCGGTTTTCAGAACAGGTATTTCATCTAATTTCTTTTGAAATTCTTCAGGAAATATGAGTTCTGTATTCTTTTTAAAATTCACTTTCAAACCTGCTTTTTCCACTTCAATGGCTTCATAAATATAGGCTTTCAGGATGGTTTCCAACTCGACTATTTCCCGTACATTGGTGAACCGGATCTGCCGTGATGCCTGCACATTCTCCGTTTGCCGGATAAGAATACCATTGGCATCATGTAACAGGGCGCCTTTGAAAAACAAAAGTGCACAGTATTCTTTAAATGCATGAATTAATACTATGTTACTGTTCTGAAACGTGTAACAGGGAACGCCCCACTTCAATTCTTCCGTAAGCTTAAAGTCAAGAATGATCATTCTCAGTTTCTCCATTTCTTCCTGCCACTTTTGGGCTTTGCTTAAAAATACATCCACCTTTGGATTCATATTGCTCTTTGTCATAATATGTTACTTTTATTTAGTGTTTGTCTTAAAAGTCATTCTATTTTGATTTAAGAACAAGGATCAACGATTTATGATTTATGAAGTAAATGTAATCATCTGATTTAATGATAACATCAAAAATCAAAAATCGTTAATCGATATTCGTTAATCAAAATATTGAATATTATGGACAGACGCTATTTACAATTACCGAGTTGTTATCAACAGCTCATGTTTTATAGAATTGTCAGGCGTATCTTTCTGCCTAATCCTGTTTCAAATATTTTAAATAAGGTTGATAACTGAATGTCGGCTTTACCATTTTCAATCCTCGATATATAGCTTTTTTTTGTTCCGATTTTGTCAGCTAATTGTTCCTGGGTAATATGTGCTTCTTTTCGGGCTTCTTTCAGAATTTCAGATAAAACAAAATAATTTGCTTTGGCTTCATATTCGTCCCGTACTGCGGAGCCAATTTTGCCATATTTTATATCCAATAATTCATCAAATGTTTTTGCGTTTCTTATTACTTCGTCTTTCATTATCTTATGTTTTTTTAAATTTAAAATATTCTTGTTTTAACCTGATAGCTTTCTCAATTTCACCATTTATTCCTGCTACTTTTAAGCTTTACTAAAAAATACATCAACTCTTGGATTCATTCTGCTCTTTGTCATAATATGTTATTTTTTTTATAATTGTCGGGGGGGGTCGTTTAGCCTTGCTGCCAATGCCCGCTGCTCTATGCCGGGTGAGATTTATTTTTTGAATGATCACTTCGAGTAACTGTTATCTCATTTAATGTTAACCACTTCCAAACTTGGAATACAGCGGTTTGTTACCAACCTTTTTAATTATCTTATCATTGCTACATTTAAACTATGAATAACTTCTTTTCCCCTTTGATAAGATAAGATTATTTCATTTATGGTCAATGTAGGTGCGCCTTGATGGACAAATGAATGTCTACACACAATAAGATTACTATAAGATGATTTAATACTTCCTGTACCTGCAGCAATTGATATTGCATCTTTTGTATCTAAATTCCGATTAAATCTATCTAAATACTTTGCTCCAAAAGAAGGAATATGTTCGTCCCTTAAATTACTTAGTTTGATTCGTCCATTTATTCGGTCAAAATGACTATCTACAAAAACACCAAAAGATGTGTTCTTTTTGGAGGCAAAGTCTCTAAAAATGTCTTTAATAGCCAATTCATATACAGTTACAGAACTGACCGATAAAAAACCAGCATAACTTGCTAGTATTGCTCCATCAGTGATAGTTCCTATAAAGGTACAAAGATGTGTAATCAGATTATCAGTATCAATAAATCGATCTATATATGACATAATCTATCAATGTATTAATATTTCCTCTACATATTTATATCGATCCTTAACAGTTTTTGTGTCAGTCGTTCCAAGACTAGTATAGTCAATGAATTTTTGTTCTTTAAGCAAATTATCATATCGCAATTTTAAATCCTTTGGAATTATATTTAGGTTTTTAAGGATTACACAAAAAATAGAATCTAATGCAGATGTATTTAACGGGCCTCTAACATGGAAAGGTCTTTCACCTATAACTGAAGCGATAATTTTTGTTGTATTTTGAAACTCTTCAATGAAGTTGAGTACAGTTTTTGACTCTGAGTTTTTATACTTTCCAGCAAATTTGTTCAGAAACTCCTTCATAGGCTTCATATATTCTTCTATATGATTAGATAATGAAAATAACCTAAGTATTAACTCAATATCCTTTTGATGTTTGTCAGGGAGTTTCTTTCCGAGAATTTTTCTCCAATTTATATCAGAGTTTAAAGTTTTAAGTATGTTAAAGAATTTACCACGAAAAACTACATTTCGTATTTCCTGTTCTGTGAGAGGTGTTCCACCAGTATTAAGACGTTCAAATATATGGTAGATACTCGTAAACTCATCATCTGGACTTAGTTGTCTTATATTAATTGCTCTTAAAACTGAGTTTTCAAGTTTTCTCTGGTCAGATGGGGTGAGCTCTACAAACTTTTTATTATAATATGGGCTCTTTTCATTTAAGCCTGTTAATCTAAATATCTGTCTCTTTCCCTTTTCATTCTCTGGACCAAAGAAACCTTCCATGAAAAATACAATACTAAGTAACCTTTGTTGACCATCAACAACAAGGTTTTTATTCACATTATCGATATATAAAAAAACAGGGGGTACTGGAAGACCGATTAAAAATGACTCGATTAATAAAGATGATTGATTTATTGACCAAACAAAACTTCTTTGAAAATCTGGGATTGTAATACCACCATCATTCCACATCTTAAACAATACACTTAATGTATAATCAGATGGATATGATGTAATGTCATAATGAATTAATGCTTCATTACTTTGATCATCTTCCTTTTCGACCTCTAAAATGTCTGTATTATCTGCTTTCATATGTTTATTCTTTAATGTTATTCTTTTATTGATTTGACTATTCTTTACAAAAATAAAATTTCATTCTATTTTATTGTCAGTTTCTTTTTGTAATATGGCTGGTAACATTTTCGGCTATGGCCAGTAAGGGATTGCGTGGTTGCGAACTTATCCGCCGTGACAAACTTGCCTGCGGGCATCGCCGCTCACATATCTTCTAATTCCCTTATTGGCTACGAGCCGGTGTTGTGTGCAGGCTTTATTCTTTTTTTCTATTATTAATTCTTATCATAAAATCTAATCCTATTAATAAGCTACCAATTATATATGAAATTAAAAAAAGTACGCTATATATTCTTAATGAATTCTCATTATTTGAATATTTATCAACGAATTTATCTGTCATTATACTTGAAAAGTTAGTTGCATTTTCAGTTTCAATACATTTTGAAAGATCTGTTTCTAAAGCATTTAAATTTCTAGACTGATAAAGTTGAGCTAAGGCCACTTGAGTCAAATTCTTTAAATTAATAATTTCAGCAACCTTTTCATCAGATTTATTTACTCTTGCCGCAGACCAAGCAACAAGATTTTGATAACTTTGAAGCGTTTTAAAAATTGCTCCAAGCATAATTGTAGTATCAGGTTTTATTTTGCGCTTTTCAATTATATAAATAGATTGCCAATGCTCAAATCTGATTTGTTGCAAATCAATCATCATTTGTGTTTGATTCATTTGTAACTTTTCATCAATTCGTGAACTATTGAAATAATTTTGAAGAATCCATGATAGAAATATTAAAAATGCTCCTAACATAGCTATCCATGGATAATTTTTAAAAGTTAATTTTATTATTTTTGCTTCTTTGTTCATTTTCAAATATTTGTATTTTGGTTATTCGCTTGTACACAACATTTAATTATCTGAAATTTGTCTTAACTATCACAATATTTGATTTCGTAAACCTCCCGGTATTAAAGATGATTACTAAAATTCATTTCCTATTTCGATTCGTAAAACAAAATTAAAATTTTTCAGGCAAATACGCAAATGGCCGGGTATAATTTTTGGGATGATCAATTCGGTCAGGTACAAACCCCTCTCCCGACAAGTCGGGACAGGCTAACCTCCCCTAAAACAGCTACTCTTTATACATAAGTCAGTATTATTCTGTTTATCAATTCTATATATCTCTCGTAATTTAATAATTATTCGCCCCCCGTTGCACAAGAGTCTCATGAGATTGCTCCGTAAAGTTCTTTTCTTCTTTTG
>JAPLDU010000158.1:435-1693 GCA_026391255.1 Bacteroidia bacterium | reverse complement strand
GAATGCACATTGAGTAGAAATTATGAATGAGATAAAAACTACGATTAATAAGTCCCAAATTCCAAATCTCAAATTCCAAAAGAACTTACACGCAGATTTTGGGGTTTGGGATTTGGAACTTGGGATTTGGGATTTTTTTAAAATATAATAATTTTGAAACATAAAATTAACTAATTAATTCACCCATGGGAACAGAACACAAATTATTCAAGGGACAGACACTTGCGATACTTACAGGCGGTGGAGATACACCGGCACTGAATTCCAGTATTGAAGCAATCCGGAATCGTGCATCCATGCTTGGTTTTAAAGTTTTCGGAATAAGATCGGGCTGGAAAGGATTGCTTGGTAATGGAGATATCGTAGATCTGACCAATCAGCCGTATGACAGTTTTTATGGAGGTTCTGCACTGAAATCAAGCCGTACCAATCCATTTCCTTCAAAGAAAAATCCTGAAAGCAGGGTTCCTCAAGTACTTAAAAACCTGAAGGATTATAAAATAGATGTGCTCGTTACTATCGGAGGGGATGATACAAACGGAGCCGCTATGAAATTATGGGAGACCGAAGGAATGCGGGTCATAGGTTTTCCTAAAACCATCGACAATGATCTTCGTACAAGAACAATACATCACTACCAGGAGGAAAAAATAGAATCCGTTATTTGTCCGGGATTTCCTTCTGCTGCCAAAGGTATAATGGAATTAACGGCCAGGCTGAGAACCACTGCAGAGTCTCATTCCAGAATATTGGTTTTGGAAGTGATGGGGCGTGATGCAGGATGGCTGACTGGCGCCGCAGTTTATGGAGGTGCAGAAATGTCATTAATACCTGAATGTTCTATCACAAAAGAACGTAAGGATTTTTTCATTGAATCAGTCAGGGAAATGTATATGAGATCACGGAAAAAATCCCTGATCATTGCTGTTGCTGAAGGTGTACGTTGGTATAATGATAAAACCGGGAAAGTGGATGTGGTTTATGCAAGTTCCGAAGTCGATGAGTATGGTCATCCCCGTCTGGGTGGTATCTCCGGATTAATTGCATCTGACATTTCAAATAAACTCGGAATTGAAGCAAGAGCTCAGAATAGTGGTTATTACCCTCGTTCCGGGGAATGCCGCCAGTTTGACAGGAGGCTTACCACTACACTTGCAGATAAAGTTGTTGACCTGCTACTTCGTGAAGATTACGGCAAAATGCCTGTCGTCAAACAAATGTGCCATTACCAGGAACTTGAAGAGTTCAACACCACTTC
>JAPLDU010000158.1:0-355 GCA_026391255.1 Bacteroidia bacterium | reverse complement strand
TATATTTTAGGTAAACCGGATTTCCTGCAGTTTAACTATGATTTCCCGGTTGTTCTTCCCGATCTGATAAAATAATACTTTGTTTTTCCTTGGAATTTGGAGCTTGGAATTTGGGATTTGGAATTTTTAAAAAGGATTGTTTTATCCCATTTTATCATTACCTCACTCGCCTGATCCCATTCAACTTGTGTGTATATTCCCTGATTTCTGTATTATAAATTCCTTTTTCATCCAATAAGTCAATTCTGACTCTGACTGAGGCATGAATGATTTTATCATTATCAAGGCAAACCCCGACATGAACAATATTTCCCTGCTCGTTCATAAAGAAAGCCAGGTCCCCTTTATTTTTATC
>JAPLDU010000070.1 GCA_026391255.1 Bacteroidia bacterium | reverse complement strand
CTGCATCTTCAATCGGCCAAGCACCGCTCCTGCGGCAATGAGTAAACTGGCAGCGCCGAATTCGGCCAGGATCAATCTCCTGATTTCGCCTTCTGTGTCGCCCAAACCAACCCTGTTAACCAGCATATAGAGCGGAAGGGAGGTGCTGACAAGTAAAAAGGTGGCTGTCAGCGCAGAACGCCCATATTTACGTACAAAAACCATGAGAAATCCAAACCCGACCAGCAGCATGGCCATGATATGAATGGCACGGTTGTAATGCTGATCATCAGAAACGGCTGAAGGCAATGAGTTTACTGCCGATTCCTGGGCAAAAGTGATTACCGGCACAACTACCATCAAAAAGAGAGTGGATAAGGATTTGATAAGTTTTCTCATATACTGATGCTTTGTTAAATAATTGTGAAAAAACAAAGCTCCAAATATATTCAGTTTACTATTTGATTAAGTAATGCACTGAAATATTTTCAGTATATAAAAACAAAGCTCCAAATATATTCAGTTTACTATTTGATTAAGTAATGCACTGAAATCTTTTCAGTATATTACTTAACATACATTTTTCATAAAGTTCATAAAGTTCATAAAGTTCGTAAAGTTCGTAAAGTTCATAAAGTTTATAAAGTTCATAAAGTTCATAAAGTTCGTAAAGTTCGTAAAGTTCGTAAAGTTCGTAAAGTTCATAAAGTTTATAAAGTTCATAAAGTTCGTAAAGTTCATAAAGTTTATAAAGTTAGTAAATTTCATAAAGTTTGTAATGTTCATAATCCTGATTCCTGATTCCTGATTCCTGATTCCTGATACTTGATACCTGATACTTGATTCTTGGTACTCATCACTCATCACTCACCATTGTTGGCTATAAAAGAAAAATCCCGCATTTTCATGCAGGACTTTTCGACATTAACCTAATATGAAAATTGAATATGAACTATTCCTTACTGTTGACTTTTATCAGTTTCCCTTTTTGTACAACGCCGGAAACAGGATCAGAGAGGGTAATAAAATAGAAGCCTTCGCTCAGGTTTTTAATATCCATTTCAAATCCTCCTGAAACAAGATTCAGGGAGTATTCTGTAATCAGCTTACCACTGATATCAACCACCTGTAACATATTGCCTGCACTGTTGTTCAGTACTTCAATAAATACTTTGTCGGTAGCAGGATTAGGATAGATGTTCAGGTAGCTTTCACCATTGGTCAATTTTGGGTTTACGGTAGCTGTCACATCAAAAGTCAACGGTTCATCAATCAGGTGATCCCTGTATGTGGAAGTATTGTTCAGCAATGTGATGGCAATATTTGAATACACAGATTGTTTTTCCATGATCCCCTGGAGGATTGAAACATCATTATCAGTCAACACTGACCAACCTTGATCAATCACATCCAGTTCATACAGCATCAGTGTCTTATAGTCAGCCTCATCAGAATTTACCGGAGCAAAATGAAGCATGTTGATTCTTGCATTCTGTGTATCTGAATTTCGTAAATAGTATGCAAATTTCAATAATGCTTTTTCGTTATCCGACAATGAAGTATAACCAATGACCTGGTTTAGCAGATCAGGATCTGCATTATCAGTGCACGAAAGGATCATATTTGCCTCAATAAACTGATTTGATGAGTTAGTGAGTGAGTCAGGATAGCTTTCACCTAATTTGTATATTCCGGTAGTTCCGGTCAATGGCTGGATCAGGTTCAGGTAATTATCACAGGAATAATTGATATTCAGGTTACCCTGTGACGGCATGCTGTAAATCTGGTGTCCGCACGATGCGGTGGAATAATAAGGATTATTGTTCGTAATCAGGACATAGGGGAATGAAATATTGAACATACCAAAATTATTAGCCACCGTAATAGCCACATTACTGTTGATATCAACCGCAGTGTTTTTATTGCTGTATAATGTATTCATCCCCGGGCTGGTAGCTGTTCCGATATTACCGGTACAGCCGGTATTGTTAATCCCGACATAGTAATAATTGTACAGATAGTTATTTCTGATTTTCGGTAATGTAACAGGGCTGGAAGATGTTTTCCTGAAATCCATAGAGATATAGCTGTCAGTGATACAGTTGCTGGTTACCTCGCTTACGGCGGCCATATTAATACCCTCGAATCCGGAACCACTGGATAATCTTCTCATTTTTATTGAATTACAGGTAATGTAACCATGGCTTGTTGGTAGTTCTGTCACATAGATTCCATATATAGTGCTGTTTTTCACTGTATTATTACTAATCTGGTATTTTGTGCACAGGTTACCGACTATACCATAATTAAATCCTGAAACATTATTATTCACAATGGTTACACTTGTTGAGGAAATTGCCATTATGGCCGTTTGGTTGACAAATTGGTTATAATCATTAGACACATCGTTGTTATTAACTTCGATGACAGGGCCATTGCACAGTCCGATGTAAACACACGGGAAACTGCCGACCTGCGGCTGGTTGGTCTCTATTTCATTGTTGTCAATCAGCGAATAATATAACTGTGCCTGCAACCAGATGGAGTTATAGCAATCCGTGAAAGTATTTTCGGTGAAGCGACCACCTCCTGCATTTTGGTATATCCCGTATGTTCTCGGTGTATTCACGCCTTTAGAATTAATGAACTCGTTTTGTGAAACCTGGTCCATGAATCTGGATGCTGTTGAATAGATACCATATGTGCTTAAATTGGTAATAAAGCTGTATTTGGTTTTACAACTGAAATTCGGGAAGAAATCCTCAGTTACGAAATGATTTCCACTGATGGGATGGTTAAAGCTGGTAATGCCTTCGACTCTGATGCCGTAATTGCAATTTGAAAACAAATTGTCTGAAATAACTGCATCTGCCTGGTTCTGGAAATACAGGGCTACTTCAGCATTTTTAAAGGTCGAAGTATTTACAATATTGTCGAATGTTCCGGCGCCGTTGAATAATAGACCTTTCCAGGTTTTATCAATAGCGCATGGTCTGAAAACAGAGTTATTTGCCCTCAGTCGTCCTCCGTTGATAAATACAATTCCGGCACATTCGCCGAATACCACGTCAACGCCCGTAATATCCAAAACAGCGCCATTCGTGACGGTAACTGTCACATTATCATCCACGTAATATTTATCATCCCATACCATGTCAGACGTATAGGTAATATTAGAGAGTATCTTGTGGTAGACTGAATCGATCCGTGCGAAACAGCATCCTTCCTGGGTATTGCCAATGACAACATCATAGGTTTCCATGCAACTTCCGGTTGGATCTGTAATTTTAATAATATATGTGCCGGCTGGTACATTCGATACTAATAAGGGCACCCCGGGGGTGATGGTGGTTGGAAATGGAGCAATTACAGGGATTGATGTAATTGTGAATGGGCCGCCTACTGATGAGTTACTCAGTAATATGGAAAACCAGCCATTGGCAAGTTGCGGACATAATGCATTTTCTTTGTGGATACTATCCAGAACTATCTGGCAGCAAACATTGTCATTCAGGCAAAATACACCGGCAGTATCGGAGCAACCGTTATAATTAGTTACTACGACCGATATCTGATGATTGCCTGAATTGGTGCTGGGAAATGCGAAGTTCTGACCGGTGGCTATTGGTGTGCCAAAGTTGCCATTATCGTACCAGTTAATGACCGGATAAGTGGACGGGTAGGTATTGTATGGTCCCAAAGCATTAAGAGGCAATGGAATATATAAGAACAGCGTGTCTGAATTGCAGATATGCCTGCATCCACGGGGGAACAAACTTAAATCAGGTTTCGGATATATGCTGCCTGCACTTGCAGAAGCTGTCCAACGCAGACTCCCAGGTAATTCACGCTGAGAGTGGGAGATTCAACAAAAACCACACAGATTGTGTCTGTTGCCGTACAACCTGTAGTAGTATCAGTTACGTTCACAATAAACTGGTAATTAATGGGAAGTGTGAGTGGTAATGTAAGATTGACCAGTGTCATATAATTGTTTGGAGGAGTGAAAGTGGCTCCTGCCGGGATACTGCTCCAACTGTAATAATAGTTGGAGTTGTAAACGGAACTTAAATAAAATTGCGAGGTATAACCCGGAGTAGCACAAATCTCAGTTTCCCCCGTAATTTTTGCAATGGGCAGTGAATATTCATAAATATAAACTTTGTTTGAAATATTCATACATCCGAAAATATTTGTCATCTGCACCCAGTATTTGCCAAACTGTGTGACAGTATAATTCATACCGGTTGCCAAGGGTATGGGAGCCCCGTCTTTATACCATTGATAGGCACTCATCCCATAGCAGGCAGTCAGATTGACAGAACCGCCCGGGCAAAAGATTGTGTCTGATGGTATTATTGTGCAATTCGGGGTTGGATTCACCGTGATGGGATACGTGCTTGTTGCCACACAGCCCGCCTGGTCAGTGATCACAAGGTTAATATTATAAGGTGAAAGGGCAGCCGATGCATACTCATGCTGAGTACTTCCTATATATGAAGTAGCTCCGTCACCAAAGCTCCAGGAATAATTGAACAGGGGATTATTCGGAATGGCTGTGAAAGTTGCAGGGATGTTCTCACAAACAGGGGTTGTATAAGTAAAGTTCGCTACAGGCAACAAAACATTGACGTATTCTACCCATGTGCTGGTGCATCCGGAAGATGAAGTAACCGTAAGCGTTATCGTGTACGTTCCTGATGCACTGACAGTCAGGCCGGGGGTCATTGCATTTGCATTGGGACTGAAAGTACCGGTGCCGGGTCCGCTGATTGTCCACTGATAATTGGTGATGGTGTTTGGTGGAGCCACTGATGATTTGTTAATCAGTGTGACCAGATCACAAACCGTGTAAGTTCTGAAAAATGCAACGGCATCGCAATTCCCGGGGCCGGGTCCTCCGCCGTTACCACCTGCTGAACAATCTTCTATGACCAGATTGATGATATTTGAATTAACGGAACAACCGTTCAGAGTTACCATCACATAGTATTGATATGTGCCGGCAAGTAATATCGAAGGTATGCTAACAGTAAGTGTGTTTGAATTTCCACCGACCGCAGTATTATTCTTGTACCATTGATATGTATAACCAGCGCCAAATGGTGTTGAAAAAGTAATTGTCTGGTTAACTCCAAGGCAGAATAAAGGAGTGGTACTATAAGAAGCGACGGCATTCGGCGGGCCGTTGATAACTATAGGAAGAGTAAAGAAACCGGAACAGGCAGTAACCTTAAGAAATGCAGTAGTTGCCGGTCCGTGCCACTGGATAATAACCGTATTAGTTCCCTGTCCGCTTTGTATTGTTCCTCTGTTGGAAGGCGTTATCGTCCATTGAAAAGTACCGCTCGGATTTCCGCCAGTGGCAACGTATGTGTCTAATGCATCGACGCAGGCAGTTGTATTTCCCGTGATAGACGGACCGGGATATGAATTAACGTTGAGTGTCTTTGTTAATGAAGCACAATAATTTCCCGGACTGATTTCAATCTGCTGATAAACACTAAGAGTCCACGGTCCTGTTCCTGTCAGGGTGACGATGATCGTATTATTGTCAGCTCCCATCTGGGAAAGGATGGTTCCTGTACCGCTGGAAACTGACCAGACGAACGGACTGCCGGTGACGTTTGATGTAATGCTGTAAGTTAGATTGTCACCCGGGCAAACGGTAACCGGGCCGGTAATGCTTCCCAGTATTGGTTTTGCAATGACCTGTACATTTTTGAAGGCAGTAAGATTGCAGAATGCTGCAGGATTAACGGGGGTAGCTGTGACTACAAAATTTCCCGGGGGAAAACTTGCACTTATGACTGATGAGCCATTCCCTGTAAGTATAGTTGCGCCTGCCGGTGTGATAATCCATGTAGCAGGCCCGTTGGCAAAGTAATAAACAACATCGCTTTCACAAACCTTATCATTTCCGTTAATTGTGAATACCGGCAAGATATTGACTTGTATTGAATCAACTCCGTTGCATCCTGCTAACGGATTATTATAAACGCATTTTACCCAGTAACTTCCACCTGCATTAAAGGTGATACTGGCTAAAGTGACATTTTTATCAGCCAGGTTAAAAGAATATGGGCCGCCGGAAACTGTCCAATGGTAATAAGTCCCGGGCATTGTTGGAAGTGAGTAAGCTCCCGTTGCTCCAACGCATAATATATTAGGCCCTGCGATAGGAAGATTAGGATATAAAACCGGGACATTTATTGTTGTAGCGCCAGGACAAGATGCACTGGGGCAACTTTGCAGGGTCACAGTTGTCGGGACCGTATAGACTGTATTCCATTTTACCTTGATACAACTGGTTCCGGCTCCCTGAATAATGGTTCCGCCGGTAACACTCCAGGTAAAAGTGCCGCAGGTCATTGTGGTACAGAGAGATGATGTATCTCCGGGACACACTGTTCCGTAACAGCAGTCTGTCACAATGGTGGGTCCATCGCCATTCAGCACTACTATCGTTTTTGTTATGGTGCTGGAACATCCGCAGGGAACAATGTTTCCCTGGTCCCCAGCTGAACCTGAAACATACATACCGGCTCCCATATCTGTAACGGTCAATGTAACTGTATAAACACCGGCGGTAGTATAAACATGAACAGGCGGATTGGCAAGCGAAGAAGTGGTGCCATCACCGAAATTCCAGTAAAATACGCTTCCACCGATCGATGTATTGGTGAACTGCACTTGTGTATTTTTACATATGGTATCACTGGGAAATGTGAAATTCGCAGTTGGCCCGTCAATCAGGCAAATATCCTGGGATATCAAATCAGAACATATTCCACCAATTCCGGAATTGCTGATTACCACAGTGATGTGGCCGGTGCTGCCGGAACCCCAGGTCACAGTCAACGGATCACCAACAAAAGTTGCCGGAGTTCCACCTGTGACTGTCCATGTATACGTATAACCAGGAATATTCGGATACACAGTATAAACATGTGCTTTTAGTTTACAGGCAGCCAGAACCGACGAATTACTTATTGTACCTCCTCCGTTAGGGCTGGGGTCCGGATGTGCACATGCTCCTTCAGGCGGACAAATACTTACTGCATCAGCCAACTTGAATTTGGGACAACATGACGATTGTGCAAACAATCTGTTGGAAGGCATAATATTTATGACCATCCAAACCAAACTGAAAAAGATAAACGCTTTTCTCATAAATTTTTAATTTAATATAACAGGGAAACAACTTTAGTATCAAATTTTGAATACAAAATATTTCTATGACTAAATGTTTAATAATTGAATTACTAACTACCTGACAATCAAGATGTCGCTAAAAATATTGTCTGGATTCATAAAACATATATTAATACATAATCCTTATTTGTTTAGGTAAACATTGCATAATGTTAATTGTTTGTTACCGGAATGTTAAAAATATGTTATATAACAAATAGTGGCCAGGTAATAAGTATTTCAATTCCAGTGTCAGCAAACTATAGGGCTGTCCTGTTGAAGAAATAAATCATTGAACAGATTATTTTATATGGGAAGGTTTGTCTGTTAATAAATAATAAAATTCAGACAATTGCTCATCAGAATTTAATAAAAGGCGTCTAATTCCGACTCTTTAGACCTTAACGGAGAAAATAATCAAATTACCCATCAGAAAGTACAATCCGTTCAAAGCTTTAGAATCAGATCATGTAACTCTTCAGGAGATTTCCCTAGTTTTTGCTGAAGTTTTTCCAACATATATTCCTTTCTTTTTCCGTCATCACAACGCAAATCTTCTTCGGTTAAGTTTGAATATTGTTGTACGAATTTAGCTTTTATTTCTTTACAGTTTTCTTTAATATTAAGCAGGTTCATGTTTTTAGAATTAAAGTTAATATTATCGAATTAATTTAATGATTTTTTGAAGAGAAGTCTTATCAATAAGGCAAGGATTGCTGTAGCAGCCAGTATTTGAATTATTCCGCTAATAAGAAACCACGATGATCCTATGGTCCAGGTGATGATTAATATGAAACTACCAATGAAAAGTACCTTTGACATAAATTGAATTTTCTTATGGCAAAGCTAAACAGGTATTCAGGCAGAAACATTATACAATTCCAAAAAAAACTTACATAATTCACACATTTTTAATTTGCATGATATTTCTAAGCCGAAGGAAACTTGCTGATTAAGTCCGGAGCCGACCAGACATTTTCAGCAGGTAATTCAAATTAAATCACCTCAGGATCATAATATATAGTCTGTCTATAATGTTCAATATTTTGATTGACAAATATCGATTACTCACAATTATATTTTATTTTTTTAAGGTGTTCGTGAAATCGCTTCGCTAAGTTAACGATTTTAGATTTCTGATGTTATCATTAAATCAGATGATTATACATACTTCATAAATCAAAAATCGTTGATTCTTGTTCTTAAATCAAATAAGAATAACTTTAAAGACAGAATCTAAATTGTTTAAAATATTACCCATAAGAGTGAACCCCGGGTTATTTACAAACCGGTGTTAATACCTATACAGAAATAATTGAATTCCCTGCGTTTCATTTCCATGAAGTCGTAAATATTCCTGCCGTCGAAGATGGTAGGTTCTTTCAGTAACTTCCTGATAATATCAAAATTCGGGAATTTGAATTCAGACCATTCTGTGATTAAAAGCAGGCAGTCGGCATCTACAAGAGCATCATACTGGTCCCGGGCATATTCAATACTGGTTCCCAGAATTCTTTTTGCTTCCTGCATGGCTACCGGATCATACGCTCTGACCTTTGCCCCGGATTCAAGCAGTTTTTTAATGACCACGAGCGAAGGAGCTTCCCTCATGTCGTCGGTCAGCGGTTTAAAAGATAATCCCCACAGAGCAATGGTTTTTCCGGCAAGATTTCCCTTGAAATATTTATATATCTTATTAAACATCAATTCCTTCTGACTATCATTCACTTCTTCAACAGCTTTCAGTACCCGCAACGGGTATTTGTATTCTTCGGCTGTTCTGATCAGTGCTTTTACATCCTTGGGAAAGCAAGACCCGCCGTAGCCTGCACCGGGGTAAATGAACTTATTCCCTATTCGCGAATCTGATCCGATTCCTTTTCGTACATTATTGACATCGGCTCCCACTATTTCACAAAGATTGGCAATGTCGTTCATGAAACTGATTTTGGTTGCAAGCATTGAGTTTGCTGCATATTTGGTCATCTCGGCCGAAACAATATCCATGAAAATGACAGGATGCCCGTTCAGGGTAAACGGTTTATAAAGGCTTTTCATAAGTTCTTCTGCCTGTGGTGAGTCAATGCCGACAACAATGCGGTCAGGTCTCAGAAAATCGTCAATGGCGGCGCCTTCCTTTAGAAACTCCGGGTTGGAGGCTACGTCAAAAAGAATATTTGCCCCTCTCAGATCAAGTTCTTCCTGAACGGCCTGTCTTACAAATTTTGCAGTACCAACCGGCACAGTACTTTTTGTAACAATAAGCAGGTAATCTTCCATGTATTTGCCGCATTCTCTGGCCACACTTATCACATATTTCAGGTCTGCACTTCCGTCCTCATCCGGCGGAGTGCCAACAGCAATAAATAATACCTCGCTTCCCCTGATCGCTTCCGAAATTTCAGAGGTGAATAACAATCTACCCTTTTGCATGTTCCTGTGAACCATCTCTTCAAGTCCGGGTTCGTAAATCGGAAGAATTCCCTTATTCAGATTCTCAATCTTATTCCTGTCAATATCAACACAGGTCACATCAATTCCTACTTCCGAGAAACAGGTGCCGGTCACTAAACCAACATATCCGCTGCCAACAATGGTAATTTTCATAAAATTCAGGCTATCTAATGTTTTGGCAAAAATAGAAAAAGTCAGTCAACTAATCAGGGTATTCGGGGAAATGAAATGAAGAACCTTTAATTATTATTGTATTTTTGCAGAATCAGGCTTTAGGTAAAATTTATTACCTGATTTTTATAATGTAATAATAATCAGAGTCGTCCATAGTGTTCAATATTTTGATTGACGAATATCGATTAACGATTTTAGATTTTTGATGTTATCATTTAAATTTTATTTACTTCTTAAATCAAAAATCGTTGATCCTTGTGCTTAAATCAACATCATTGACTTTAAAGACAGACTTAAATGATAAAATATGATAATATTATGAAGACACTGTCAATTTTCATGATGGCTTTGCTAACCTGTTTATTTTCATATGGGCAGATGGGCAAAACCGCCTATAAAATTTCAAATAGGTTTTCGGTGGAAGGTGACGGTTCCTGGGATTACCTGACCATTGACGATTCAACGCATCACCTGTTTATTTCTCATGGGAACATTGTTCAGGTACTCGATGTTAAAACCGGAAAAGTGTTGGGATTTATTCCCGATACCAAAGGAGTTCACGGGATTGCCCTGGCCAGAGATCTTGACAAAGGATTTATAAGTAATGGCAGGGATACATCTGTTACCGTTATTGATTTAAAAAAACTTACTATCATTGAGAAAGTGAAGGTTACCGGGAACAATCCTGATGCTATATTATATGATATTTTTACTCACCGGATATTTACCTTCAACGGGCGAAGCAGCAATGCTACCGTGCTTGATGCCAGAACTGACAAGGTGATAGGAACAATTCCACTGGAAGGGAAACCGGAATTTGCGGTGAGCGACGGCCATGGGAAAGTTTATGTAAACATAGAAGATAAAAGTAAATTATGCCTGATCGACCCGCAGACAATGAAAGTGGAACAGAGCTGGCCGCTTGCTCCGGGTGATGGACCCAGCGGACTGGCTCTTGATGATAAAACACACCGTTTGTTCAGTGTATGCGATAAGCTGATGGTAGTAGTGGATGCACTGACAGGAAAGGTGATTACTACCCTTCCTATCGGCGACCGGGTGGATGGCGTGGCGTTTGACCCGGGGGAAAAATGTGCTTACAGTTCGAATGGTGATGGAACAATGACAGTTGTACAGGAAGAAAATGAGAATACCTTTAAAGTGCTTGAAAATGTCAAGACACAAAAAGGTGCACGTACAATTACTCTTGATAAATCAACCCATAAGATTTATCTGCCAACTGCAGAATTTGGCGAAACTCCCTTAGCTACAAAAGAAAATCCACACCCGCGTCCATCTATTAAACCGGGTTCTTTCGTAATACTTGAGCTGGTACCTGTTAAATATTAATGTTGGTATCTGAAGAGGCACTAGGCAGTAGGCAGTAGGCAGTAGGCAATAGGCAATAGGCAATAGGCAATAGGCAGTAGGCAGTAAGCAGTAGGCAGTAGGCAATAGGCAATAGGCAATAGGCAATAGGCAATAGGCAATAGGCAATAGGCAATAGGCAATAGGCAATAGGCAATAGGCAATAGGCAGTAGGCAATAGGCAGTAGGCAGTAGGCAATAGGCAATAG
>JAPLDU010000097.1:30716-41544 GCA_026391255.1 Bacteroidia bacterium | reverse complement strand
TTGGTTTTGACCAATATATTTTTGCTTTGATGCACGGAATTTTTGAGCTTTTGCCATATTTGTATGCATTAAACTAATGCAAATTTGCATAAAATATATTGATTAATTGCATATTGCGCCTAAATCAGCAGACCCTAATTACTTTTTTTACAGTTATTTGATACCTGAGACTTGATACTTAAATTAAAATCCTTACAGTCTAAAAGCCTACAGCCTAATGGCCTAAGTAGTTACAATAATTTTGATATTTGATATGATTACATTTAAAGAATATTCAGATTCATTTGAAATTTTTTATGATCCCAAATTGCTGGATTACAGTATGAAAGATATGGAGTACTGCATCTTTGAGGGGTCCATGCCTTTGCTAACTCCTGGGGGTAATATATTTTCACATCCTAAGGAAGCAGTAATCAGAATGATGGTAACTGATATGCAGTTAAATAACAGTTCAACATTGAAGGATATTTCATCACCTTTGTTATACTCATTCTTTAAGGATGTCTTCAGGACAGGTGAAGACCCTTTCCTGCTGCAATGGGAAAATCTTCTTATTACTGATCCTTTTGTACAGATCAAAACTTCTGGCAGATCAAATTTTCAGCCATTTACTCCTGATGATCCGCTCTTTACATTTTCTTTTATAACCCTTTCCAGATTAACAGGAATAGTCAGCGATTTTGCAGGAAAGATCATGAGTGAAGTAAGCATGGATGAAAGTGAATCTCATCCTTTTCAGGAACTTTTACGATTGAGTTATGAACGGCTTTCATCTGACCGGAAAGTTGCAATACTGGCATTAAGCAGTATGCATCATTCCTCTGTTGTAATGCCACTTCTTCTTGTTTCGGGAGAGATCAGCGCTGTTGAATATGTAAAAGGTCTTATCTCACTTAAAATTCAACCCGAAGATTTATTTCTTAAAAACCTTGCCAACATTGCAAGTTTACAAACTTACCTCGGTTTATTAATTCAAAACCCCGGATCGGAAAGAAAAACATCTGCCCTTATCAATGAGGGTGAAGGAATTTCGATCGAATTCAAATCAACTCTTCGCTGGGATATTCGTGCCGGAAAAGCCAGCCAGAATATTGAACGGGCTTGCCTGAAAACTATTTCAGCATTCCTAAATACTTATGGTGGTTGTCTTTTCATTGGGATTCGTGATGATGGTTCAATTGAAGGAATTGAAACAGATAAGTTTGTTAATGAAGATAAGTTTCTGCTTCACTTGTGGACACTAATCCGTACCTGCCTGGGAAAGGATTTCAGTCCCTATATCCGTACAAGACTCGAAAAAGTGGAGGGGAAAACTGTATGTATAGTCGACTGCCTTCCTTCAAACAGGCCGGTGTTTTTACGCCAGCCAGGTTTCGATGAAGAAATGTATATCAGGGTCGGCCCATCAAGTAACTCTCTTGATATCAGCGAAGCGCTGAATTATATTGAAGATCATTTTCATATATAATAATTTTCTGCCAATGATCTGAAACAGAGCGTGACTGTCTTGTCCTTTCCAAATCGATAATATGATATTGTTATTGTCCCAGTTTGATATTAAAGTGCGGTAATTCGACCTGAAATTTCACTTTTGCCTGTAATTTGGACACGCTGACTAAATTGATCAGCCTTCGCTAATATGATTTGATAACCGCAATTATATTGTCCTTAATTGTTTAATGATATATATTTGAATTGGCGTGAACCGGTCTACTTAATCAGCACGTCCACACATTTTAGAAATTTACGCTATATTTAAATATTTCAGGAAAAGACGGCCTCTATTTCCGGAAAGATTTGACAATACCAGTGTTAGTCAGGCTTTATTTATGTTTTAATATCTTAATCGCTTGTAACCACGTCAAAGAATGAAAATAGGTACACTTAATTGCTCACAAACACTTCAAAGAATAAAAATAATTCACTTAATCGCTTTTCTCGCCCTGCTTATCGCTGATAATCACGTCGCAATAGGGTAATATGTTCATAATATTTCAAAAAATGCCAGAATTATCCTGATTAAAATCATTTTATACACTTTGAATGATAAAATTTTGATGAATATGCCCTATAAATGATCAAAAAAGCAGTAAATCTGTAGATCATCTATAAATTATGAATATTCTGAACTAAAAGCAGGTTATGCAGAATGTTCAATATTTATTTATACTCCACTTAATCAGCCTATTATAATTTGTTCAAATGAACATTATTTTGAACAAAATACTGTACATTCCTCTGCTTTCATTGATATAACAAGGATACACTGCAAATAAATGCTGAAGTTCAATACATTTCATATCAGTTCATTTCATTTTACACCAGTTAACCACACTTCACAGCAGTTCATAGATTGAACCAGTTCAGGCTGAACTATACTTGCACCAGTAAAATTTTTAAATTTCAATGCCGATGAGAAATAAGAGTACAAACCAGTTGCAGACAAAACAGAACAGTAATTTCAGAGTATTTGGTGCTTATCTCATAAAGAATATCCGGGAAGCAAATTCACAAATAAAAATCCTGCCTATGTATTCAATTTTCATTCTGCGGTATTCAGGAAACCTGGGAAGTAAGCAAATAATTCATTTAGCACGAGGTGAAATTTCTGAATCTGAAAACTCAATTTTTTCAGTAACAGACAATTAATTGGGAGTGTTCAGCCAGATCAACTAAAGCAATATGTGTTGCAGTATAAATCGAATATACATTATCCCCGACATTTTGACTTTCCATATAATTCCGGCAATTGAAAGCATATTGCCGGCATGTAGGGCCACAACACTTGGCATCATTCCTGGATGCAGTAAATGTACTATGGCAATATTGGCATGTTCCTGTTGAAAATCGGTTGCTCATTTTAATGACATATATTGGTTAAACACTAAATAATCTTGTTTTTAATTTTGCTGGAAAGAAATTTCCGCAGAATGAGAATATTTTATCTCTTTTCTGAATATTCATTTATTATGTTTGTTTACTGATAATTAATCTATTATGATTATTGCTTAAAAAATATTATATTTACACATAAATAAAATATATTTTGATATGCTTACATTTATGTAATAATTATTATCTTTGCCAATGATATTATGTAAAATTTAATTTATTTAAGAGATTATGAGTATTAATCTTGATTATTTATTTGCAGAAAAGGATATTGAAGCATTTCTTATTAACTCTGCCATGATAACTAATTTCGATTTAACAAGGCAGTTTGTGATGAAAGATATAGGAGTTACATCCCGGGTATTTCACCATTGGTCACAAAAAGGCCTGGTAAATGTCAGGCCAAAGATTAATGACCACAATCATGTATTTTCGTTTGTGGAACTGATCTGGTTTAATATTGTTAACGAGCTAAGGGCGTATGGTTTTTCACTTGAAAAAATAAAATTTGTTCATGATAGCCTTATGCAGGAAATTAGCTGGAATGCATTTGTTAATTCGCTGACAATAAGTGAAAAAGAAAAATTCATCGAAGAAATTGATTTTTTACCCTCTGAATATGACGATCAAAAAAACAATTTAAAAGAAATTTTAAGAAAGGATATGAACGACCCTGATCTTTCCTCTGATGAAAATGATATTAACATAAATGCTTTATATTTAATTATATATAATTTTTTGGTTATACGTAGTAATGTCTGGATATATATTGATATTAAAGGAACTGTCATTCCATGTGTTGAGAAAATAATGGATAAGGTGAAATTGAACAAATTAATGGATGAATATTTTTTCGACAGAGAATCCTATATATGTATTTCGCTGATGAAATTCTTCCGGAAATTTGTGCAGAATCCCAAGTATCTTGACTTTGTCAGGGATAATGACATTCTGAATGAAAATGAGCAGTATATTTTGTCGCTTATCAGGGAAGGCAAAGCAAAAGCGATCACAATTAAGTTTGAAGGACAAAAGCCCAGTCATATTGAAATTACCAGGGAGCGCAAGCTGGATGTAGAATCACGTCTGTCAGAAGTGATGCTGACTAAAGGTTATCAGGATATTGTGATAAAGACAAAGAATGGAGATATTGCTTACTCTAATATTACCACCAAAAAGAAACTGAAATGAGTTAGAAACATAATAAGTACTGAATGCCTCAGACTTTTTGTTGCCCGGAACATTTACTGAAGGTCTCAGAAATGTTCAGCAAGAATCTGAACAATGTTAACTTTAAAGAAATGTAAAGAAAAATTAGAAAAGAGCAAAAAAACATACAGTGATGAAGAAGTGCAGGTTATAAGGGATTATCTTTATAAGCTTGCAAGTATTAATGTTGATTTTATAAAAGAAAAAACTAAAAGAAATGAGCAGAAAGGCAGTATTGTACACAAGGGTGTCGACTGATGAACAAGCCATGAATGGTTACAGCCTCAGGGATCAGTATTCAAAACTCAAAGCATATTGTGCAATAAATGGGATTGAAGAAGTGGCACATTACCAGGATGATCATTCTGCAAAAAGCTTTGACCGGCCTGAATTCATAAAACTACTTGAGTTTTTACAGAAAAATAAGGGTAAGGCTGATTTGCTCCTGTTTATCAAATGGGACAGATTTTCACGTAATGCCCCGGAGTCCTATGAGATGCTCGGTAAATTGAAAAAACTGAACATAGAGGCACAAGCTATAGAGCAACCCCTTAATATGGCAATACCGGAGAGCAAGATCATGCTTTCAATCTATTTGACAACTCCGGAAGTTGAAAATGACAGGCGTTCAATGAATGTATCGGCAGGTATGCGAAGATCATTAAGAGAGGGTAGATGGTGCTCAAAGGCACCAAAAGGCTATGATAACAAAAGGGACGAGCGTAATAAACCTATCATTGTCCCTAATAATGATGCTAAGTTTATCCGGCGAGCATTTGAAATTATGGAAACAGGTAATTATCCTGTTGAAATTGTCAGGAAAAAAATGTATAAAGAAGGATTTAGGTGCAGTAAAAGTTTTTTTCCTGAATTATTAAAAAGCGTGGTATTTATTGGGAAAATAAAGATTAAAGCCGAAAAGGATGAACCTGAATGTTTAGTAAAAGGAATACATCAGCCAATTATCAGCGAAGAGACCTTTTATGCTGTACAAGACGTGTTAAGTGGTAAGAAAGCAAATAGAAAGATTAAAAATAATGGGAAGAAATCTGATCTTCCATTAAGGGGTTTTCTTGAATGTCCCCGCTGTGGCAAGCTATTGACCGGCAGCGCCTCTAAAGGACATGGAGGCAGGTATTTTTATTATCATTGTTCTTTGGGTTGTAAAGAACGGTTTAGGGCTACTCTGGCAAATGGAAAATTTGTGGAACTCCTTCGGGAAATAAAACCAAGGGATGAGATAAAACCCCTTTACGAAGCAATATTGAAAGACCTGTTACTTGAATTTGAAACCGGAAGGAAAGAAGACGTGAAGTCTGCAGATTCAGAAATAAAAAAGATACAGGCAAGGCTGGAGAACTTACAGGATAAGCTGGCTGATAATCAAATCGGGGTCGGTGATTACGCTGCCATGAAGAAACGGTATGATACACAGCTAAAAGAACTAAAAGAACGAAAAAATGATATGGTATATATGAGTAAGGAAGTTTATGACCAATTAATCTTCAGTTTTTCCTTCCTCAAAGATTTACCGTGTATTTTCTCGGAAGCCACAGTGGACGTGCAACAGCGGATAATAGGTTCGATTTTTCCTGAAAGATTACAGTTTTTTGAAAATAATTATCGAACCCAAAGACTGAATTCGGTAGTTGAGCTGATCACTAATATTAACAAGCCTTTCGGAAGAAATAAAAACGGACAGTTCAGTAAAAAAACCGAAAAGTCCGCTCAGGTGACCCTACCAGGAATCGAACCTGGATTTAAGGTTTAGGAAACCTCCGTTCTATCCATTGAACTATAGGGCCTTTTATAATTACGAGTTACGAATTACGAGTTACGAATTGCGAGTTACGAGTTACGAATTACGAGTTACGAATTGCGAGTTACGAATTACGAGTTACGAATTACGAGTTACGAATTTTAAGAAAATTATAAGAAATGAGTTATGATCCGCCTGAGGCGGAATGAGTTTTTATCTTGATACTCATCACTCATAATTCATAATTCATCACTGGTTTTCAAGTATTTTAAACAGCTCATCCAGCTTAGGTGTGAGTATGATCTCGGTGCGCCGGTTCTTCTGCCTGGCTTCCGGTGTTTTGGCATTGTCAACGGGCTGGTATTCGCTTCTGCCGGCAACCGACAGCCGCTTTGGGTCAATCTTTGTACCTGCGAGCAGGATACGCACGATTGATGTGGCTCGTTTTACGCTCAGGTCCCAGTTATCGAGAATCTGGCTGTCGCCTTTATATAGCACGTCGTCAGTATGACCTTCGATCATCACGTTTATATCTGGGTCTTTTTCAAGTACCCCTGCCAGTTTTTTAATGGCATTCACACCTTTCGGATCAACATCCCACTTACCGGATTTGAATAACAGCTTCTCTTCCAATGAAACATAAACCTTACCGTTCCTTACCTGTACGCTCAGTCCTTCTTTCTCAAACTGGTTGAGGGCTTCAGAGACTTTTGTCTTTAATGCTTTTACAATTGAGTCCTTTTTATTCAGCATGCTCTCAAGTTCAACAAGCTTTTTATTTCTCTCTTCCAGTTGTTTGTTCTTCTCAGTAAGTTCATTCTGCAACTCATCCAGGTTTTTCTTCTTTTCATCTAATGTTATTTCCAATCCATGCATTTCATTTTCCTGTTTCTGCAAGTCTTCCTGGTCCTGCTGAAGTTTTGAAAGTAATTTCTTCGCTTCTTCGGCGCTGCCTTTTGTCAGGGCGTCGTGGCTCTCGATCAGTTCTTTGTTTATCTCGAGGGATTTTTTGTATTGTTTTTCTAGGTTCCTGTATTGTTTGCCAAGTAATGCGGTATCCTGTACAAGCCCGGAAATCTGTTTTTGTAAGCGCCGGATATTCGCCGCCATCTCAGTAGTATCAATGATGAGTGCATCATTTTTACTCTTCAGCATATCACGTTCATCATTGCATTTCTTTTGTTTATCCTGGAGATCCCTGAACTGGTTCAGAGGAACACAGGCAAACAACAGGAAAGCAATGGCAAATACTTTCAGAATTCTGTAAAAAGTTTTCTTCATCATTACAAAAATTTGTTTTTAATGTGATTGGCAAACTTACATGATTTACCGGAATTCCACAAAACTGCCTGAAAATTTGTCGTTAGTCGATAGTCAATAGTCGTTAGTCGTAAGTCAAAACTTAGAACTCATAACTCATAATTCATAACTCATAATTCGTAACTCGTAATTCGTACCTCGTAAATCGTAATTCGTAACTCGTAACTCGTAATTCGTAATTCGTAATTCGTAATTCATTTGAATCATAATTTGTATTTTTGCCCGTTGAAGAGCCAACCATTTAACAAACCCGTAATTTTGGCAGGATTACTCGAAAAAATCAATGATCCATCTGATCTGAGAAAGTTGTCTGAGGACGATCTTGCTCCTCTGTGCGAAGAATTACGCAGGTTCATTATCGAGGCTGTTTCCTGTAATCCTGCTCATTTTGCGGCGAGTCTTGGTGTAGTTGAACTCACGGTTGCACTGCATTATGTTTTTAATACGCCTTATGACCAGTTGATATGGGATGTTGGCCACCAGGCATATAGCCATAAAATTCTGACAGGAAGGAAAGATATATTCTATACAAATCGTAAATTGAATGGCATCAGCGGATTTCCCCGTATGGAAGAAAGTATTTATGATGCTTTCGGAACCGGTCATGCTTCTACTTCAATTTCAGCGGCATTGGGAATTGCTCTTGGCTCACGGTTCAATAAAGAAAATGACAGGCAGGTGATCGCTGTGATCGGTGATGGATCGATGACCGGCGGGATGGCATTTGAAGGCCTGAACAATGCCGGCATCAACAATACCAACCTGCTGGTGATACTGAATGACAATAATATTGCCATTGATCCCAGTGTGGGGGCTCTGAAAGATTACCTGCTTGATATCACCACATCCCACACATACAACAGGATGAAGGAAGATGTCTGGAATCTGCTTGGACGTCTCAGTAAAATTGGTCCGGATGCACGCAAATTAGTCCAGAAACTTGAGGGAGGGCTGAAATCAGTATTGCTGAAACAAAGCAATTTGTTTGAATCCATGAAATTCAGGTATTTTGGGCCGGTTGACGGGCATGATGTGGTTTTTCTGACCAAAGTACTGAATGATCTGAAAGAAATTAACGGACCTAAACTCCTGCATGTTCTCACAAAAAAAGGCAAAGGTTTTGTGCCTGCTGAACTGGACCAGACACGCTGGCATGCTACCAGCAGTGAATTTGACATCAGGACTGGCGAACCTGTGGTAAAGGATACAACGGCCAAACCACCCCGTTACCAGGATGTTTTTGGTCATACTGTTGTTGAACTTGCCGAAATGAACCCGAAAATCGTGGGTATCACACCTGCCATGCCATCGGGTTCTTCCCTGAATATCATGATGAATAAAATGCCTGACCGTGCATTTGATGTTGGCATTGCCGAACAGCATGCTGTTACTTTCGCTGCCGGGCTTGCTACACAGGGAATGATACCATTTTGCATTATCTATTCCACCTTCCTGCAGAGAGGATATGACCAACTGATCCATGATGTTGCCATACAAAACCTGCAGGTTGTTTTCTGCCTTGACAGGGCCGGACTGGTTGGTGCTGACGGTGTTACTCATCATGGTACTTTTGATATGGCTTACCTGAGATGTATACCAAACCTGATCATTTCATCACCAATGAATGAGGAAGAAATGCGAAACCTCATGTTTACCGCTCAGTTACATAACAACGGACCGTTTGCTATTCGCTATCCGCGCGGTAATGGCACCATGACCAACTGGAGACTGCCTTTTAAAGAGATTAAAATCGGAACAGGCAGAACTATGAAGGATGGGAAAGACCTTGCAATATTATCCATCGGCCCTTTGGGAAACAGGGCTCTCAGGGTGTGTGAGAAACTGGAAAAGGAAGGGATTAGCGCTGCACATTATGACATGCGCTTCCTGAAACCTTTGGATGAGAATCTTCTTCATGATATTTTCAGGAAATTTTCAAAAATTATCACACTGGAAGACGGGGCAATTACAGGCGGATTTGGCAGCGCTGTGCTCGAGTTCATGAACAGTCATGATTATCATGCCACTGTAAAGCGGTTGGGTGTACCGGATAAATTTATTGAACATGGAACACAGATTGAACTCCACATGCTTTGCGGGTATGATACCGATGGAATTCTGGAAGCAGCGAGGAAACTTGTTTCCTGAAACTGGTATCAGGTATCTGGACAAATTATGAGTTATGAATTATGAGTTATGAGTGAAGATAATAATGCTATTTAGCTTTATAAACTTTATGAACTTTACAAACTTTACAAACTTTATAAACTTTCAACTGATATGAACCGTTGTCCATGGCCTAACAGGAATCCCCTGATGGTTGATTATCATGATAAGGAATGGGGTGTGCCCCTGCATGATGATGATAAATTGTTTGAATATATCGTTCTCGATGCTTTTCAGGCAGGACTGAACTGGTCGATGATCCTGAATAAAAGGGAAAACCTTAGAAGGGCATTTGCCGGTTTCGACGTGGATAACTTATTGAAGTTCAAACAATCACAAATTGATGAACTCATGCTTGATCCGGGAATCATACGTAACAAGGCAAAAGTCAATTCGGTGTTTGCCAATGCTGCCGGTTTTAAAAAAATACAGGAAGAATTTGGCAGTTTCGATGCTTACATCTGGCAGTTCACAGGTGGTAAAACAATTGTGAATAAATGGAATGCACTATCTGAAATGCCATCCTCTTCGTCCGAATCGGACAAAATGAGTGCGGAACTGAAAAAGAGGGGATTTAAATTCGTGGGAAGCACCATCTGTTATGCCTTCATGCAGGCAGCCGGCATGGTGAATGATCATCTTGTCAGCTGTTTCAGGTACAATGAAATTAATGACGATACGACGGGGCGATAGGGCGAACTAAGCGACAGGGCGATAAAGCGAACTAAGCGACAGGGCGAACGAATCGATTGAGCGACGGGGCGATAGGACGACTTTTTGATGTATTAATTAATAGATGAAGGGGAGTATTCAAACAAGTTTGTCAATCTCTTATAAAATGAAGTTGCATTATCTTTCCTATACACAGACGATCCGTTGCCGCTTCGCCCAATTGCCAAGTCGCTTAGTTCGCTTAGTTCACCCATCGCTTAGTCGTCAATAAAGCTTCGGGTATTTCGCCGGGTTGATCTCGTTCATGATGTTATACACTGCTTCAAATACATCTTCTGCATTAGGGTTGGAGAAATAGTCACCGTCAGTAGAATAGGCAGGACGATGTTCTTTGGCTGCGAGTGTTCGCGGAGGTGAGTCGAGGTAAAAATATGCTCCCTGCTCTTCCACTACTTTTTGCATCATATATGCAGTAGCGCCTCCCGGAACATCTTCGTCAAAAAATAAAGCTTTATTGGTTTTCTTTATTGATCCGAGAATAATCTTTTCTGTATCGAAGGGTAATAATGTCTGCACATCAATGAGTTCACAACTGATGTCAAATTCTGCAAGCTGATCGACCGCATCTTGTGCGATGCGGACACATGATCCATAAGTGACCAGGGTGATATCACTTCCATTTCTGAGTATTTCAGGTATTCCCAGAGGTGTCCTGTACAGACCGGTGTTCTCCGGCCTTCTTTCCTTCAACCTGTAGCCATTTAATGGTTCAATCACAATGGCCGGATCATCAGCTTCAAGCAGAGTATT
>JAPLDU010000097.1:3286-30650 GCA_026391255.1 Bacteroidia bacterium | reverse complement strand
TAGAAGCCTGCCGCCTGGGTCATATTTCTTGGAACACAAACATATACTCCACGTATTGAATTGATCACCATACTGAGAGGTGAGCCTGAATGCCAGATTCCTTCAAGCCTGTGGCCACGCGTGGTAATGATAAGTGGTACTTTTTGCCCGCCGCTGGTACGCCAGTGGGTAGTCGCCAGATCATCGCTCATGGTTTGCAATGCATACAGGAGGTAATCGAAGTACTGTATCTCCGCTATTGGCCTGATTCCCCGCAGTGCAAGGCCAATTCCCTGTCCCAGTATGGTGTTTTCACGAATTCCTGTATCTGTAACACGCAGTTCACCATACTTCTTTTGTAGGCCTTCATATGATTGATTTACCCCCCCGATAAAACCGACATCCTCACCAAATATCACCAGTTCGGGGTATTTACCAAGCAAATAATCATGGTTGTCGCGCAGTATTTCTCTGCCATTTACCCAGGGTGAATTTTCATTATAAACCGGCATCACAGCCTTTACTTTCAGGGCCGAGTGATCGTTCTCGACATATAAATACCGGTTGTATCGCAGATTGTCATCGGCATAGTTGCGTTCAAGCCAGGCAGAGAGGTCTTCCTGCAGTTTTTTCCTGATAGAACAATCGAGGCAGACATGACGTAATATCTTTTTGGCAGCGCTGAAATTATCTTTCCTGATCGGATTGAGTATCTTTTTCAGTTCACCGGCTACAATTCCCACTTTATCAATATGTTCCCTTTTGCATATGCACGTCCGGTTTTCAATGATCTTCAATAAGTTATCTCTTTCAGCACGAATGGGATCAGTAAAATTTTTCCAGGCAGTCTTTCTTGCAGTATTTGCCTGGTCGACCGCTAATTGTTCGATGCTGTCCAATTCTTCCGGTGCAGCAACCCCGGATTCGAGCATCCAGGTACGCATTTTCGGGATACAATCGAATTCTTTCTCCCAGTCAAGGCGTTCCCGGCTTTTATAACGTTCATGCGAACCAGAGGTAGAATGTCCCTGTGGTTGTGTTAACTCTTTTACATGAAAAATAACGGGAATATGCTCTGTACGGGATTTTTCAACACCTTCGGCAAATATTTTCACCATAGCCGGATAATCCCATCCTTTCACCTGGTAAAGATAATAACCTTCACCCTCTTTATTTACCTCAAAACCCTTCAGCAGTTCTGACAGATCGCCTTTGGTGGTCTGATATTTCTTAGGGACGGAGATTCCATACCCGTCGTCCCAGATTGCCAAAACCATCGGAATTTTCAGTACTCCGGCAGCATTGACGGCTTCCCAGAAATGGCCTTCAGACGTACTTGCATCGCCAATGGTACCAAATGCGACTTCATTACCATTATTTGAAAATGTTGTAAAATCATGCAATCCCGGAATTTCCCTGAATAGTTTCGAAGCATAGGCAAGACCTACAAGACGAGGCATCTGGCCTGCTGTCGGGGAAATATCAGCCGAGGAGTTTTTCTGGTTTACCAAATCTTTCCAGCTTCCATCGGGATTCATGTTAGGTGTGCTGAAATGATTATTGAATGAACGTCCACCATTAAACGGATTATATTTAATGTCAGTTTCGCCATATAACTGATAGAAGAAATGCTCTGCAGTGTATATCCCTGCAGCCATCATGAAAGTCTGGTCGCGGTAATATCCCGAACGCCAGTCACCATTGCGGAATTGCTTTGCCAGGGCGATTTGTGCCACCTCTTTTCCATCACCAAAAATACCGAATTTCGCTTTCCCTGTCAGGACTTCTTTCCTGCCCATCAGGCTTAAATGCCTGCTTAGATTTGCAATCCTGTAATCCTCAAGAACTTCATTCTTAAAATCAGTGAATGATATTGAATTATCGTTTGAATTATTACTCATACCAAAGCAGAATTATAAGTTTGTAAAGTTCGTAAAGTTTGTAAAGTTCATAAAGTTCTTAAAGTTTATAAAGTTCGTAAAGTTCATAAAGAAGTAGTTATTTCCTATTTCTAATTTCTAATTTCTAATTTCTAATTTCCTGATGTTCCTTCTTAGTTGTATATCCTGACCATCCAGATCATAATGTAATTCAGCAAATTTACAATTTACTTACAGGCAAAACAAACATTGAACTGATTAATTTTGTTCAAATATTGCCGTTAGTTGTTAGTCATCAGTCTTTGTCAGTCCCTCAGTATAAGACATCAAGCCACAATAAGAATAACTTGAAAATAAAGGAAAAATAGTCTTAATCCTAATCTTAGTCTTAGTCAGATTTTTGATTATGACAAAGACTAGGACAAAGACAAGTTACATAAGAGGAAAATAATGCATCCTGCTTTTCTCCATCAACGATGTCGATAATCAGCGTTTTCGGAAATCCGGAGTTATCAGAAGCGGTTTTTATTTACTGTTTCACTGAAACCCTGTACTTTCAATTATTGCTGATGTAATTTTGGAATGATTGACTGTTGATTAATTCATTATTTTTGGCAATTCTTACAACAGAAAAATGATTTTATTTAATAACTATTCAGGTTGTTTAGACTATAGACTGTTAGTCATATAGAAAATCAATAATTTTATTCACTATAATTACTTTTTTTACAGTTACTTGATCCGCCGTGGCGGACTGATACCTGATACTTGGTATTTAAATTAAAATGCTTACAGTCTAAAAGCCTACAGCCTAAAGGTCTGAGTAGTTACAATTTTTATATTATAACATCGAAATAATGAGGAATATAATAATTATTCTTTTACTGGTTACCATTGCAGCCTGCAGCAGTAAGAAAAAAGATCCGGGAAATTTTTTGATTGAAGGAAATCTGGTAAACTCGCACGGTAATATGATCTCCCTGAACGATATTTCATCGGGAAGGCCTATTACTATTGACTCGGTGAGAATTGATGAAAAAGGGAATTTTTATCTTCAGGGAAAGACTTTAATACCGGCTATTTATATCCTGCACCTTGCAAAGGATAATTTTGCGTACCTGCTGATTGAACCGCGCGAGGAAATGAAAATCAAATCGGATGCCAGGAATATTCAGAAGTTTCTGAGTTCGGAAGGTTCAAAAGGCACGCAACTGGTGACCGAATTATGGCAGAAGTTGGGCAAAGTTCAGGAAAGGCTTGATTCTTTAAAGATGATATATGAGAAAAGTACCAATGAACCTGATTTTCAATCGGTGATTAACAATCTGAATGAAAAATCGAGGAGTATCGTATCTGAACATCAGGAATATCTTAAAAAATTCATCAGGGCCAATACATCTTCGCTGGCAAGTATCATTGCTCTTTATCAGCCGATTGGCAGAGACAGGTTTTTAGATATCAGGGACAATTATATTTATTACCGGTTGGTAGATTCAGTTCTGGTGTCGAGATATCCGAATTCAACTCCGGTAAAGGCTTTGCATTTGGAAGTGGAGAACCAGAAAAACAAGCTTACTGCCAAATCTGTTCCGGGTACAAAGCCGGGTATAGGAGATGAAGCTCCTGAAATTTCGCTTCCCGATCCTGACGGTAAATTAATTGCGCTTACTTCTTTACGTGGTAAATATATACTCCTTGATTTCTGGGCATCCTGGTGCAGGCCCTGCCGTATGGAAAACCCAAACCTGAACGCGAATTTCATGAAATACTATAAAAAGGGTTTTGATATTTTCCAGGTATCACTTGACCGTTCACATGAAGATTGGATCAACGCCATTGAAAAAGACAAACTGACATGGAAACACGTAAGTGATCTGAAATACTGGGATTGTGTGCCTGCAAAGCAATATGGAGTGGAAAGCATACCTTGTAATTATCTTATAGATCCTGATGGAAAAATTATAGCCAGAGACCTGAGAGGAACAGGATTGGGTGAAAAACTGAAAGAGATTTATAAATTTTAATCCCGGTTATCCTGATTTTTTTATTTTTGTGTCTGCATAGAAATCATACCAAGATGTTGGAAACTGTTATTAAGTAAGTTGTGGATATGAGTAAAGTCAAACTGAATGTATTAGGCCTGTCAAACAGTCAGAGTCAGTCAGGTGCCTATGCACTGATTCTGTCGGAAGAACATGGGAGGCGTCGTCTGCCCATTATTATCGGTGCATTTGAAGCACAAGCCATTGCCTTGCAGCTTGAAGGTCTGTTTCCGCCTCGTCCGCTGACACATGATCTTTTTTACAATTTTGCCACTGCATTTAAAATTGATATTGCTGAAGTCAATATTTACCGTCTCGAAGAAGGTGTATTTTATTCCATTCTGATATGTAACCGTGGTAATGAAAAACTTAAAATTGATGCCCGTACATCGGATGCAGTTGCCCTGGCGCTGCGTTTCAAATGTCCTATTTATACCACCGAAGAGATACTTGAAAAAGCAGGCATTTTTCTCGAATTTGACAAGAAGACAGAGGCAGAAGAATTGACCACGAAAAAAACCAAAGGAAATAAGCCCGGTACTGAATTTGCTTCCCTCAGCAATGAAGAATTGAACGAGATGCTCACCGAAGCAATTAACAACGAAGATTATGAACGTGCTTCAATCATCCGTGATGAACTGAACCACAGGATGAAAAAATAATGCAACCCGGTTATGTTAGGACGTACGGCCGTACGTCCCTACGGCCATACGTCCCTTCTAGAACAACCCGTGAATCTCGGCATCAATCTTGTTGATCACCTTGCGCATATCTTCGGGGCGATTGATAAAATCAGTGTTATCCACATCAATGATCAGAAGTTTATCTAATTTGTACATTTCAATCCAGGCTTCGTATCTTTCATTCAGGCGGTTCAGGTAATCAATACTGATGCTTTTTTCATATTCCCTGCCTCTTGACCCGATCTGGTGGACTAAGGCCGGAACACTGGCCCTCAGGTAAATAAGCAAATCAGGGGGTTTGATCAGGGATGTCATCATGTTGAAAAGAGTCAGATAATTTTCAAAATCACGGGTACTCATTAAACCCATCGAATGCAGGTTTGGCGCAAAAATATATGCATCTTCATAAATAGTCCTGTCCTGAATGACCGTGAGGCCTGATCTTCTGATCTTCAGAATCTGGCTGAACCGGCTGTTCAGGAAGTAAATCTGGAGATTGAATGACCAGCGTTGCATATCGTTATAAAAGTCAAAAAGATAAGGGTTATCATCCACGTCCTCGTAATGAGCTTCCCATCCGTAATGCCTTGACAATAATCCGGTGAGAGTGGTCTTTCCTGATCCTATATTTCCAGCAGTGGCAATATGCATAATTAAATTTTTAAAGGGTTACCTGATAATTTGAATTCATAAAAGTACAAAATTTTAAAAATTCCCTGAGAATATTTTATAATATCCGGGCAATGTTAATTTTTTGTTATGTTTGCCCAAAACCAATAACTTATTAGTAGTATGAATATCAGCAAGATTTTTCAGATTTTTGTTCCTGTTGACAAAAAATTTTTCCCGCTTTTCGAAGCTTCTGCCGAAAATCTGGTACAGACGGCACAAAAGTTCAGGCAATTATTACTTACCACTGATTCTTTTGACAGAATGAGTGTTATCCGCCAGGTAAAGGAACTCGAGAACAGGGGTGATGAATTTACACATACTATTTTTAATGAGTTGAGCTCAACATTTATCACTCCTTTTGACAGGGAAGACATCCATGCTCTCACTTCCTCCCTTGATGATGTGGTTGATTATATTAACGGCGCCGCCCAGCGAATTGAAATATTCAAACCAAAGGAGTTTTCGCCTGAATTCATTAAGATGTCAGACTTACTGGTGGAAGCAGCCACAGAAATTGAAATTGCAGTGAAAGAACTGCGCAATCTGAAAAATCCACAGAAGATCATTGAATCCTGTATAAAGATAAACAGTATTGAAAACCGCGCGGATGATGTGTATCATTATAAACTTAAGTCGCTTTTTGAAACCGAAAATGATGCCATTGAACTGATCAAGAGAAAGGAAATTATTGAGACTCTTGAGAAAGCCATTGATAAGGCGGAAGATGTTTCTGATGTGCTCAGGACTATTATCATTAAGGTTGCCTGAAATTTTTATATCTGATCATTTTAAATAGATATTAATTCATGGAAATACTTTATTTCGTAATAGGACTGGTGATTGTTTTTGATTTCATCAATGGTTTTCATGATTCTGCCAATTCTATCGCCACCATTGTATCGACCAAGGTACTCACTCCCATTGCTGCCGTTGGTTTTGCCGCATTCTTTAACTTTATGGCCTTCCTTGTTTTTCATTTAAAAGTAGCGGCCACAATTGGAAAAGGAGTGGTCAATCCTGATGTGATCAACCTAAATGTGATCATAGCAGCCCTTATTGCAGCCATTACCTGGAATCTCCTGACCTGGTGGTGGGGATTACCATCGAGTTCATCACATACACTGGTTGGCGGACTTATCGGAGCAGCTGTTGCCAGTTCCGGTTTCGGATCGGTCATTGTTCCCGGGGTCCTTAAAATAGTTGTCTTCATTGTGCTGGCGCCATTAATCGGCATGGTAATGTCATTCTTGATCTCTTCAATTGTCCTGATGATCACCAGACATTCTTCCCCACATAAGGTTGATAAATATTTCAGGAAACTGCAGCTTTTATCTGCTGCTTCATTCAGTCTCGGACACGGAGGCAACGATGCCCAGAAATCTATGGGAATTATCTGGGTCGCATTGTTTGTTACCCACCGGGTGACCAAAGACGATCCCATTGCTTTATGGATCGTAATTTCCTGTTATTCGGCCATTTCACTGGGCACATTACTGGGAGGATGGAGAATAGTTAAAACCATGGGGCAGAAGATCACAAAGCTCAGGCCTTTCGAAGGATTTTGCGCCGAAACGGCAGGAGCGCTCACACTATTTGGTGTTACTTACCTGGGAATTCCCGTTTCAACTACTCATACCATTACCGGAAGTATTATCGGAGTGGGAGCCAGACGGGGACTTTCGACAGTCAGGTGGGGTGTCACCCGGAAAATATTCTGGGCATGGATATTGACCATTCCGATATCGGCATTGATCGGCGCCGGAATTTATTATTTTCTGAACTGGATTAAATAGTCAGACTGTAGGTTTTTAGACTTTAGGTTAATAGGTAGTTAAGTTCCATAAGCATTATTTTATTTGTTAATTAAAAGGATCAAATTGGCTGGTAAAACTGGTTTTGAATGGTGAAAATTACATTTAGCTTATTTCTGAAATCTTGACACATATTGGCAAAAAATCACAAAAAACAAATCACAAAAAACAAATAATAAACAATATCTAAATTTCAAATACGAAACAAGCTACTTTGAATTTGTCATTTTGTTAATTGATATTTATTTGTTATTTGTATTTTGAGATTTGTGATTTCTTGTTTGGTTCTGACTAGTCCAGGTTGGGATTTAAGACAATAAATATTTTCATTCTAACAGTCAATAGTTTGAAAGTCTGATCATCCTGAAAAAATATTTTAAGCATTGATTATAATTGTTGTCATTACTGTGATTGTTGCCCTTGCCTATGATTTCCTTAACGGAATGAATGATGCCGGGAATTCAATCGCCACCATCGTGTCAACAGGAGTACTGTCACCAAAGATTGCAGTTGCATGGGCTGCGTTTTTCAATTTTATTGCTGCATTTGTTTTTGGGGTGCATGTTGCAAAAACAGTAGGTACAGGCATCATTAACCCTGAGATTTTAAAAGGTGACCCTTTCTTCATTCTCACAACGCTGGTAGGTGCAGGCATTTGGGTTTATTTTTGCGGTCACCATGGTTTGCCCAACAGCGTTTCACATGCATTGATCGGTGGCCTGATCGGTCCGGCCCTTATCAAAGCCGGTGGACAAGCCATCATAATTGCAGGTTTGTTGAAAGTAGTCATTTTTATTGTTCTGTCACCTGTCATTGGTTTCCTGCTAGGCTATTTCATGATGGTGATCGTGTTGTCACTCTTCAGGAATAAGACTCCCATTAAAGTCGACAGATATTTCAGAATATTACAATTAGCTTCGTCTGCAGCCTTTAGCCTCGGCCATGGGACCAATGATGCACAAAAGACCATGGGTATTATTACCGTGTTACTTTTCAGCACGGGTTTCATTAAATCATTTGTAGTGCCCGACTGGGTTATTCTGGCCGCCTGTACCTCAATAGCACTTGGTACTTTAATTGGTGCCTGGAAAATCATCAAAACGCTCGGCAGCAAACTAACGCAGCTAAGGCCAATTGGAGGTTTCTGTGCTGAAACAGCAGGGGCAATCACATTAATCGGAACATCAATTGCAGGAATACCTGTGAGTACAACTCATACCATCACCGGAGCCATTATGGGAGTAGGGATCACCAAACGTGTCAGTGCGGTTAAATGGGGAATAGCCGGCAATATAGTCACTGCATGGATACTTACCATCCCTGCATCTGCCGTGGTTTCAGGGATTTTGTACTTCATAATAACTTTATTCAAATAAAATATGATAGAACTCATAAAGCATTTTATTGATTTTGTTCTTCACATTGACAAGCACCTCTCTGAAATAGTTCTGAATTACCAGACCTGGGCTTACCTGATCCTTTGCCTCATTATATTCTGCGAAACCGGACTGGTTGTAACACCCCTTCTTCCGGGCGATTCGCTGTTATTTGCCGCAGGATCAATAGCTGCGCTGGATGGCAACCCGCTGAAAATTCAACTCCTGATCATTTTGGTTATCCTGTCAGCATTTGCCGGGGACAATACCAATTACTTTATCGGAAAATTCATAGGTACAAAAGTGTATGAAAAAAACTACCGTTGGATAAAACGCGAGTACCTAATGAAGACCCATAATTTCTATGAGAAACACGGAAGAAAAACCATCATTATTGCACGCTTTATGCCCATCATCAGAACCTTTGCCCCGTTTGTCGCAGGAGTAGGCAGTATGAAGTACAGGAGGTTCTGGACATTCAGCTTATTAGGGAATATTTTATGGGTGAATATATTTTTACTTGCCGGTTATTATTTTGGAAATATTGACTGGGTAAAACACAATTTTTCCATGGTGGTTTTGGCCATTATCATTATTTCCCTTCTGCCGCCGGTCATTGCCGTGATCAGGCAGAAATATTCAAATTAATTATTTTGTTTTGGGCTAAAGCCCGGAATGTACCGTCATTCCATCGTCCCCGGCCTGAAGGCCAGGGTTAATATTCCATTCAGAATTCATGGGATAAAAACATGGTTTGGTTTTTAGACATGGATTTTTTTTTTGATTTTTATTCGCAACAGTTGTATTGCAGACCACGTAGTGGTCACATCTTTGTAGCCCCGGGTGGAACCCGGGGTTCATGAGCCCGCCCCCCCATTTGGTCTCCGGCTTCGCAGGTAAAATGTCGTTTTGAAACAACCAGCACCCGGCGAAGCCGGCGCAATAATCGTAGGTGTTGCCTGCGTGATTAACCCAATTTTTTGGGCTAAAGCCCGGAATGTACCGTCATTCCATCGTCCCCGGCCTGTTTTGGGCTAAAGCCCGGAATGTACCGTCATTCCATCGTCCCCGGCCTGAAGGCCAGGGTTAATATTCCATTCAGAATTCATGGGATAAAAACATGGTTTGGTTTTTGATTTTTTATCGCACAAGTCGTATTGCAGACCACGAAGTGGTCAAATCATAATAGCCCCGGGCGAAACCCGGGGTTGACGTGTCCCCCTCACATTGGTTTCCGGCTTCGCAGGTAAAATGTTGTTTTGAAACAACCATCACCCGGCGAAGCCGGCGCAACCAGTATAGCAGGGTAATATAACGAATACCTGATACCACCTTGTTTTCAAGTATATTACAATTTCCAATTAAACGCCTGGCAATATTTACAAATATTTAAAAATAATTTTGGATTTTATAAAATTATGTTGTATCTTTACCAAAATTACTGGAACAAAAATAGCAATATAATGAACGGAAGACGGAAGACGGAAGACGGAAGACGGAAGACGGAAGACACTTCTTCCTATTCTCAGGAAAATAATTTACAGACATTTTCCGGGAAAACCGGACTTTTTCATCTCTTCAATTTCTTTGGTATTACCAATAATTGTATTCTGTTTATACTACCAATCCTTGTCTGTCTCTACTTCTGTTTTAATTCAAAATCATTATCTCTATCATTATAAAACATTTACATACAGAAATGACAAAATCCTGATCAGTCATGAATTCAGGAAACACCCGCCCGGCTTGATAAAACACCGGGCGGGATTAAAAACACAAAGTGGTCAATAACACTTGAAAAAGAAATAGCGGTTGCCGAAAAGCTTTAAGAGTAGGCATGAATTTAAAATTAAAAAAATGAAAAAATATTATTTCATATTATGCTGTTTTATTTCAATATTGATGTTGATGTATTCTTGTAAAAAAAGTTTTGTGGAAAAAGATAAAAATTCTTCTTTGAAATCACAGTCATATTTAATTAATCCAATGGATTTTATTGGAATACATCATAATAATGCACTTGACTATATAGGAAGGATTCAAGATTTGCCAAATATGACTGAGGAGGAAATTATTGATTCATTAAATAATTTTAGTGAATACCCATTTTCTGATTTGAACTTAAATTATCAAGAGTATTTACAAAGTAAGGCGACAGTTGAAGATTTGATTAGCAGTCCAAGCACAATTACCTCGAAACTAATGAATAATGAAATTATTACAGATACTACAAAATTATATTTGGACAGCCTGATTTCAATTTTAATAATCAGCCTGGACGATCAATTAGAAGAACCCATTTCTGTTAGTACTTTTAATGGTTATATACAAACTTATATAGAATATTTGCATAGTAATTTTATTTTTCCTGTCGGCTCTCTTAGTGATAGTTCTAATATTGCATTTTTGCTGGCTACAGCATCAATTGCAAAATATAGTTATCAATATTGGTATAATGCGTATAGTGACAAGGATAATCCGTGGCATTTTTACTTTAAGGAAGAAAAAAGCACAAATTGTAATAAACTTGGGAAATTATTTAGAAAGATCTGGGCTGATGTTACAGGATTTTTTAATTCTAGTTGTATTGTAAAGCATTATCAAGATCCAACTTTTTGGTTTCGTTATAATTTAGATTGTGGAGTCGATCATGCAATACGAGCATCAAATGGAATTTCTTCTTGAAATGAATAATAAGATTTTTTATAAGAAGAGTGCTGCCAGAATATACAGTACTCTTCTTTATCTTATTTTACTTCCAAATTTAATATTGAGTCAAAATATCAAATTTACTGGAAGAGTAATAGATAGTGTAAATGAGAATCCATTATCTTTCGCTACATTATCTATTGATTCAACTGGAATTGGCACTATTACAAATGATAAAGGATATTTTAATTTCAAAATTCCAAGAAAATTAATAAATAAAATAATTACAATTAATTATCTTGGATATAAATCAGAAAAAATTAGAATTATAACTAATTATTCTGATTCAATTATAAAGTTAACTCCAGCATCATTTATTTTATCAGAAATTGAAATAACTGCTTTGACTGCCGAGGAAATTGTAAGGAAAGCGGTTGATTCAACAAGGAAAAGGTACATTTCATTTCCAGTTATTTTTGATGAGTTTCTTCGGATAAAAGAAACTTCTGATCCCATTACGATTCAACTTTATGAAATATCAGCAAGGTCATATCAAAAACAAGGATACAATTTCAGTCCTATAATAAATATAATTAAGGGAAGATATTTTGCAGATACAACAAAGTGTCTATGGAGTTATTCAAATGATTATTTATATGGCATAAACGAAGATCCAATTGCTAGTAAAGAATTTTTTAATAAAAAAAAGATGAAGTTATATAAATATGAAATTACTGGTAATACAAATTACAATGATCATATGATTTATATTATTAATTTCAATAAAATAAAGAATAAAAACTATACATATTCAGGCAGAATATTTATTGATTCAGAAACTTACAAAATATTACAAATAGATATTTTGAATAAACCTCTTACAGATAAGACGTTACAAGTCAATAATTGTAAATTGCAAAAATTTCCAACCGTTAATTATTCATATTATTTTGGTAATTATTTTAATTACTGTTATTTACAATCTTGGTCAGAAAATAGTTATGTGAAAATATATTGTAATGATTCAAATCAAATGACTCATATTAAAATAGATATAAGTGCAGCAATCAATAATATTGAAATTAATGTGACCCCATTGCAAAGTGAAAAAACAACAATTAAAAGAAAATCTCTCAATTCTTTAAAAATTGAAAAAATAGATAGTCATTACTGGGATGATATCAATATTATTGAACCATAAAAACTACTTGAATGTATCATTTCAATACATTATAAATCACTTCCTGGATGTTTGTCCTGACATTCATTTTCAATAGTTTATTATTTTCCTGGTCGGGATTTACACGGTTTGACAGGAAAACGTACACAATTTCTTTCTCAGGATCGGCCCAGGTAAAAGTACCGGTAAAACCCGAATGGCCGAAGCTCGAAAGGGTAGCACTTAAACATGCCGGACTGTCTTTGGCCGGGTCTGGCTCGGGTTTGTCAAATCCCGGGGCACGGCGGTTCCCCTGATTACAGAACTGGCATGTTGTAAACAGGTTCACAGTTTGAGGGCTGAAATATCTTTCGCCGCCATATTCCCCGTAATTCATAAGCATTTGCATAAACTTGGCAAGGTCATTTGCATCAGAGAATAACCCGGCATGACCCGACACTCCGCCCAGCATGGCGGCAGCCGGGTCGTGAACATATCCACTGAGTAACTGGTGACGGAAAACGGTGTCATTCTCTGTAGGCATGATCCTGTTCAACGGAAATCTTTGCAATGGATGATATCCAAGCGTGGATGCACCCAGCCTGGAATAGAACTGGTTATTTACGTATTGTTCAAGAGGCCGGCCTGTCATGGTTTCAATGGCTTTACCAAACAGGATGAATCCCAGGTCGCTGTATTTGAATTCTGTCTTATCGAGAAGTTTTGACTGAGTTATTGTGTTGAAAATGGAATCAGGATAATCATACCTGATGTATAAGTCCTTTGCTACCTGTATGGTGTATCCTTTCTCAGGCGCTGTCCTGTAAAGATCAGACCTCAGCCTTCCATTTTTCAGGGTTGTCAGGTAAAATGGAATCCATGGCTGTAGTCTTGCCTGGTGGGTAAGGACATCCATGACCAACATCTTTTTTTTGTTTGATTTTTTCAGGAATGGAAGATAATCCATCATTTTTTTATCCAGGCTGAACTTTCCCTGTTCGTATAATCTCATGAGAGAAGGGGTTGTTGCGGCTATCTTTGTGATGGATGCAAGATCATAAATGTCTGAATTTCTCACCTTCTTACTGCTTTCGTAGGTCTGGCGCCCGAATGACCTGTTATAGATCACTTTTCCTTTTACAGCTACAAAGACCTGGCAACCCGGGAAAGCCTTTTCATTCATGGCATTCATCACCAATGAATCAATTTTCTGAAGCTTTGCGGAAGCAATTCCAGATTCTTCTGGAATCGTATATTTAAACCTTATGGCAAGTGGAATTATGATACCGGCTCCCGCACGATATTGTGCAGTAGCTGTGACAGGAAGCCTGCCAAATGCCGGGATACCTCCAAAGATCAGTTGTGCCGACAGGTTTTCTGTCAGGTCGTTATCTTCATAAGAAACAAGTATGGCCTGTACTTTTGTAAGATCATCGAAAAGCGCCAGTGCATAAGGGTTGGCAAACAGATCGAGTATAAGCCCGGTCTTTGATGAAACCAGAGAGATTAATGTAAATGTCTCATTACTGATGCCGAAGTTCTTTGCGGGTCTGCGGTCGTTGCTGTTAATGGCTGCAATCACCAGGTTGAATTTTGCCAGGCTGTCCGATAAATCCTCAAGAAATGAAGTGGTATATATTTGTTTGTAGCGTGCAAGCCTGTTTATCAGCAGGGCAGGCAGGCAGGAGTCGGCCTGCTCCATCATGTCCATCAGATCAGAGATGACGGATGAAACAAAAGAAAAATGTATGTGTACAGTTTTGCCCGGCAAATGTTCTATCATATGTTCAATCAGGCTGCTGTCACCGGTTCTGATAAATTTACCGAGGGTATCGGTAATTGCGCCTGTAAAACTCAGCTCCTCTTTCAGCAGAGCGGGGTTGAAGCTGAAGTTCCGGTTTTCTTTGTATAATCCAAGATATTGCCGGAAGACTGTTGTGTCTGATCCGTTGGTGCTGAGAGTGGCAATTCGGAGGGTATCGAGTCGTTTGAGCGGTATCAGCCCATGTTCGTTCTTTATGAGTGTGAGTGATGATTCGATGAGTTTACGGTTGAGAAGTTCTGACCCGACATTGTTCAGGTCGGCGTACAGGCCTGTGGTATTAATTTTCCCGTGATGTTGAAGTCCCATATGATATTTAGCCATAAGTATCTTTTTGCAGTGATCATCAATTTCTTGTCTGCTGATATGTCCTGTTGAAACGGCTTTTTTAATTGCTTCAATGGATTTTGGTACATTCTCAGAGTAAAGAAGGATATCATTCCCGGCCAGCAGAGCTTTCAGTTCCAGATCACCGGGCTTGTTGGAAATGCCGGCTCCCTTCATATTCAGGGCATCCGTAAATACAAGTCCTTTGAAACCAAGGTCTTTTTTCAATAATCCGCTCACCACGTTTTTCGATAATGTAGTGATGGAATTCCTGGAGGAATCAAGCGCCGGAACTGATAAATGTGCCACCATCATGCATTCAATTCCTCCGGCTATGAGTTGTTTGAATGGATACAATTCCAGTGTGTCGAGCCTGGTTTTAGGAAAACGGATGACAGGCAGCGCCAGATGTGAATCAATATCGGTATCGCCATGTCCCGGGAAGTGTTTGCCGCAGGCATAAACGCCGTGATCCTGCAAGCCATGCATGTAGGCAAGCGCCTTGCGTGTGACATTCAGCTTGTCTTCGCCAAACGACCGGCTGTTGATCACCGGGTTACGCGGGTTATTGTTTACATCAGCCACCGGGGCAAACTCGATATTGATGTCCATACGCCTGCATTGCCGGGCAATCTCTTTTCCCATCTCATAAATGAGGGTATCATTGCTGATGGCGCCAAGCATCATCTGTCTTGGAAAAGACACTGTGCTGTCAAGCCTCATGGCAAGACCCCATTCACCGTCAATGGCAATCATCAGCGGTACTTTAGCAAGAGATTGGTAACGGTTTGTCAGCCTGGCCTGCCTACCGGGACCTCCCTGCATAAAGATCAATCCTCCGACCTGGTATTTTCTGATGAGCTCTGAAATTTCCCTGACATGAAGCGAATCCTTGTTTGAAAATGCCGCCACCATGAACATCTGGGCTATCTGCTCGTCCGGACTCAGTGATGAAAAAACCGAATCAACCCAGGCAGAATCTTTCGGCAGAACATGACAGTTATGGTTCTCCAAAGAGGTATCAACCTGTGCCATCAGTGTGTGACACAGAAATACCAGGATTAATAACTGAATATGTTTCAGTTTCAGGGGCACGAAGATTTGAAGATTTGAAGATTTGAAAATTTGAAGATATTCGATTCTTATGTTCATATGTTCGTATGTCAAATCCTTTTGTTTATTATCGGTTCTTCCGGCATATGCGTAGGTAAAAAATTAAGTGTTATTATTTCAAATTTCTTTCTTCTTTTTTGATCGCCCAAAAAAGAAGCAAAAAAAGGCGCCACGAACGAGAATACAACATGCACTTTCGCACAGGCCAAAGCTATCGGGTCTGTGCATGTTGTATTCCACACCGTTCGTGGACAACCAGCGCACATGGCTTTCATGGTCAAATTTATATCAAAAAGAGTGTGGATAAAGCCATTAATTTTCCATCATATTAACATAATAAACAGGAGCGAAGCATAAAAAATAAATTCCTTATCAACGGATTGCTGATTGAGTGAAGTCGAGGTACGAGATGGAACGAGTTCAATTCGTTAAGTCTTTTTTGCATACTTTTTGTGACGACAAAAAGTATGAAGAAAAAAATACTGAAAATCATCTGGTTAATATTCAAAACAGTTTCTAACATAGCCCAAATTAATTCATCACTGGAAAACAAGTTTTACAGTTCCAACCGGATTTCCCGATTTATCCCTGACAATAAGAAGATAAAGCCCTGCCGGAAGCCCATTGCGATGAATGATTACCGGGTTATGATCAGCAGGAATATCGAGGACTTCCCGGCCGGTACAGTCAAAAAGTAAAATATTAAGTTTTTCTGATTGATCAGTTCCCTGAATGTTGACATTTGCCTGGTCTTCGGCCGGATTAGGATATACGCTGATTTTCGGGTCAGATTTATTTATTTCATGCACTCCTGCAAATAGCGCTTCACAATCCGCTGCTACAGGAGTTCCCCAGGTTTCGTTGCCTTTTTTGAAATACACAAGTTCATCCCAATAATCATCCATATATTCACTATATAAAGATGTTGTATAAGAAGTCAGGCCAAGCCCTGTTCCAAAATGCTTTATTTCCGGAATTCCTTCAAACGGATTCGTCCAACAGGTACTATCACCCGGATTACCTCCAATGCTATAACCACAACTGTTAATCACCTGATTTTGTCTGTTATTCATGAGATACCGGTAATAAGAATAGCAATATCCGAGAAAGTGATCACCAATATTTTTAAATTCCAGAGGAAGGAAAATAAGACTGGAGTCCAGAGACAATGAAATAAAATTGTAATTTTCCATAATTGTGTCATGTATGGTTACAACGTTTGGAGGCGGATGCCACCATTCATACTGTATTTTGCAGTAATCCATCATATATCTGACAGAATCCAAATTACCATAAATATTTTTGGCAATTACCCTTTTTATGTATTTCCATTCTTCGGCCGGTTCAATGTACCCGGAATAGTGAAATTCATCCCCCACATTGAAATTATAGATATCCTTCCAGCTGAGATCCTGTAAACCCATGCCCAGGGAGGTTTTCCCGGCAAGTTCGAAAGGTGTGGGATTTAAATTTCCCTGTCCGTCAGCAATTGAATACATTCCGTATATTTTTGTAAGTCCCAGGGATTTTGACAGTTGGATGCTCTTCCCGTTCATAAAAAATGAAATAGTATCACCAGCCTGGTTTTTGGCCTGAAGGGAGATTGATTTAACGGAGTCGTTGATTCCGAGGATGTTATCCTGGAAAATAGAATCTACCCTTGCTTCAATATAGGCTTGGTTAGCCAGGTGACAGAATACCCAGGTATCGCCCACGACAGCCTGAGTATGGAGGCAAATAGAATCCTGGTTCTTATTAAAAAAATAAAACCTGCCGTCACTTTTTGCCAGTACCATCCGGCCTAAGATGGAACCGTAGGTAGTGTCCATACACATGGAGCCTGTATCCCTGATTGTCCGGTAAGAAATAAAAACCGTATCGCCGTTACCCAGCTGATACACCGAATCCAGCCTGAAGGCGTTAACGCTGTTATTGCTGTTCTTAAAGTAGGTAGTTCCCGGGCTGCAAATATTCCGGTAATTCTGTCCAAGTACCCCTGTTACGGAAAATAATAAGATCAGAATCAGTATTTTTCTCATTGCTACCATTTTGTATTGTTATTCAAAGATACAAATAATTTTTTGAATGGAATTTCTTATCTTCGTCTGAGTATTTAAACATTAATATTAATCATATGAAAAACATCTTATTATCCATGCTCATTGTAGCATTGGCGTTTTGCAGCCAGGCACAGGAATCAAAATCCATGAGTCAAAGCAAAAGTAAAGTTGTGGTTCCGTCAGAAGTCAAAGCTGCTTTTGCCAAGCAGTTTCCAACGGTAAAAAAAGTGAAGTGGGGTATTGAGAAGCCGGGCGAATACGAAGCCGAATTCCTTCTGAACAAATCGGAAACATCCGCTTTGTTTGACAAGCAGGGCAACCTGCTCGAAGAAGAAAAAGAGATGGGTAAAAGCGGGCTCCCGCAGGCTGTAAATGCAATTCTGGAAAAAGATTATGCCGGCTATAAGATCGGGGAATGCTCAAGAAACATTGCCAAGGGTGTTACCACTTTTGAAGTGGAAGCTAAAAAAGGTAAAGAACGAATAGAACTAATCTTCGATGAACAGGGAAAATTCCTTAGGAAAGAAGTGAAGAACAATGAAAGGGATTGACTGTATCATATTCGCACCAATTTTAAAGTCAGGTAGTCAGGACTGAACGCAGATGACACTGATGAACAACGATGATATTCGCTTATAATATCCGTGAAAATCTGCGTTACGAAGTATCTGTGTCATCAGTGTTCTATTGGATTTTAACTGAATATACTACATTGATAACAATTTAATGAATTGATCAAATCGATTATTTTTTTTGAACTGATGAAATAATATAAACTGAAAAAAACATGATGAATAAACTGATTTTTTTAGTCATAAATATTATGCTGGTGAACCTTGCAGTTGCCCAGCAATCCACGTTTTCACGGGTGCTGTATGATTCAGCACATTACGGTATCCAGGCAAATTCTGTTGTTGCCACACCTGATCATGGTTATATTATTGCCGGTGGCAAGAGTTATTTGAATACGGGTGGTTTATTAATTAAGCTTGATTCTTCAGGTCACGTTCTTTGGAATAAGACGGTAAACGGCACAATTGCAAATTTGAACCCGGTATTTAACAGTATCATCGTGACTGCTGACTCCTGCTATATGCTCGCGGGCAGCGTGTTCAATCCTTTAACTAATAAAAAGGCCGCTCTTTGCGTAAAGATAAACCCTGCCGTAGATACCATCTGGTCAAAAATCATCGGCAATCCCGGCTATGACATAGAAGCCCTGGCTGTTCAGCAAACCAATGATGCAGGATTTGTAATTATTGGATATGCTATAGAAACTGAATACGAAAATATTTTTGCCGCAAGGCTTGATGCTTCCGGAAACCTCGTCTGGTCATCTGTTTTGAAGGCTGATAATTCAAATACTATTGGGTATTCCGTGAAGCAAACTATTGATAACGGGTTTATTTTGATCAGTTATGGTATTTATTCTGATGAGTATTTCGCTCTGTTAACCAGGTTAGATCAATCAGGAAATGTTTTATGGTCAAAACAATATGAAATGACTAATAGCGGAATAAATATCCATGGGAATGATGTTCTGGTCAGGGAATATGGTTTTCTGTGTTATTTATCTACTGAAAGTGATGTTATTTTAATAAAGACCGATTCGAACGGGAACATTATTTTCACTAATTCAACGGATGGTTGGTGTTCGGGTGGAAACTTTGAGTTTAATTCCCCTTCTCCAAAATTACATTCTACCTCTGATGGCGGTTATGTTTTCGTGAATGATGGTATCGGGGGAAGTTCCATTATTAAATCAGATTCGTCCTGTAATTTTTCAAGAATAGAAACATTATTTCTAAACACAAGTGATGTTGCTGAGACATTCAACAAGGAATTTTTAATCATTGGAAATGGCCCTCTTATATTTGAAAAAGGACCGGTTAACGTTGGACCACAAACCGGGCTCATCCAGATAGATTCACTCGGAAACGGAACCGGCTGTGTTCAACAAGAGAATTTATATGCGGTAACTGATACTATCATCAGTCATGACCTGGATTTAATTTCCACTAATATTGCTTCAGCCAACAATATTAACCTGATTATTGATACTTTATTTATTGTTGAAGTTGAAGGCTGTGTTGATGCAGGTGGATTTATTCCGGAACTGAACCAATTAACAGGTATCAGTATTTTTCCCAATCCTGCCTGTAATTATGTGACTGTGATAAGCGAACAGAATTATCAAAATGCCATGATTACTGTTTATAATACCCAAATGCAGGAAATGCTGCAGCAACCGTTGCACGGGAAATCAGCAGAAATGGACATTTCAGCATTTAGTCCCGGGATGTATTTCGTAAAAGTGCAGGCTGGAAAAGCATCAGGAATGTGGAAATTGATGAAGGATTAAATTATATATAAGCTGTGTTTTCACTAAATAACAAAAAACCACTCACAAATTTCTGTAAGTGGCTGTCCGCCTCGGCGGATCCTTGTAGCGAGAGAGGGACTTGAACCCTCGACCTCATGATTATGAATCACACCCGATATTATAATCGTATTTTTTATTTATTTGTTTATTGCTTTAATATCAGACATATATAAAATTATATCCTATTATTTTCTATAAATATTTGTTGCATTTGAGCTAATTTGTATGTACTTTTGTATGTACTTTTTTTTAGAACATACAATGGCAATAAAATTAAAGGCAACAACAGCTATTATTCTGGAAACCAGAAAACTGAAGAAGGATGGCTCTCATCCTGTCAAAATCAGGATTACATGTGACCGTACTCAAAAATACTTCGGCGTAGGTTTTTCTATGACATCTAAAGATTTTGACAAGGTGATATTTGACCCGAAACCAAGAGGCGACTATAAGGACAAAAGGATTATACTGAACAGCATCGAAGAAAAAGCCAGGGAGATCATTCAAAGTATGTCAGAATTCTCATTCCCGGAATTTGAAAAACTGTTCCTTGCAAAACGGGAAGACAGGAATGATGTCTTTGTAGTTTATCAGCATTTCATTAACCGTTTTAATAAGGAAGAAAGACTGAGCACCGCTGAAAGTTACCGTTCCAGCATGAGGTCACTTAAAACATTTGTGAAGAAAGACAAGCTGTTGTTCACCACCATCACACCTGAGTTCCTGAAGAATTATGAAAAATGGATGATTGCCAATGGAAAATCCATGACCTCGATCGGGATTTACCTGAGAAATCTCCGGACTTTATTTAACGAACTAATTCAGTCTGGAGAACTTAAACAGGAATTGTACCCTTTCGGTAAAAGAAAGTACCAGATTCCAGCTGGCAGGAATATTAAGAAAGCACTTACCATTGAAGATATTGCCAAAATATACAACTTCCAGGTTATCCTGGGAACCTTGGAAGCAAGATGTAAAGACTACTGGTTATTCAGCTATTTCTGCAACGGGATTAACCTGAAAGACATTGCTTTATTGAAATACAAGGATATTGATGAAGAAAAGATCGTTTTTAACCGGGCCAAGACTTTCAACTCGACAAGGAGTAATTCCAAACCAGTCACAGTGGTGTTAATTGATGAAGTCAAAGAAATTATCAGCCGGCAGGGGAACCAGCCACCAGACAATGAAGCATTTGTTTTTCCAATTTTAAGTAACGAAATGACCACTGAACAAAAACATGCCCGTATCAAACAGGAAATCAAGAATATTAATAAGTATATCCGGCGCATTGCATTAGCAGTTGGGATTGAGAAAGATATAACCACTTACACTGCCCGACACACATACTCCACTGTGTTGAAAAGATCGGGAGCCAGTATTGAATTCATTTCTGAAAGTTTGGGACATAAAAACATTGCCACAACAGAATCTTACCTGGATTCATTTGAGATTGAACTGAAGAAGGAATTTGCCAAAAAATTATCAGCTTTTAAGAAAACATAGTCACCTGTTTAATTTTAAGATAACCCGTTAGATAACGTTGATCTTTGCAAGTCATCAGATTTTAAAAACTTACCAATTGGTAAGTTACCTTTTGGTAAGTTGTTAAATCATCAGCAAAATTTCCCTTGTAGAATTATTAACTTTATAGGGTATGGACGAATAATTAGAAAACAGAATTTAAGCATGTTGATTGGGAACAATCAATTCCTGGCAATCCAAGATATGGATATTGAGTTCATGAATTCTGCTAATATGTTTCCAATAATTGTTAAATATAACAAATTTCGGAAATATAATAAACTACTTATCCCGAGTCCGGCAGGAGATTCAAAAGATTCATTCTGCGAGAATACCTAAATCACTTTATGTAGAGATGACCTGAAGAGTGATGTAAAGTCTTTCCTGATCAATGAAAAAGATGAAAAGAAAGTAATCATGTTCATGGAATATATGGAACATGCCAATCTTTAATTACGCTGATTTTTTTTATATGGGATTATCTAAAAATTTACTGTAAGAACCTCATTTATAAAATATTGTATTCCATCGACTTACAAATCTTTATATTTCGTATTCAATTGAAAAATACCATCTCAAGGTTAACCAGTCTTGGGAAACCTGCCTTTCCTAGCAAGAAAATCATCGGCACCCTGCCTGATCTCATCCACAGTCTTTCTCCTGCCCTGCCCCAGCCAATGGAGTAACTCTTCCTTTTTAAAGTAAAGCTTCTTACCCCGTTTATAGAATGGTATCTTCTGAGTGCTGGTCATACCATAGACTGTGGCTTTGGATTTCATCAGTATCTTACAGGCTTCATCCAAATCAACATAATCAGTTTCTTTTTTTGAGTTTTGGGTGAAATCCGAATTATACAACACCTCCATTACTCCTTCTTTTACAAGCTTTCTGATGTCAGATTCGCTCAGCGACGATAAAATTAGTTTTTCCATTTTATTGATATTTAATTGATTTATAATGTTTTTGCATCATTATTTGATTTTTCATTCTCCCAGTTGTTTTGTTCCAGACCTGATTCTAATATTTTCAAAAATTGATCTCATTTTCTTAGGTTTTAGCAATTACAAATATGTATTCATGCAAATCAGCCGTATTCGTTTTGTTCGTTTTAAATTGGCTTAGTTCGACTTATATTCGTTTATTTCGTTTTAAATTAGTTTATTTTCTGATAAGACAATGGAACTTCATCACTGATCCGGTTTCCGGCTTTGATCTTTGTCAGCCATCTGATCAAAATTCCCGGATTCATTAGCATTGCGGAACCATTGAATTCTGAGTTCATTTTTTCAAGAGCCCTGGATAACCGGTGGATGATGTTTTTTACTGACCTAAACCTTATACATGGTAAGCTAATTTCCAATCTTATCTTCTTAATATTTTTCATTTCATTTATATTTAAAATTTCACTGTGCAATGATACTACTACCCGAATGGCCATAATCTATAAACTGAGGTGAACAGGGGTAAACCGAGGTAAAAGGGGGTATTCATGTCATTACCCAGGTGGATCAAAATGATTGATCAGGATTTTCACTTGTTTTGGGGTAAAGTACTTCTGTCCTTTTTTCCAACCGGCTTCATTCAGGGCAGAAACCAATCCCTGGCATTTATGTATCCATAATCCAAATGATTTGGATGCCGATGATCCTGAATAATTCGGGAAGTAAAGCTGTGCAAGTTCGCCGAATCCATAAGTTCTGATATCAAATTCTATTTGCTTCATCGATATTGAATTTTAAAATTTACCGGTGCAAGTATAGAACTGTCAGAAATGGCGATGTCCGCAAAGTGACCTGAACGTTCCTAAACGAACCTAAAAAGACCTAAAAGAACCTGAACGTTCCTAAACGTTCCTGTGTCTTGTCACTGAACGTACGCGAACTGCCCTTTCCTTATCGTTCTCATCTTTATTGTATTACAAGCATATATTGTTTTCAGGTCTTGGAATAATAAGCTTGAAGTTAATTTATCAAAATCACATACGGTTGAATATCTGTCACATATGACAATTCAGGAAGCTATTGCCTTGGATTTTTGCATTTTTTACCACATTATTGCCTTGGATTTTTCAAATATTATTTATGATATTGCTGTTAATGAGCTTAATATATTAATCCGGAATATTGATTAAACATACCTGAGCTTGAATCCATCATTTCCCCGAATTTTTGAACAGACTGGTGAAAATAATATCTTTTTAATACATTGATATTCTTGATATAAACCAAAATATTTCAATATTGGTGGTTACAATCACCAAAATATGCTTATCTTTGGTGATTCCAATAACCAATAAAACGAAGATATTATCCAATATTCTGAACGATAATGGAAAAGCTAACTGAAAAATCAAATATAAGCATACAGTCAATCCTCTACCCCTACCAGCGAGATGTGATCGGAAAGATCAACTGGGAATGGCGGATGAACGGTATCATTGGAGCCAGGGGCACGGGAAAAACAACCTTGTTGCTTCAAAAATTGCAACAACTTCAAAAAGAGGGTCGTGAAGTTTTGTATGTCCGTCTTGATGATCTTTACTTCGCTGATCATAGCATTTACGATCTGGCGGATAATTTTCGGAAAAACGGAGGTGAATATCTTTACATGGATGAAGTTCATAAATACCCTGGCTGGGCAAGGGAATTCAAGAATATTTACGATTCCATACCGGAATTGAAACTGGTTTTCTCAGGTTCTTCTATCATTGAACTGACAAAACAGGAGGCCGATTTAAGCCGCAGGGCTTTAATGTATGAAATGACCGGACTATCATTCAGGGAATATTTGCTGATGGCTAATGTCATTTCATTACCCGTTTATCTATTAACTGAAATATTCGATGATCATGTGAAAATTGCTTCCGGGATAGTAAAGAACATTCCGGTCTTAAAGTATTTTTCATCCTATCTGAAAAGCGGATATTATCCGTATTTTATGGAACCTAACCGGGATTATTTTACAACTCTTGAACAAATTATCAGAACGGTTATGGAAACCGATCTACGATTTATTGAAAATTTCGATATTTCACAGAGCAGAAAGATGTTGACTCTTTTAAAAGTAATTGCCTCATCTGTACCATTTAAACCCAATATTTCAAAAATCAGTCAGAAAACAGATTTACACAGGCAAACCGTTTTGCATTATTTTCATTATCTGGAAAAAGCAAAAATGATCAAACTTGTAAATCAACCGGAAAGATACATCAGCCGCCTGCAAAAACCAGACAAGATATTTCTTGATAATCCGAACTTGTTTTATGCACTAAATCCGGAAATGGTGAATACAGGAAATTTAAGGGAAACCTTTGCATTAAACCAGCTTTCGGTGAAGCATGATGTGTTTCTGCACGAACAGGCCGACTTCCAGGTTGACAATAAATTTGTACTTGAAATCGGAGGAAAAAACAAGGACTCCCAGCAAATCAGGGATATTGACAACTCCTTTGTGTTTATGGATGATATTGAAATAGGCCATAATAACAGGATTCCAATGTGGCTGTTGGGTTTCTTGTATTGATTTAACTTATTAACCTATTCAAAAAACATGAAACTGCAATATTGCTCAGACCTCCACCTGGAGTTTCCTGAAAACAAAGCATTCCTGAAAAATAACCCTTTGATCCCAACAGGTGAAATTCTTATTCTGGCCGGTGATATAGTCCCATTTGCAGTAATGCATAAGCATAAAGATTTCTTTGATTTACTTGCCGACAATTTTGAACAAGTTTATTGGATTCCCGGAAACCACGAGTACTATCATTCAGATATTGCCGACCGAACCGGAAAAGTAAATGAAAAAATCCGACCCAACATAAGTCTGGTCAATAATTATTCAGTGATACACCATGATGTGAAATTGATATTTTCAACATTATGGACAAGGCTAAGCCTTACTAACCAATGGATAATTCAACAAAGGCTTTCTGATTTTCATGTGATACATGATCACGGAAAACCATTTCACCCTGCAGAATACAACCGTTTACACAGTGAATGCCTTGAATTTCTTCAGGCAGAAATAACTGGTGAAAAAACTGTGGTAATCTCACATCATGTCCCGACTTTTTTAAACTATCCCGAAAAATACAAGGGAGATGCTTTGAATGAAGCTTTTGCTGTTGAACTGTTTGATTTTATTGAGAAATCAGCAGTTGATTTTTGGATTTTTGGTCATCATCACCAAAACCTTTCTGATTTCATGATTTGTAAAACAAAAATGTGTACTAATCAGCTTGGATATGTAAAATATCAGGAAAACAAAGGGTTTTCTGTTAATAAAACAATCGAAATATGATTGCTACATATTGAAATTTTTTATTATAGCATTTGTTATAACACTGATATTTATTGTCTTAGCTGTTAATGCTGGATTTGAACAAATGAACAAAATTCTGAACATTTCTATTTGCCTGTAATTCAGTATTTATCAATTATTCTGTTCTGTTTTTTGTTCAGAATCAGGTGAAATCACCATTTTTAAAAATGAAATATCCAAATAGCTAACATAAATCGTCATTGAATCAATACTTTTCAAAATATGACCAACAAAGCAAAATCATATATTTGCAGAAGTAAATTTATTTAAATGATATCCGAAAATCCTAAATAGAATAATGATCCAGAAAGAAGACATAAGGCAATTAATCTCAAGCGGCGAAGGATACAATGTTGAATTTAAAGTATCGGTTCCTGCAAAGGTTCGTGAACTTGCCGGTGATATCTGTGCTTTTGCCAATGCGGCAGGAGGTATTTTGCTGATCGGTGTTAATGATCAGAACCAGATAATAGGCATTAATATTGATAATGCCAAAAGATCGGCAATTCAGAACAGCATTGGAGAAATTACTCCACGATTAAATGCTTCGCTTTCATTTGTTGAAATTGAAGGAAAAACTATTGGGGTAATTGAAGTACCATCTGGATCAAACAAACCCTATGTGCTTTCCGGTGCAATTTATGTGAGGATTGGACCAAATTCACAAAAACTCACTACTGCCGAGGAAATGCGTGACTTCTTTCACCAGTCAGGGAAAATATATTTTGAAGAAGGTACTTGTGCAGAATTTGAGCTATCTAAGGACTTGAATTTTGAACTATTCAATGAATTCAAACATATTGCAAATATTAGCTCCAATATCCCTGATGATCATATTTTTGATAACCTAAAACTAATTACTGAGGACAGACATTTTAAAAAAGGAGCTGTCTTGTTTTTTGGCAAATCTCCTGAAAAATACTTTGAACAAGCTATTGTCCGATGTGTTAAATTTCAAGGGATTAATAAAAGGTACATTGTTGACGACAAATTTTACGGAGGCCCTTTATACGAGCAATTTAGTAAAGCACTTCAATGGCTGAGGGATAAGTTAAATGTTGGCTACGATATTGAAGGACAGGGTTCTGGTCCACGTAAAGAAATATGGGAAATACCGGATACAGTTTTCAGGGAAGCCATAGTCAATAGCCTGTCACATAGAGATTACTTTGAAAAAGGTGCCGTAACAACCATTGAATTATTTGATGACCGGGTGGAAATTACTAATCCGGGTGGCTTGGTTAGTGCTATTAGCCAGGCAGAATTTGGAAAGAAAAGTTATTCCAGAAATCCGCTTATTTTTGGTCTTTTTGCCCGAATGCATCTGGTTGAGCAAATAGGCTCAGGCATTATCAGGATGAAAGACATGATGACATCAGCCGGTTTGTCAGAACCTGAGTACCGGACAGAAGGTATGTTCACCGTAATTTTTATGCGACCACAAAAAACTTCGGAGAAAACGTCGGGGAAAACGTCGGGGAAAATGTCGGGGAAAACGTCGGGGAAAATTCTGGAATTAATTGCATCCAACAATATTAATACTACTCCGGAATTATCATCTATC
>JAPLDU010000097.1:0-3263 GCA_026391255.1 Bacteroidia bacterium | reverse complement strand
AGAAAAGAAACTAATAAGACAAGGGGCCGCAAAAGGAGGTCATTGGGTCGTGTTACCAATTGAATAAGATATGAAGAAACCGAAACCGAAATCGGAATCAAATGAAATACCAAAGCAAGCCAGAGAAATGGGTGGGTTCATCTCCCTTGTTATTGATGAAGCTACAAAGGGATTGCACAATACCTTTATAAATTCAGGTTTGAGGTGTTTCAGAAAAGGTTGCCATGGCGAAATTTCAACGCTGTTGCCTGATGTGTTTTCTGACATAGAATGGAAGTGCAGTAAATGCGTAAACGGTGGAACCATAAGCGACTGGCATAATTCAGGAATGAACAACTTCAGATAAAAAATGTACATGAGCGACAATATTGAAGCTGAAAAGTAATAACCCGGGCAAACGAAAATGCAATGACACCAAAGCAGGAAGAACGCTTAAGAACCAAAATTGTCAGGATCCGAAAAGAACTTGCCGCAGATAAAAAACAATGGGGTGGTTTTTATGACGATAGCAGAGGAATCAGGTATCTGGCACCTGAACTTTTCATCAAATTGAAAGATTACGCAGGCGGACTAAGATACCTGCAATGGTTCAACCGGACATTCCCCGATGACATCGGCTACCCTATTTTCCTGTTCGAATGGACCATCATTTTGTTCAAAACGGGAAAGATAAAAGACGCAGAAAAGAAAGCGCTGAAAACCTATTTCTCAAACACCTACCTATTTGACAAATTCTTTGAAAAGGAACTGATCAAAACTGATAAGCGGGAAGTTTCCAATTGGGCAGCACAATCATTGACCAATGATTTTCATTACCGGCATTCCAATCCTGAACTCTCCGAGTTCGCCACCTGGCTTGATGCCCTGATTAAAAGTGAGAAATTCCAAAGTATCACCCGGGAATACCTTGACATTGAAAAACTACTATTGACAGAACCTTCCGGAGAAAACAGAAGCAGGCTGGTTGGCAGGGAGCATCAGCTTTTAGAGGAGATTTAAGCAAAAACCGATTTTCTATACATTTTTATTGAATTGGCAACTCGCCAACACCTGTTTTTGTTCCTTGTTCAAAATTCTTTACCTTTGATTGACCTTTTCCTTAACGAATTTGAAGAATGTTTGGATTATTGAGTTAAAGGGAGTATATTTTACTAATGCTAACAATTTACTAATATGGATAATAAGAAAGAACAAGTTATTGCCGTAATGTTTTCAATTATTGGCTCATTAGCAATAATTATAAATCTGTCAATAAAAGGATTTAATACTGAAAACGGGCTTGATGCGGTAAAAGATTTAGTCGGTTTGCTCGTTACGGTTGCTGTTTTTCTTGTAGCGTATTCAATCAGTAACAAATCAAAAAGTTTTATTGATGTAGGTAGGATTGCTTTAGAAATGCTTCGTACAAAATATGTAAAAGTACTGAAAGGACCTCAGTTTGATAAATCTGATTACAATCCTGACGATTCTACAAAAAGTCAAAGAATGCAATATTTGTTTTTTACTGAAGATCAATATCCCAAAAAAGTTGCTTTTATCCCTTTGGACCCTATTGAACAAGGAATCTTAGATATCAGAGTTTCTAAAGCAACTTTTGTGAATTTTGGTCACGACACAAAAGATCCAAATACTGATAAATTGTTCTTAGACATTCAATCAAAGATTTATATTGATTTAGAGAAATATTTGACATTGAAGTATTCCGGTCTTTTTAAAATTTTAAACAATAATAATTCTGAAACCAAAAAGACAAAATTTAAAAATTCAGCTATAGTTATTGATTTTGATGAAGAAAAGTTAAAAATGAAAGGGCTTAAAAAAGCCATATATAATTGTTCTGAAAGAGCTTTGATGGAATTACTGACACACAAGAAATAATGATTAACTTCATAAATTCCATCCCAACCTCCATCTACATTTTTGCATCCCTTGGAGTCATTATCCTTGGAATCATCCTCGGTTATACCCGCAAAATTACCGTATTCAGGAATTACCAGGATGTTGCAAAAGTCTTTATGCTGGTACTGATTCCATGTGGATTACTGATTATCCTTAAATATGGACAAATCCCGGCTCTTCAGGAAAACAAGGGAACCTTCCAATGGTTTCTCGGAATTCTTGAAGTACTGATGCTTATTTGGATATTCATTACCACATATAAGGACAACGGCAATATTTTTGCAACCATACTGGCCTTTGTAACCAAAATTCCATTGGGAATTATCTTTGTTTTTTACTTGATCAACCTGATCGGTTCAGGAGGCAGATTCAGTTCAGGGGGCAGAAAAAGCCGGACAGAATCAGCCATTGTCCTGATGCTTCTTGCTCCCATATTTTACGCTCTTGTCAGGGATAGAAAATGGTCGTCAAAACCAGATCAGAATGAATAGGCTTATTCTATTGTTTGCATTAGGGCTTTGCTTTTTGGTCTCGTTTTCACAAAATTCCGGAGATACAATCATTGTTCCTGACAGGCCGGGAATGTCAACACCTCCATTCCTGATTCCAGCCCGGACCCTTGAAATCGAATCCGGCTATTCATTTGAAAGAACCATTGACCCAAAGCAGATTTCTGTTTTGTACAACACTTCCTTGTTTCGGTATGGTTTAAATCCCAATTGTGAAATCCGGCTGCAAGTCAATTATTCAGGGTTCAAAGACAGTCTTAATTATTTTGAAGGGTTCGATCCGCTGACCATTGGATCAAAACTTCTGATTTTCGAAGGGCAAGGTGCAATTCCCAGAACATCGTTCTTATTCAATCTCACCTTACCTGGGTTTGGGTATAAAGAATTCAGGCCGGCTAATCCGGTTCCATCCGCTTATCTGCTAATGCAGAATGATTTTTCTGATGATCTCAATCTTTGCTATAACCTTGGAATGGAATGGGCTGATAAAAGTTCTGAGGTTTCTTATTTTGCTGCCGTCTGCCTTGGATATAATATAAGTGATAAGCTTAGTTGTTTCGCCGAATCATATTCGTATTTCGAAAAATCATCTGATGCAGCTTGTTTTGCAGATGCCGGACTCTTATACCTGCTAAATAATAACCTGCAAATTGATATTTCAGGCAATATTGACCTGATAAAGCCTTCAAATTATTATATGTTAAGCTTCGGAGCAGAGGCTGTTCAGAAATGTGTGTCAAAGTAATTTTACAATAATAACTTTGACAAATGGAAAAACGTAAAAGAGAAAAACGACAGAGATTAGAAGATTTAATACCGGATGAAAACAAGAGAGCAGAAGTAATGACCCGTTTA
>JAPLDU010000146.1 GCA_026391255.1 Bacteroidia bacterium | reverse complement strand
GGTGGCGCTATTTCAAATCAGAGGGATTCATTCGACAGTTATATTTATTCAATTAATACTAACCCTCCTACCTACGTTACGCATAGGTTATTCTGGTTTTCTATGGATGGAACAAGTTGGAAATCTCAATATTTGGACACATTCATGGTTCGCGATGTTCCCTCAAATGAATCAGGATTTAGTAATGGTACAGAGGAAGTCGGCTGGGATCACAGGCTACAGGCTACAAGAACAACCGATGGAAAAAAAATATTTGCCATATGGTCAGATTCAGATCCGAATGACCCAAACAATCCTACAGATATGAATGATAAACCTGATCTTTATGGCTGGGGTATTGACCTGGAAAAAGATTCCGTTTATACTAAAACCAATTTTACAATAGATGGTGATAACCATAAAGAAAATTTCTTCCAAATCGTTTCTGATATTGTATTAGTTGAAAATGTGCAAACTATCAGGATCCCTGTCGTTACTACAATATTTTCCAGTAACCCGACAGCCCCTGTCACTCATTATTATGCTCTAAATGTAGGTTTTGGCCCAAAATTAGGTATCGACAATAACAAAACTGAATTATTTTCATTAAGCAATATTTATCCAAACCCATTTTCAGAAGAAACTCATATCAATATGAATCTGACACAAAGTAGTAATGTAAGTTATTCAATCATTAATATGATGGGACAAAGTGTAAAAGAGGTTCAATACGGCAAACTTTCCACAGGGAAACATCAACTCGATATTAATGGAACCGATTTAAATAGCGGAATGTATTTCCTGACAGTCAAAGCTGGGGATTATTCAAAGACAATCAGTATGATGGTTCAATAAATCGTTCTGATATTCCAATAAAAAACCCCGGTAATACGGGGTTTTTTTATTGGATTGCTGTCTCAGATTTGTTTTGATCAGATAAATATTTTCCCGGGATTCAGAATTCCATTCGGATCAAAAATGGTTTTGATTTGTTTCATGAGATCAATAACCTTACTGTCGAGTGCAATATTCAGATAATCTTTTTGTGTTAATCCAATTCCATGTTCGCCAGATATAGTTCCGCCTAGGCTTACAGTCAGTTCAAATATTTCCCGTATCCCTTGTCTGATGGTCACATTCCAGTCGTGATCTGAAAGATCTCCCCTGATGATGTTCACATGCAGGTTGCCATCACCTGCATGGCCATAACACACTGTCTGAAAATTATATTTTTTACCTATATCCTTGACTCCTTTTAATAAAACAGCCAGTTCGGCTCTTGGAACAACAGTATCTTCCTCGCGATAAACTGAATTTGATTTCACGGCTTCACCTATACCCCGTCTGAATTTCATGATCCTGTCTTTATGAAGAGCTGTTTCAGCGATCAATACTTCATCACATGGATAATCTTTCAGAATACCATAAATTTTTTCACATTCTTTCATTTGTTCCTGTTCATCCTGGCCATCAACCTCAATCAAAAGATGTGCTTCAATGCCCTCCTTTAATTCAAAACCTGCATCTTCAATATATTTCAAACCCCATACCAGCGCATCCCTTTCCATGAACTCAAGTCCTGACGGAGTAACACCTCCTGTAAAAATAGCAGAAACAGCCTCACAGGCTTTTTGCGAAGAATAAAATGGTACCAGCATAATTATATTCTTTGCAGGATAAGGTATCAGCCGCAAAACGATTTTCGTCACAATGCCTAAGGTTCCTTCGCTGCCAGTGATCAGTTGAGTCAGGTTATATCCTGTTGAATTCTTCAGAACATTAGCGCCTGTCCGGATAATCTCACCGGTTGGAAGAACAACTTCGAGGTTTAAAACATAATCCTTTGTTGTCCCGTATTTGACGGCTTTTGGGCCACCTGACGATTCAGCAATATTTCCGCCAATGAAACAGGAGCCTTTACTTGCCGGATCAGGGGGATAAAACAACCCCTTTTCGATCACTGCCTCCTGCAGCTTTTCTGTAATGACACCGGGTTCAACAATCACCTGAAGATTCCTTTCATCAATTTTCAAAATCCTGTTCATTCTTTCTAAGGAAAGGATCACACCACCATTCACAGCCAAAGCGCCACCACTCAGACCTGTTCCCCCTGCCCTCGGTGTTACAGGAATGTTCTTTTCATTACAATATTTCAGGATTTTGCTGATTTCTTCCGACGTATTTGATCTGATAACCAGCTCCGGATAAAAGACTAAATCTTCCGTTTCATCATGGCTGTAAGGTTCCATTAATTCCACATCAGTGACTAAGTATTCTGATCCAACAATTGAGTTGAAATGCTCAATATCAGTAGCTTCTATTTTTTTGTATGGTTTCACCTCATTATTTATTCTATATTCTGAATTCAGAATTCTGAATTCTTTTCATTTTTAAATACTGATTAGTGACTTAATTTTAATAATTTTACTGCAAATTTATAAACAATTTACCATGAAAAAAGCGAATAAAATACTATTGTTTTCCCTGATATTTATTTTTTCATCTTT
>JAPLDU010000018.1:114935-135099 GCA_026391255.1 Bacteroidia bacterium | reverse complement strand
CCGTAAACCCTTTGGCTTTCAGGTACTGGTAATTTGATCTTATCCTGATAAACCCAAGCAGTTTATCTTCGTGGTAAAACTCCGTTGAATTGGCTACCGGATGCTGAAAAGACTGGAAAAACCACAACAACACTGAAACGGAACTCTCACCATTGCTTTCTCTGGTACAGGAATAAAATGGGAATATGCATTTTTCTGTTTTCCCGTTTCTTTTTACATTCGCGAACAACCGGTACAATATCCTGTGTTCATAATCATTATTGGCATAATTATCCCAAATCACGGTTTTCCAGAGGACATTCACCGAATGTTTGTAATTAACATATTTGCGTAAAGTAAGTAACTCCAAGAAAATCCGGTAGCTCTCGTAAACACTGTCAACACTGTGGTAATAAAACGGCTGTACTGTGAAATAATGAGAACGCGGGGTACTGCCATACCAGATAACGGGCGCCAGTCTCATATATTTATAACCCGGACCATCACTATAATCAATTAACGGCCATACAATACTGATCTTTCGCTGGTCATTTATATGTTTCGACCTGAAAAGAAAATACAGGATATTGAATTTCTTCTCATGAGTCTTGGCATCTGTGTAATAGTTGTACAATGGGAATAACAAATTTCTATGTATTTCACCGGCATGGAAATTCCAGAATAATGGCGTTATTACCAGGTGATTTAATGAACGATCAAAGTTATGTCCTGCCGAAAATAAAGGAAAAAGGGTAACAGATTTATAAGGTACACTCCTTCCATTCCTGGTAAATGCTTCAGGAATGAGCACCCCCATTTTTTTCTGGTAAGATTCCGGCCACCAGATAAAACGGTTTTTCCATGATTCAATTTGCTTTTGCCCGATATGGTTATCAATCATCCAAAAAAACGGAAAAAGAACCTGCCTCGAAAACCCCGGTTGTTTTGTGCTCCAGTATAATGGAGTGATTGTCAGTCGCCTGATTTTTTTATCATTTGTCTGAAGATATGAAAATAATGGGAAAAAGGTAAATGAATGATAATAATAGGATTTCATTGATCTTATGCAGGGCAAAATGAATTTTTCGTTATAATTTGCATTTTTGTATGACCAGTAAACCGGAAACAACACATTGGATAGTTCCTCATTCTGCAAGCCCTGATTTCTTATTTTACGCCACCAGAATGGAAATATAATATCCCTTCTGTATTCGGGATTCCTGAAGCGCCAGTACAAAGGAGTGATCACAGTATGAAATCTGGCGCTGTCAGCCGACCTGCCTGTGGAGAATAGTGGTAATAAGGTAAAGGAACTGTAACTCCTGTTGTTGTACTTCCAGATGAAAGGAAATAATATTTTGTGAGATGTGAACTTGTCTTTTTTAGCCCACCAGAAAGGAAAAACAACATTTGAAATATTTTCCTCATTGCCTGATATTTCTTTTTTGTACCACCAGAAAGGAAATAGTATGTAACGCTTTGAGCCATGATCCGTGAATTTCCAGAATAAGGGCGTAAATACCAGGTAAGATTTCTTATTATCCGGTGAATGCCCGGCAGAAAATAATGGTATTACTGTGAGCCTTGTATAAAGAATGTCGCTCGACTTCCAAAGCAAAGGGAAATAAAACCTGTACGAACTTATTTCATTTTTTCCTGACCAATAAACCGGAAAGATGATCTCATTACTTGACATGTTGGTGTTTGCAATGTTTGTTCGTTTCCACCAGAACGGAATTAGCAGGGAAGTATTTATTTCCGGCGATCTGAATTGCCAGAACAAGGGTGTGATTACCAGGTGGCTCCTGCTGTTATCATCCGAATGGCCCTTTGAAAATGCCGGAAATAAAGCAAAGGTGGAATAATCTGTATTCTTGACTTTGAAAACAAAGGGAAACAGCACATGGTAGTTCCAGAATTTATTTTTTGCCGACCAGTAAAAAGGGAATAAAACATTGGAATATCTTGCTGTCTCTCCACTGCCTGATGTCCTCTGCCACCAGACCGGGAATAGTACATACCTGTTCTTATCTGAAGTCCGGTAATGCCAGAATAAAGGAGTAATCACAAGGTGATTCTCAGAACCTGATAATGAATGCCCTTCGGAAAATAGCGGAAACACTGTCAGTGATTTATTTATCTTATCACTGTGTTTCCAGATAACGGGAAACAAAACTTTGTTATCCTTGTCAATATTGTGAAATGACCAGAAAACCGGGAACACTACATTTGAATGCCAGGCATTTTCACCTTCTCCTGCTTTAATATTCCACCAGAAAGGAAATAAAATATTAATGATGCTGCCCAGGTTCTGAACATGCCAGAATAAAGGAGTAATGGTCAAATAGCCTTTCTGAATAACTGTATTCTTTCCCTCTGAAAACAAAGGGAAAAATGTGAACGAATAATACGCTGAATTTTTCAGGCTCCATACTACAGGAAAAATGACATGGTTATCAAAACTTGCATCCCGGTATGCCCAGTAAACCGGAAAGAATACTCTGCGGATACTACTGCCTGCGCCATTATCACATTGAGTTTGCCACCAGAAAGGAAATAATATATCACGTTTGGTGGTCTGTGACCGGAAATGCCAGAACAAAGGGGTAATGGTCAGATGGCTGCGACTGCTGTCAGAGGATTGCCCCATGGAAAATAATGGCAGCATGGTGAGCGAATGGTAGTGTTTATTATTCATACTCCAGACGACGGGAAATATCACTTTGCTGTCATCAGAACTGTCTTTGAACGACCAGTAAACAGGAAACAGGACGTTGGTCTTTTCAGCCTTGCTTCCTTTGCCTGTTTGCTTCTCCCACCACAACGGAAAAAGAGTATTACTGCTGGCAGAATCAGAGCTTGTATGCCAGAATAATGGTGTGACAGCGAAGTACTTCTTTGTCTGCCTGTCAAAACTACCCTTTGAAAACAATGGAAATAAAGTAGATGATTTATTGCCGGGATTACTGAATTGCCAGAATAACGGGAAAATAACAAAATAGGATTTGTTGGTCAGGTTATTTTCTTTATGCCAGATGAAGAAAAAAAGATTGTTCTGAACGATTGTCCTGCCTGCAGACCGGCTCATCTCAAAGAAACTGATCCCCGGAGCCAGTTCAAAAAGTTTCAACGAATGGAAATGATTATTTTCATCCCTGGTCAGCCTGAACACCGACGGGTAAAACAATGACAGTAACCTGAGATCAGACTTATCTTTTTCACGACTGATAAAATATAATGGCAGGAAATGGGTATTAATCCTTTTGAATTTGTAATCCTTCTCAAAGGTATAAATTGAAAATAAAGCTTTCAGATCAAGCTCATCCGCAGTTTTTCTCCAGGTATATACAGGCCAAAGGTTGATATTTTTCCCGCGGGTTATGCCAAAATCAAAGGACATTTTCCTGCTCAGACTGTCTTTCTGAGCCTCCGCAAGATTAGAAAATACCAGGATAACCAGTAACAGGCTGATTATGATTTTGGCAGACTTCATTGAGTGATATTAAGGAATATCATCCCTTATTTATTCTGGTTTTTATTGTCTGATGTAATGGAACAACCGGCTCATTCAGCGTTTTCACTTTATCATATGCTTTTATATCTTTAAGCTCTTCATATGCCTCAATCAATTTATCATAATCAGCAATCGGTAATATTACGGCAATCCTTTTACCGGAAATATCCACCACAAAATTTTCTTTATGCATATACAATTAATTAATAATGATTACATGTAATTGATACATTTTGTATGGATTTAATCATCATCAGTCCATTTATTTTATATATTTACCTTGATAAGGTATCTTTAGAAGTACAAAAGTAATAAGAAAAACCAGGAATAAAACTATCATCATTTTGCCCAATAGTTTGACCCAATATCAACAAACTGGTTTAGACATTTATTTTTTCAGGGTGAATAATCTAATTATATCACTGATTTCCGGAAAAAGCATTTAAGCATCTTAAATCACTCGAATGTATTAGTTTCCGGAAGATTTCGCCTTTACAGGGCTTATTGTTGTTAGGAATATTTTGCTACAAAGATTTCACCCCTGACGGGGTTTATCTGGCACATCAAAACTTTAATCCCGTAGGGATGAAATCTTTGTAGCAAGAAATAAAATACGGTATTTAAGTCACGTAGTGACGACATAAAAATTTAACCGGGCAATAATGATTTTATATCAGGTCAGGCAAAAGTTCTGATCATGAATTAAATTAATTTTAGAATTACGAATTACGATTTACGAATATAATCAAATGATATTTAGCGTATTAACAATATTTATGCAATAAATAAAATTTAGTTTATTATAATATTTTATTTTTTTACGCTGAAATATATGAATTATATGATCGGATAATTCAGCGAATATCATAATAATCAGCGTCATCTGCCTTCCATTCGAATGTTCAATTGTTCGTCCGCCGGAGGCGGAGTTCGATTATTTTCTTTGCTCCATGCAGCATTTAATATTTTCTATCGTACTTTAGGGTGATATATTTTGAATTTGGAAAGCAGGATCACTGACATACATGAAGACCTGATTGAAGGTTGCAGGCGTAAGGAACATAAAGCGCAGATGAAGCTTTACGGGCTGTATTACAAAGCCATGTACAACACCTGCCTGAGAATAGTCAGGAATGAAACTGAAGCAGAAGATATTATGCAGGAATCGTTTTTATCGGCATTTGAGAACATCAGCAGTTATAATGGCAGTGTAAGTTTCGGCAGCTGGCTGAAGCGCATCGTCATCAACAGGTCGCTGGATTACATGAAAAAAAACAGCCCGGTAATGGTTGAAGCCGGTGAAAACCTGAACACCTTGCCCGATAATGATGATTCAGAAGAACCGGAATTCATTATTGAACAGGCACAGGCCATAAAATCAGCCATCTCAGCTCTTCCTGACGGATACCGCATCATTCTCAGCCTGAACCTGCTTGAAGGTTATGACCACGAAGAGATTTCTTTCATTCTGAATATCACACAGTCCACTTCCCGGTCCCAATTGGCCAGGGCTAAAAAGCGACTGATCGAAATAATGAAATCAGTAAACTAACATAATTTTAGAATTACGATTTACGAATTACGATTTAGAATACAATCAAATGATATTTAGTAAATTAATTAATATACTGTATAAAATAGTTTCGGTTTAATATAAAATATGAAAAACTCAAAAAAAATAGACGATCTGTTACGCGAAAACACGGCTGTTTTCGATGATGATGAACCACCGGAAGGACATATCAAACGCTTTGAGGATAAGTTGAAAGCCAGACAGGCCGGTCATCTCCGAAAATTCAATGCATTTTATTTTCTGAAAATCGCTGCAATTGTCATATTAGTTGTGATATCATCCCTGTGGGTCATTGAAAAAACCAGCACCCGCCAGGAAAAAGCAGGTATTGCACTTAAAGACGTTTCCACTGATTATGCTGAAGTGGAAGTGTATTATACCTCGGAGATTAATGAAAAACTTACTGAACTTGGCAATGTCAAATCAGGCGGTGAAATGATCAGGAATGACCTGATGAAAAAGGAATTTAGCGAGATGGATTCACTCTACCGCAGCCTCGAAGTTGAACTCAAATCAAAACCGGGAAACGAACGCATCATTGATGCCATGATCTCGTATTACCGCACCAAACTTGAAATTCTTAATAAAATATTACTTCAGTTAAATAATGTAAAACAATTAAATAATCAAGGAAATGAAAAACCAAAAGCTGTTTCTGGCAATAATCCTGTTTATCATATCAATTCAAATTCCCCTGGTATCATTGTCTGAAGGAGATAAAATCACACGGAAATACCACCAGGATTTTAGCTGTAATAACAACAACAAATTAGTCATTGAAAACAAATACGGACAGGTGAACATCCAGAACTGGAAGAACGATGCTGTTTCAGTGGATGTGGTCGTCAGCGCGGAAACCGGAAATAAGGAAAAAGCGGATAAAATCCTCGATAAAATTAAGATACGTTTCAGCACGGCCGATAACCTGTTAAAAGCGATAACAACCATTGACGGAGAATTCGGGAAAATCAATTTTTCCATTGATTATACGGTGAAAATGCCTGTATATCTTTCATTGGATATCAGCAACAAATTCGGCAATGTGATCATTGAAGAAGCTGATAACCTGGTAAATCTGAATGTTGAATATGGTGATCTGAATGCAAAAAAACTTCTCTATAACGAGTCAAAACCAATGAGTGAGATCAGACTGAGCTATTCAAACGGTACGATTGGCCAATGCAACTGGGCAAAGGTCATCCTGAAATATTCAGACATGAAGGTCATTACCGCTAAGGCGCTGGTGCTTGTCAGCCGGTTTTCACAGTTTAACCAGGAGAACGGCAACTCATTGATATGCGATTCGAAATATGACACGTATGAATTGGGCGCCATTACCAACTTTGTTTTTTCCGGTGAGTTTACCAATTCGAAAATTAAGAAACTGGGTAAAAAAGCAGACATTGACATGAAGTACGGCAGTCTCGATGTAAACGAGGTAACTACCGGCTTTGAAAGCATTGATATTAAAAACCGCTTTGGATCAATAGATTGTATTATACCTGAAAATGCCTCGTACCGGGTGAATGCTGTCATGAAATATTGCGATCTTGATCTCAGGGAATCAAAGAATCTGAATGTAACAAACAGCGGCAGCAGAAAAACCATTACCGGGATGACCGGCAGTAATTCAAATCCTACTTCTGAGGTGAAAGTGACCAGCGAATATGGCGATGTGAAACTCAGGTAGTAATTTGAAAATTTGAAGATTTGAAAATTTGAAGATTGGGGAATTTATGCATTAAATCATAATAATTTCAGTGCTGATAGATTTGCAATATCATACATAAATGCGAATAAATGGGATGTTGTTTCTATCCATGTGGGATTGCTTTCCGGAATCGGAATGCCAGGAATAAATGATTATTAAATATCTTAAAACCTGATTTATTTTTATCGATCAAGTTTCCCATTATCACATTATCACATTAATTCATTATCACATTTTCAAATCTTCAAATTCCCAAATCTTCTTATATTTTTGCCCCATGATACACGCTGATGTGATCGTGGTCGGGGGCGGTGCGGCCGGGCTGATGGCCGCAGGCAAAGCAGCCGGAAACGGAGCCCGTACCATTCTCCTCGAAAAAATGAACCGCTGCGGCCGGAAACTGCTGATCACGGGCAAAGGCCGCTGTAACATCACCAATTCCACGTCCATGGCCGACTTCATCAGTCATATTCACAACGGAAAGTTTCTCAGGCCTGCATTCTCCGCATTTTTTAATAAAGATCTCATATCCTTATTTGAATCATTTGAAGTAAAAACAGTCGTTGAAAGGGGAAACCGTGTTTTTCCCATAAGTGAAAAATCGGAGGATGTGGTGAACGCTCTCCTTCACTGGTGCTGGAAAAATAAGGCTGAGATAATCACTGGTCTGGCGGTAAAAGAAATGCTGATCAGTGATCATCAGATCACGGGACTTGTCTGCGAACAACATAATGGTGAAAGGCTGGAATTCCGGACTACCAGGGTGATCCTGGCAACTGGTGGAAAATCCTATCCTGCCACAGGATCGACAGGTGATGGGTACAAACTGGCAACTGCAGCGGGACATACAATTGTGCCGGTAAGGCCAGCACTTGTGCCCTTGGTAACAAAAGGTGATACGGCCAAAAAGCTGCAGGGGCTCAGCCTCAGGAATATCAATGCAAGTCTGTGGATCAATGAGAAAAAAGTACGCTCTGAATTTGGCGAAATGTTGTTTACTCATTACGGTATATCAGGACCCGTGATTCTCACGATGAGCCGGCTATGCACGGATGCCCTGAATGCAGGTAGCCGGGTGATTATTTCTATTGATCTGAAACCAGCGCTGGATGAACATAAATTAGATGCAAGGCTTCTCCGTGACCTGGCCGGACACAGCAAAATGAAAACAATCAATTTCCTCGGGGAATTATTGCCTTCATCCCTGATACCGGTTTGTTGCGAACTTTTATCACTTGATCCGGATAAGCCATGCCACCAGGTTTCGGCAGCCGAAAGAAAAAAAATACGGTTATGGCTCAAGGATTTTCGCTTAGAGGTTACCGGCCACCGTTCATTTAATGAAGCCATTATTACCGCCGGCGGCGTCGACCTTGGTGAAATAAATCAGGCTACTATGGAATCAAAATTGGTCAAGGGTTTATTTTTTGCCGGAGAAATACTTGATCTCGATGCAGACACAGGAGGTTACAACCTTCAGATAGCCTTTTCAACCGGTTGGATGGCCGGTGGCTGGAAACCTACATAAAAATATTCATTAATTATTCATAACCACAATCATATTTCGCTTTATATTTGCCGGTTTTAAAAAATAGCTTGAAAGATAATCAGGACATAACCAAAAAGCTTACGTTTGCCGGCCTGGTAATAACACTTGGAATAGTGTACGGGGATATCGGCACCTCCCCTTTGTATGTTCTCAGGGCGATTGTAAATACTTCAGGTGATATATCACGGCAACTTGTCTATGGTGCTTTATCCTGCATATTCTGGACGCTTACCATTCAGACCACACTCAAGTACGTACTTATTACGCTGAAAGCTGATAATCACGGGGAAGGCGGAATATTTGCGCTATATGCTCTCATCAGGCGATATGCCAAAAAAGCTTTTATTTTTGCTATTATCGGTGGCAGCATGTTGCTCGCCGACGGGATAATAACTCCGGCCATCACCGTGGTATCTGCCGTGGAAGGTCTCCAGATGGTGAACCCTTTTATTCCCGTGGTTCCTATTGTTATTATCATCATTTTTATTCTGTTTTTTGTACAGCGTTACGGCACAAAAATACTCGGTGAGTCATTCGGACCTGTAATGTTCATCTGGTTCCTGATGCTGGGGATTCTTGGGTTGACTCAGATCAGCAAATACCCTGCAATTCTCGAAGCTCTGAACCCGGTGTATGCAATCAGGTTACTGTCGCAGTATCCTCATGGTTTTCTGCTGCTGGGTGCAGTGTTTCTCTGCACAACCGGTGCTGAAGCACTATACTCTGATCTTGGACATTGCGGGTTCAACAATATTAGGGTCACCTGGATCTTTGTCAAGACTACCCTGGTTTTGAATTATTTCGGACAGGGAGCATGGTTGCTTATGAATCCTGCCGTTTCTGCAAGCGAAATCAATCCGTTTTTTTCCATTATGCCGCAATGGTTCCTGATACCCGGCATCGTTATTGCTACATCTGCCGCTATTATTGCCAGCCAGGCGCTAATCTCAGGTTCTTACACCATTATCAGTGAAGCCATCCTGCTCAATTTCTGGCCAAAAGTCAAGATCAGCTATCCTACTCATATCAAAGGCCAGATGTATGTTCCAAGTGTTAACAAATTCCTTTGGGTGGCATGTATTTTTGTCATTATATTTTTCCAGAGATCATCCAACATGGAAGCTGCCTACGGACTCGCCATTACCATTACTATGCTGATGACTACCATTTTACTTGGATATTACCTTTATTTTACGCGGATACCGGTAATAGTAATCTTTGGATTTCTGGCGGTATATCTCTCTATTGAAGGTTCATTCCTGGTTGCCAACCTGTTTAAATTCGTTCATGGCGGATGGGTTACCATACTGCTTGCCAGTATCATGTTCTTTATTATGTATATTTGGTACAAAGGCAGAAAAATCAAAAACCAGTTCATTAATTTTGTTAAAATCGATGAATTCGTCGAGATCATAAAAGACCTGAGGAAAGATAATTCAGTTCCCAAATATGCCACCAACCTTGTATATCTGACACGTGCAAACAGAAGAGACGAAATTGAGTCAAAGACCATTTATTCCATCATCAATAAACAACCCAAAAGAGCCGACCATTATTGGTTTCTGCATATTGACATTGTCGACAGCGCCCGTACTGCTACTTATAAAGTTGAACAGATCCTGCCGGGGGTAATTACCAGGGTTGACTTCAGGATTGGTTTCAAGGTTCAGCCCAGGATTAACCTCTATTTCCGAAATGTAATAGATGAACTTGTTGATAACGGAGAAATTGACATTACCAGCAATTATGAATCTTTGAGAAAACACAACATCCCGGGTGATTTCCGGTTTATCGTCATCGACAGGATACAAAATTACGATTTTGATTTTCCTGCCTTCGAACAATTCATCATGGATATTTATGAAGTACTCAAAAATATTGGAATCACAGAAGTCAAAGCCTATGGACTCGATACCAGTAATGTGGTAATTGAAAAAGTTCCATTGATGATGGAAATGGATGCCGATATTATAAAACTGAAAAGAATCAATAATTGATTTAAGAGGTATAAGGCATAAGATATAAAGTATATTGTAACTACTTAGGCTTTTAGACTGTTAGCTATTAGAACAAATCCGGTATCAGGAATCAGGTAATAGGACAAATAGTAAAAATAGGAATAATAATTGAATTCAATTTTCCTAATAGACTGACAGTCTATAACCTAAACAACCTGAATAGTTATAGTATATGGAATATGGGAAATTACCACTTTAAAAGATAATGTTTACATATTTTGATTAGCTTCATAGCGTAGCTTGAGTTCATCAATCATTAGTTTCAACTCATCAATCCTTTTATTTTCTTTTCTTGATAAATCCAAAGTGGATGATTTTGCAAAGATCAATTTTGCTTTGGTGAAGTCGTTTGTCCACATATACGCTTCTGCTAAATTAAATACAGTAGCAATAGTAATTTCTTCATTGACTCTTGCTTTTTTGTCCTTAGGATTTGATTCTTTCATTGCATTTTCCCAAATTGTGATCGATGACTGTAATTTTTTTGCCGCTTCTGAAGGATTATCTATCAATAATGTGTAACCCTCCATGGCTGAAATATAAGCCTGCTGGTAATCGGAATAATCCAGTTTTTTTGATTCTACATTAAATAAAATGGTTTTACGTTGCATAATTGATGACCCGCATTTTTCATTCAGGTATTCATTGGCAATTTTCAAATTGTCTTCCAGTATCTTTTGTTCTAATCCAGGAATGACTTTTTCAGGATCTGAATTTGCCTGCAATTGTTCATTACTATCGTATTTATTGCTTGACCAGGAACGATATTCATTGGTTTTTTCCACTGTTTCGTCTAATATTGTCTTGCCGTCAGCCGATACCACTTTCACAGAAACAGGACTGCGGTATTTAATTTCTTCACTATATTGTTTTTTTGGTTGACCCGTACTGGAATTAGTATAAGATTCATTAATTTTTGGTTCAAGCCACTCAACTCCGTGAGCAACGAAAGTTACAATCAGATTTGAATTATTTGATTTTTCATACCCTGTCAGTTTGATATAAGTAGTGGCAAGAAAATCCTTATCAAAAATCTTATGAATAAATGGCTTTTTAATACCTTCCTTTTCTACTGATTCCTTATTAGGCTTGTCATTATCTCCGAGAGCTTTATCAACAATTTTTTCCTTAAAAGATTTTTCCTTATATTCTTTTTTTTCTTTATCATATTTTTCGTCAGCTATTTTTTTGCTCTCTTTAAATTGTTGATCACTTTCTGCTTTTTTCCGATCATACTCCGCCATTTTATTTTTATCATCTGCTTCGTATGAAAGGATAACTTCACCTTTGTATGAAGTATAAATTTTATTAATCGGATTACTTGGAAGGCGCTTGTATTTAAATGAAATATCATCGTCCTTAACTTTCTGTGCTAAGATTTCATTAGAAAAAAATAAAATCATCAATGATAGAATTACATATGTTTTCATTTTATCATTATTTAATATTTTCCCAATTGTCTGGCCTTTTGGGGTCGCCCCGTTTTTTGAGTGGTCACCGGTCTCCACTTTTGTATTGCAATATTAAACATTTTTTAAACAATAAAAATAAAATGTTAGAATTTGTCAGCGTTTTATTTTTCTGCCGGAAGTTGTTGCTATATTGTAATATATTCGATGACACTTATTTAAACAGAGGTAATCCCCGTGTAATTAAAAGGAGTAATTTTAAGTAACTCCTCTTTTACGGATGAAGAAATATCCAGTCCTTCTATAAATTCAACAAAAGTATTTTTATTCATCGCCTTTCCTGTTCTTGTGAGTTCTTTCAGTTTTTCAAAAGGATCAGGATAATTTTCACGTCTGAGAATTGTCTGAATTGCTTCTGCCACCACTGACCATGAGGCTTCAAGATCGGTATGGATTACGGCTTCATTCAGGCTGATCTTTCCCAATCCTTTAAGAAGTGATTGTAATGAAATGAGAGAATGTGCAATGGGTACCCCAATATTCCTGAGAACAGTGGAATCGGTAAGGTCGCGTTGCAAACGGGATATCGGCAGTTTTCCCGATAAATGTTCAAATAAGGCAATGGCAACTCCAAGATTTCCTTCCGCATTCTCAAAATCAATCGGGTTGACCTTATGTGGCATGGCTGATGACCCCACCTCGTCTTTATTGATTTTCTGAGTAAAATAATTCATTGAAATATATGTCCAGAAATCACGGCACATATCAGTGAAAATAGTATTGATTCTCTTCAGGGCATCAAATATGGCTGCAATATTGTCGTAATGATCAATCTGGGTGGTTGTCTGAGAACGTTCCAGCTTAAGGGTACTGTTTACAAAGGTATCGGCAAACTGCATCCAGTCAACCAGAGGATAAGCAGCTACATGAGCATTGAAATTACCTGTCGCCCCGCCGAACTTGGCCGAAAAAGGAATTGTCTTCAGAATACCGTATTGTTTTTCAATCCTCTCGGCAAATACCCTGATCTCCTTCCCTACTCTCGTAGGCGATGCAGGCTGCCCGTGGGTACGTGCCAGCATGGGAATATCTTTCCATTCCCTGGAAAACGAATTGAGTTTATCAATAACCTGTTCAAGAACAGGATAGAATACTTTTTCCAATCCTTCCTTTAAAGACAAGGGAATGGCAGTGTTGTTAATATCCTGTGAAGTGAGCCCGAAATGTATGAATTCACGGTATTCAGATAAACCCAGGTCGCTGAATTTTGCTTTCAGGTAATATTCAACTGCTTTCACATCATGATTGGTAGTCTTTTCAATATCTTTTACCTTCTGAGCTTCATCAACCGTAAAGCCTGAAATAATATGCCTCAGTGCCGGGAAATTGTTGTGGTCGAATGATTTCAAATGTGGTAAAGGCAGTTGGCATAAGGCTATAAAATACTCAACTTCAACATGAATTCTGTACCTGATGAGTGCAAATTCCGAAAAATACGCTGCCAGTGACCCGGTGACTCCCCGGTATCGTCCATCCACCGGGGAAACAGCAGTTAAAGCTTCAAGTTTCATTATAAGAGTTATGAATGATGAGTTATGAATGATGAGTGACATGTGACTTTCATGACACACTATCTGAATAGTTCAAAATTTAAAAGCAAAGTTAAAAATTCCGTACAAGCATTCTGCATTTTCATCAAAATTCTTTATTTTTGAACAAATTATAAAACCAATTAAAAATGAAAAGAGTTTTATTCTGTTCAGCATTGCTGGGCATATTCTGCATGACGGGATTATTAGCACAAACTATTGTGGTAACTGCTCCTCAGCATAAAAATGTTGTTTTGGAAGAATTCACAGGCATTAATTGTGGTTATTGTCCCCAGGGGCATGCTGTAGCACAGGCCATCTCAGATGCAAACCCGGGCAGGGTTGTTCTTGTAAACATCCATCAGGGTAGTTTTGCAGCTCCAACAGGAACTGAACCTGATTACAGAACAATCTTCGGTGATTCACTTGCCCTGCAGGCCAACGTGACAGGCTATCCTAACGGAACCATTAACAGGCATGTCTTTCCTGAGATCGGGGCCAGTACTGCCATGGGCAGGGGTTCATGGAATGTTGCAGCACAGCAGATACTTCCTGAACAATCGCCCGTAAATATAGGATTTACTTCAGCTTTCGATAGTGCATCCCGCGTACTTACTGTTAAAGTGGAAGCGTATTATACGGCAAACAGTCCTGCAGTTGACAATTATCTGAATGTTGCCTTGCTTGAGAATCACGTACATGGCTTTCAGGAAGATTATGCCAACGGCAACCAGCCCAATTACGACCATAAACATATGTTACGCTGGTTCATTACCGGTCAGTGGGGAGACCAGATCAATCCCTGCACTCAGGGCAGCCTGGTCACCAGGGTATACAATTATACCGTTCCTGCCGCCTGGAATGTGGACAGTTGCGATGTTGCAGTATATATTACAGAGAGTCATAATGAAATTTATACCGGCGTGATGGCTCAGGCGAAAGGTGGCTCCAATAATGGCGCTACTGCCATGTATATCGGCACTATTGCCGAACCAACCACCTTTGTTGCACATGGAACAGTTTCACAGGCTACTCTTTTCAATACAACTGTTACCAGTTCGCTTACCGGTACCGAGTCCTTTGCTTTTTCCCTGACAAGTAATGCTCCCAATGACTGGTCAGGATCATTTACCGTAGGTGGAAACAACTTCACTGATACCGGTACCGTCAGCCTGGTAAACTATACCCCGCTTGATGTTACTGTAAGTATTACTCCCGGTGCGACTCCGGCGTTTGCCACTTATACGCTGACTATGTCATCTGTATCAAATCCGGCTGCACCGCCAAAGACCCAGAATTTCTACGTAATATACGGTATCACCGATCTTATTGTTGATGGTACAGGAGGTTGGGGCAATGGCCTCGATTACAATTTTGATTCTACCTTTACTTCCGCTTTTCAAAATTTCGGAGGCAATACATATGCGCTTACTGATGCAGATATCATGGTAAAAGCATTTACAGCCAATGCATTTGCCGGCCTTGAGAATATATATCTAAATATTGCATGGAGGTTCCCTTCGCTATCCGATGACCAGGCTACTGCTGTGATGGGATTTATGAATGGCGGAGGTAATATTTTCATCTGCGGTCAGGATATCGGTTGGGATATCAAAAGTGGAAGCGGTTACGGAACAACCGTTACTACCAACTTTTATGATAATTACCTTCATGCCACCTGGAGCGCCGACGGTTCTGCCACTAACAGCCAGTTCACTGCCATAACCAGCGACCCAATATTCGGAAGTTTAAGTTCAAGCGGAATTGTGGATGTTTTCAACGGAAATATTTACCCTGACCAGATTGGCACAGGTACAGGCGCCATTGCCATATTTAATTACAATTCCAATGCTTCACTTATTTCAGGGATCAGGTTCGACAACCAGATTTACAAAGTGGTTTACATAGCTGTTGATATGGAAATGCTCAGTGATTTTGCTGCAAAAAATAATATCCTGAAAACCACTTACCAATGGTTTCATGGCCTGGTCAACATTCCTGAAGAACAAGATGCATCCATCAGTCTTTATCCAAATCCGGGAAATGGCAAATTCTTCATTTCCGGCAGTAAAATCAGTTCTTTCAAATCTGTTGATGTGTTTAGTATCACCGGCGATCTTGTCATGTCAAGGAAAATTGACAATTCTTTTATATCCGAACCGATAATTGATCTGGGACAGTACGCCGATGGCCTTTATTTTGTAAAGGTCTCAGGAGATAATCAGGTCAGTACTTTTAAGGTCACACTGGCGAAATAGTTATTTGAGTATGAATTATGAGTGTTTAGTATCAACTTTATTCAGAATAATCTGATTAAGAAACTGTTTTGAATTTTATCCAAATGATTTTGTCCTTTTTTTCTTCATACTTTTTGTCGTCACAAAAAGTATGCAAAAAAGACTTAACGTCCGCCACAGCGTTCGCCAAGGCGAAGAACTCGTTCCGTCTCGTACCTCGACTTCACTCGAACAGCAATTCGTTGATAAGGAATTATTTATTTTATGCTTCGCATCCATTTATTATGAAAATATAGAAAAAATGATTTTTCTAATATTCATTTTACATAAATGTGACCATGAAAGCCCTGTGCGTTGGAAGTCCACGAACGGTGTGGAATACAACATGCACAGACCCGATAGCGTAAGCCTGTGCGAAAGTGCATGTTGTATTCTCGTTCGTGGTGCCCTTTTGCTTCTTTTGGGCATGCAAAAGAAGTTGAATATGAATTATATAACAGAAATAATTAAAATTCAAACCAGTTTCTAATTATTATTAATTTTTTAATACGGCATCTGGATCTGGGTTCAGATGCTGTTTTTTTAGAATTCTGTTATCATTACTGACATGTCAGATGAACCAATAAGTCTCCTCGAATTAAACTCAAGGATCAGGCTTGCCTTATCCGGCTCTTTTCCTGATACTTACTGGATCATTGCAGAAATCAGCGAGATCAGGTCAAACAGGACAGGGCATTGTTATCTTGAGCTTATTGAGAAAAATACTGAAAATGATGACATTCTCGCCAGGGCAAAGGCAACCATCTGGTCATTCACCTACAGGATGCTGAAACCATATTTTGAGACCAGCACCGGCCGTCATCTTGAAGCAGGACTGAAGGTACTTGTGAATGTAAGTGTTGAGTTCCATGAACAATATGGATTAAGCCTTAATATCAAAGATATTGATCCTACTTATACCCTGGGTGATCTTGCCCGGAAACGACAGGAGATCATCGTTCGACTGGAACAGGAAGGTGTCATTAATATGAACAGGGAACTGGAATTCCCGCTGGTAGCCCAGAGAATTGCCGTTATTTCGTCTGAGACGGCCGCCGGTTATGGTGATTTTATTGATCAGTTGGCTGGAAATTCATATGGTTACAGATTTCATATAAGACTTTTCGAAGCAAATATGCAGGGCATAAAGGCCGAAGAATCAATCATTAAAGCGCTCGACAGGATTTATCAGATTGAAAATCGTTTTGATGCGGTAGTGATTATCCGCGGCGGTGGCTCAAAAGCTGAACTGAGCTGCTTTGATGGTTACGATCTTGCCTATCATATTACCCAGTTTCCTTTGCCTGTTATTACCGGTATCGGGCATGAACGGGATGATTCCATTGCTGACCTGGTGGCACATACACGATTGAAGACGCCAACGGCAGTAGCAGAATTCCTTGTCGCGAAACTGGCTGAATTTGAGGAAACCATTCTTGAAATCAGAGACAATATCTTTTCTGAGATTACCACCCGCCTGGGTAACGAAACAGAAAAAATGGAATATTTGTCTGAAAAATTGGCCCCGGTCACCCGGTCAGCTATTTCAAATGGCCTGAATAACCTGGCTTTGATAGAACAAAAATGTAAAAATGATATTGGCATTTTGTTGAGAAACCACTCTGACGGACTTGGAAAGTTTGCTGGCAAAATCATCCAATCAGGAAAAAATAGATTGCAAATGGAACTCACATTTATCCTGAATTTCAAAACTCTATTGAACCATAACTGTAACAGGTCAATTGCCGGGAAGTTGCACAGGCTTGATTTGATAGGTAATTCAATATTTTATCTTGACCCGGTGCTGGTACTGAAAAGGGGATATTCAATTACTAGACTCAAAGGGAAAATGGTGAAAAGCATCAAAAACCTTGCTGCCGGGGATAAAATCAGCACTCAGCTTTCCGATGGCAGAATAGAAAGTGTAGTTGTTTGATTTGTTGGAATCTGTCTATAACATTGAACTTTTTTAATTTATGAACAAGGATTAATGATTTTAGATTTCAGATTATCAATTACATCTTAAATTAAAATTCGTTAATCGATATTCTGAAATCGAAATATTGAACATTATTGACAGATTCTGCTTAAACCTGTCCTAATATCTAAAAGCAATAACAATTCAATAATATCATCAAATGAAAAAGATACTCTCGTACAAACAGGCAGTGACTGAAATTGAAGAGATCATGTCGAAAATTGAAAATGAAGAGCTGGATATCGATGAACTCTCGGAATATGTAAAACGCGTTTCAGTGCTCATCAGGTTTTGCAGGGAAAAACTGAGGAACACCGGGGAAGAAGTCGGTAAAATAATGAAAGAAATGGAGGACTGAACCCTTGTGTTTTAAAGATTTTCAAGAATAAAATCAGTCATTCTGGTATACAGGTGCAACCTGGTTTTTCCACCATATATACTATGGTTACGATTGGTATATATCTGCATTTCAAATTGTTTACCGGCCTGTACCAGTTTTTCCGAGAACTCCATGGTATTCTGTAAATGAACATTATCAGTCGTAACCTTTCGGGTTTTCCTGAGGTGTGCGCATGTATGTCTCGGTGTAAATATTATCATAAAAGCGCCAGTTGGTGACCGGAGCCACGGCAATCCCGGCTTTGAACACACCATTTCCTTTTACCATGCAGGAAGCGCTGATAAAACCGCCGTAGCTCCAGCCCCAGATACCAATCCTGTTCTTGTCAACAAATGGCAATGATCCCATGTATTTCGCTGCTTCCACCTGGTCGATGGTTTCAAATTTGCCAAGCTGCTTATAGGTCATCTTCCTGAATTCCTCTCCCCTGCCGCCGGTACCACGACCATCCACGCAAACAATGATATATCCCTTCTGGGCTATATAATTTTCCCAGCTCAAACCCCACGAATCTCTTACCTCCTGGGAATTTGGACCACTATACTTTGCAGGGTCAAATCCGGGAGGCTTGATCATCCAGCCATTGAGATCAACATTTTCAGAGGTTTTAAAGCTGAATAATTCCCTGTTATTGAAATGGTAATATTTAAGCGTATCATTGAGTTTTCTGTTATCTTCAATCATCCTGATCAGTTTACCGTTATTGTCGCACACCGTTACCTTTGCAGGCACGCTGACATTACTGAAATTGTTAACGAAATACTTGTAATTACTGCTGAATTCAGCATTATTGGTACCTTCATCGCTTGTCAGTTTCTTTTTATCCTTACCATTGAAACGAATACAATAAAGATCACGCTTTAATGGAGATGTCTCAGATGATTCAAAATAAACAAGCTTGTTCTTTTCATCCACCCCGATAAAATCCGTGACATCCCATTTTCCCGAAGTCACCTGATTAAGAGTGCCTTTCTCAAAATTATAAAGGTAGATATGATTCCATCCATCTTTTTCACTGGTAATGGTAAATTGTTTTTTATCATCAAGGAATTTAATGTCGTTAAAAACCTGTTCATCAATGAAATACTTGTTTTCTTCAGTAAAAATCACTTTTGATTTTCCGTCACCTGCATTCGCAAATAGTATATCCAGTTTGTTCTGAAGCCGGTTAAGCCTAAGTATTCCCAGAGTAGAAGTTAATTTAGTCCACCTGATCCTGGGAATATACTGGTCAGTTTCAGTGCCAACATCCATTTTGATAATTTTCTTTGTTCCGGTATCATAAACATGAATACTTACCACCGAGTTGGCCTCCCCTGCTTTCGGATATTTGAAAACCCTGTTTTCAGGATATAATTCATTTTCTTTAATTGTTGGGGCAGAACCAGCATACATGGTCATATTGAACTCATGCACCTTACTTTCATCGAACCTCATAAATGCTAGGTAGCGGCTGTCAGGCGACCATTCATATGCCCTGCTGAAACCAAATTCTTCTTCATATACCCAATCCGGAGCGCCATTGATTATTTCATTCTTTTTACCGTCGGCTGTTACCTGTGTCTCTTTTCCTGAATTCAGATCCGTGATAAACAGGTCATTCTGCCTGACGAAGGCGACAAATTGCCCGTCCGGTGAGAATGTGGCCAATTGCTGTTTGCCGTTTTCTGATACTGGAGTTAGTTTTTTTGTAACCAGGTCATATACATAATAACTGGCAGTAAAGGAATAGCGATAGATACGCTCCCTGTCAATATAGAACATGATTTTCTTCTCGTCACTGCTTTGTTGAAAATCACTGATCGTTTTGAACTTTTCATTTTTCAGATCTTTTATATTGAAGATCACTGCAACAGTATCACCGGTCTTATAACTGAACTCTGTTACTTTTGAGCTTTTCTCAAGTGTGGTATAGTGTTCACCATCATTCATTGATTTTAGTCCCCGCACCGACTGTGGTGAGAACTGGTAATTCACCATGTCTTCAAGACTGAATTCCAGCTTTCCTGTCTGTGCGCTGACTGAATGTAGTATCGACCAGAAAAACATTATGGCTACAGCCATTCCTGTTATTTTCTTCATATTTTCAGAAATTTTTCATTCAATCCACAAATTAAAACATTTATATTTGACCAAAACTTAGCTGTACGACATATGATTCCTTTGGT
>JAPLDU010000018.1:105875-114923 GCA_026391255.1 Bacteroidia bacterium | reverse complement strand
TATTGTGTTTTATTTTTATGTTTACCGTTTTGTGCTTTCAGTCTCTCATGGCGCAGGATTCTTTTGACCTGTCCGAGATACGCAGCAATTCATCCTTTGGATCAACTGTCAAGAATTCTGACTTGAAAATCACCTTTTCAGACCTGGATTTTAAATTTACATTACCGGTCAAAATTAATGATCAGAGTATTCTGCTCTTCAATATATCACCAGCCAGGAACATTTTCTATATTAATAATTCGACCAACTTTAATCATTCGTATTATGAACCACTGGCTCAGAACGGAATCTGGACGTTGAATTTCAATCCCGGTTACCTCAGGAAGTTTAATGATCATTTCCAGGCCTTGTTTCTATTTACCATGGGAATAAAATCCGACCTGGAAACCACGGACGGAAAGACATTACGATATGGCGGAGCAGTATTATTCACAAAGAAATATTCTGATCAGTTTAAACTTAAATATGGTCTGTATTTCAACCAGGAATATTTCGGGCCATACTTCGTCCCATTGTTAGGTTTTGACTGGAGGCTTAGCGATAAATGGTGGCTGTACGGATTGCTTCCCGGAGATGCCACCCTCGATTATAAAACCGGTCAGCATTCTTCTGCCGGCCTGACATTCCAGGCTGAATCAACAACCATGTTATTTAAGGGACCTGCTTCGTACCGGAATGTCGGAGATTTTAATTCAAGTCAAACAGCTATTCCAATTGAACCACAGTATCATTCAACATTATATCTTGAAAAGCTTTCTCAGGAACTCTACTTATATTATGAAACAAAACTGGTATCAAATATCTTCCTGAATATCAAAGCAGGACGATCCTTTTTCCGTACATACAGGATTTTTTATGCACAGGATAAACTGGATGTTAAGATATCTGCCATTTCTATTGGTGATAACAGGAAAAGCATAACATCAGAAGTATCCGATGGATATATGGCAGAAATGAAATTGATTTACCGCTTACCTGTCAAATAAGCCGGGAAGACAATTCACATCTAAATATCAATATGTATAACTATTTATATTCTATTTAGACTATTTATTGTTATTAAACTGGTATTCTTTTGCTTAACACAATTATCACATTAGAATAATTCTAAATTAGCAAAAAGCCGTTAAACTATGTTATTGACAATAAATTAAACCTGAAAGTCCAGCTATTTTTGTCGTGTTGTTCGTAAAATCAATTTAATAATAATCAGTAAATAAAATAATTACATAAATAATTTAAGAGATATGACTAATATTGAAATTTTAGTGAAAGATCTGGTTAAAAAACACGGGAGGCAAAGGAACAGTCTGATGGCTGTTTTGCAGGGTGTTGTTCAGCAGGAGAAATACCTGTCAGAAGATGCTATGATTGTTATTGCCAGGGAACTGGATCTATCGGCTGCTGATGTATTCGGAACAGCCAGTTTTTATACTTTTCTTGATACTGTCCCCAGGGGGAAAAACATCATCAGGGTTTGCAAGACTATCAGTTGTCACATGGCCGGTAAAGATGAAGTGATCAAAACACTGGAAAACCACCTTAAAGCAAAAGTCGGAGAAACCACGCATGATGGCAAATTCACGCTGTTGACTGCCAACTGTCTGGGTTGGTGCCACAAAGGACCTGTCATGCTGATTAACAATGAAGTATTTCCGGAACTGACCCCGGAAAAGGCTATTGATATTGTCGAAGAATTTTCAAAGCACTAATTGATTTACCCAATTTAACAAGTTAATAATAGATATAGTATGGAAAACAACGCTTTTAAGAAAGTTGATCTCATTTTTGGAGAATACAGCAATCTTCATTATAAAGTCCTCGAGTCGGCCTTAAAACGTCAGCCTGATGAACTGATAAATGCACTTATTGATTCAGGGTTAAAAGGCAGAGGCGGAGCCGGTTTTTTAACCGGTCTGAAATGGAAATTCACCAAATCACAACCAGGTGATGAAAAATATGTGATATGCAACGCTGATGAAGGTGAACCCGGTACTTTCAAAGACCGTGAAATTCTCACCCGTGTCCCGCGTAAGGTTCTTTCCGGTATGGCCATTTGCGCCTATGCCATTGGAGCAAAACAGGGATTTATCTATTTAAGAAGTGAGTATACCTTTTTGGTTCCTTCACTGCTCGAAGAAATCCGTATTTTCCACGATTATGCCAAACAGTTCAGCCTTGATTTCAGTATTGAACTTCGCATGGGCAGCGGCGCTTATATCTGCGGTGAAGAAAGCGCCTAATTTGAATCAATGGAAGGCAAACGCGGTGAGCCGAGAAACAAACCTCCCTATCCTACCGTGGCTGGTTATAACGGCAAACCAACTGTAATCAATAATGTTGAAACATTTGTAACAGCACAGATCATTTCCCGTATTGGTGTTGAAGCATATAAAAAATTAGGTACCAAAGATTCACATGGTTCCAAATTATTTTCTGTATCGGGCGATACTCCAAATCCAGGAATTTATGAACTTGAACTGGGTATGACAGTCCAGAGTTTTGTTGATGAATTCGGCGACGGAGATGCCAAAGCAGTTCAGGTTGGAGGTGCATCTGGTTTTTGTGTTCCGCGTAAGAAATTTGCCGATACCATTATCGGTTTCTAAGGTATCCCTACCGGTGGTTCCATGATGATCTTCAACAGTTCACGTTCAATGTACAATATATTACGTGATTATCTTGAGTTTTTTACCGAAGAATCATGCGGACAGTGCACACCCTGCCGTGTTGGCTGCCAGCAACTGCTCAAAGGCATTGAGGCTGTAAAGAAAGGCCAGAAAGCGCCCGGTTATCTGAACGATTTGAAAAAACTATCTGCAACTATGAAGATTGCTGCCAAATGCGGATTGGGACAATCGGTTTCCAATCCATTCAATTCCATCATTGACAACTTCAGGGAAGAAGTCATTTATTAATCTGATTTAAAAAATATTAAAAATTACAGCAATGAGTAAAAGCACAGTTAACTTAAAGATTAACAATATCCCGTTATCCGTCGAAGAGGGTACCACAATACTTGAAGCGGCTAAACATTTGAATTTCAAAATTCCGACATTGTGCAACCATGATGACCTTAGTTGTGCAGGAAACTGCCGTGTCTGTGTTGTTGAAGTGGAAGGCCAGCGTTTGCTTTCCGCAGCATGTGCCACTCCTGTATTCGAAGGAATGCATGTTCAGACCAACAGCGAAAAAGTACGTTCATCCCGTAAACATATCATCGAATTGCTTCTTTCTGAGCACAATGCTGATTGTACCAAATGTTATAAAAACGGATTCTGTGAACTTCAGACCTTAGCAAACGAATATCGTGCAGGTGATCAGTTATTTATCGATCTTGTGAAGGAAAGGGATAAAATTATTGATATTTCATCTCCATCCATCCAGAAAGACGACAGTAAATGCGTGCATTGTCAGCGTTGCGTTCGTACATGTGAAGAATTGCAGGGCGTAAGCGCACTGGCGGTTGTCTATAAAGGCGATCACCAGAAAATTTCCACCTTCATGAATAAACCGTTGAACGAGGTGGTATGTACCAATTGCGGACAGTGCGTGAACCGCTGCCCTACCGGCGCTCTTACTGAAAGAAATTATATCGAGGAAGTATGGGATGCCATTAATGATCCATCAATACACGTAGTGGTTCAAACAGCTCCTGCTGTTCGTATAGCGCTCGGTGAGGATCTGGGATTCCCGGTTGGTGAAAGAGTTACAGGCAAGATGGTTGAAGCGCTTCGTTATATCGGCTTCGACTCAGTTCTTGATACAGATTTTACGGCTGATCTCACCATTATTGAAGAAGGAAATGAGTTGCTCACAAGGTTGAAAAAAGCCCTGGTGGATGGTGAGAAAGTCGCATTACCCATGATGACCTCCTGTTCGCCCGGATGGATAAAATTCCAGGAACACATTTTCCCGAATCATCTGAATAACCTGTCCACCTGTAAATCGCCACAGCAGATGTTCGGCGCACTGGCAAAAACCTATTATGCAAAGAAAAAAGGACTTGATCCGGCAAAAATAGTCAGCGTGTCAATTATGCCTTGTACGGCAAAAAAATTCGAATGCCAGCGTCCGGAAATGAGATCAAGCGGTTACCAGGATGTTGATTATGTTCTCACTACCCGTGAACTTGCACGAATGATCAAACAGGCAGGCATTGATTTTACTAAACTTGAGGATGCTCATTATGACAGTATACTAGGAGAATCAACTGGCGCTGCTGTAATCTTCGGCGCTACCGGAGGCGTGATGGAAGCCGCACTGCGTACGGCATGGGAAGTTGTGACAGGCAAGCCCGTACCTTTCGACAACCTGAACATAATGCCTGTCAGAGGTATGGAAGGGGTGAAAGCTGCCAGTGTGAAAATTACAGGCACTTTACCTGAATGGAACTTCCTTGAAGGGGTTGAACTGAATGTTGCAATTGCACATGGACTGGCCAATGCACGCATATTAATGAATGCCATTGAAAAGGGAGAAGCTAATTATCACTTTATCGAAGTGATGGCCTGCCCGGGCGGATGCCTCGGAGGAGGCGGCCAGCCTATTCCGACAAATATGGAAATCCGTAAGAAAAGAACTGAAGCCATTTATGCTGAAGATATGGGTATGCCTCTGCGTAAATCTCACGAAAACCCCGAAGTTACCCAGATCTACGAGGAATTCCTCACCAAACCCCTGGGACATAAATCCCATGAACTCCTTCATACACATTACAAAGTGAGAAAACGTTACTAAAAGGCAATAGGCACCAGGTATTAGGCAATAGAAAATGACATTTTTAAACTTAAGGCATTTCAATTTTAAAATGTTTTGTTAAAAGTATAATAAAGTTAATAGGTTCATAAAGTCAATACCATCTTGTTATAACAAAAAGGACAGCTTTGGGCTGTCCTTTTTGTTATTTCCGTAAGCAAATAGACTGTAGTCTTTTTGATTTTAAGATTAATGAAGTTCCTAAAGTTTATAAAGTTATTTATTCTCCCTAATGCCTATTGCCTAATGCCTGATTATTCCAAGCTTCCCTGTTACTTGTCCACCTGAATTAATAACCTGGTAAGTATAAAATCCATCGCTGAACCTGCTGAGATCAACCTGTTGCTCTGAACCCTCCAGATTCTTGTCCATCACACATTTGCCAAATGAGTCAAAAAGCCTGAAAAGGTAGTTGCGGTCAATTCCGTTTTGTACTGAAATCCTGACACTTCCTGAAGTTGGATTTGGGAATACATTTACCATTAAATTATTTGCTTGAATTTCTGGTACGCCTATAGTAGTTTTAAAGGTCAGATCAATTTTATCTACAAGAAGCACACTCCCAACTCCCACAAATGCATTTGGAACATCGACATTACCTGCCGAAAAAGAAATATTTACGGTATCTGCCACAGGAAGGCTGTCAAATGCTGCCTGAATTTCATAATAGGTATAAACAGCCGCAGCAGGTAGCCTGAATTCGTCTTTTTCGATCAGAATTGCAGAATCACCAATAGCATCCCATCTGTACGAAGAAATAAAAACGGTTGCCGAGTCGGCGCCAACAGGTGTGTACTTATAATAAAAACTAAGCTTATCCGGATTATGGGTCACCGGCATCCCTCCCACCGGTCCGTTTGGTCCGATATGTCCATTAGTAATGAACGACAGCGTATCGCTATTCTGAATGATTATATTTTCAAGACGAATGGCATATTGGCCATCATAAGCATCATTGGTTTTTGTCACCGAGGGAGGCTGGCCGGGACCTTCCATAACATTGGAAGTAAGCCAGTACTCAGGTTCTTCGGAACCAACCGGAGTCCAGTATTCAAAACTGCTGTTCGGAATCTGAAGTACCGAACCCACAAGACTGATATCATCTATTGTAAGAGTATCGCCCCCGCTAACCGTAGAACCTGGATTTGAACTGACCAATACAACAGACATTGTGTCGGGCATGACTATGGCCGGAAGTACCCAGGTAATGGCATTCACATACTGATGATAAATATTCTGAACTCCTGTTATGTCCAAAATAGAATATCCAATGATATTTGTGGCCTTTTTAAAAATGACATAAAATAACGATGTATCACCAGTCTGAATATGAAATTTTGCATAAAATTTTACCGTATCAGGCCTTTCGTTAAAGGGTACTCCTCCATTTATATTCTGACCGGCAGGCTGGCCGAGAAATAATTCTCCCGGAATAAAATTTCCGGTCGACCCCATGGTCACTAACTGAAGGGCAAAATTACCCGAATAACTGTCGGTAGTTTTAATCACATTTGTTGTTCCAAAAGTCGTGTAGCTCTGGAATGCATTACACTGAAACGAATCAGGTACCTGATAAAAGGTAATATTATTCCAGTTTTCGAAACTGCCGTTCGGAACCTGTGAAAACACATCATTTAATTTAATTAACAAAATGATGATGAGCAAGATAAAAATTTTTTTCATAATTTTATTTTATTGAATTATTGTTACAGTTTTTTGCAAAGTTAATGCCAAATTATCGGAATAGTATTAATCATTAAATATAGACATTATTTCAATATGCCGGACGAATAAATTTCTCAACTTAGGCAAATGTTCTACTTTTGTCTGCCAATCTTATAATTACCGGAATAATTTATGAATATTGAAGCTAAGATAAGGAATATCATTTTGCAGGCTCTCAGGGAGCTGTATCACTGCAACGATGCATTATCCGAAAGCCTGATCCAGGTTGAAATGACCAGACCGGATATCGAAGGGGATTATACTGTGGTGGTCTTTCCGTTACTCCGGTTTAGCAGGAAATCTCCTGCCGATACAGGCGATGAACTTGGCAGGTACCTGAAAAATAATGTCCCCGAGATATTATCATATCAGGTTATTAAAGGCTTTGTGAACCTTAGGCTGGATAATTTTTACTGGATATCCTTCCTGAATGAAATCACAGAAAATAAAGATTTCTGGATGACCAATCCTATTGGAAAACAAGACACCATCATGATTGAGTTTTCTTCTCCGAATACGAACAAACCTTTGCACCTCGGACACATCCGGAATAACCTGATAGGCAATTCACTTTCACTGATACTGAAATCGATCGGCAACACGGTGATCAAATCAAATTTAGTGAACGACCGCGGGATTCATATCTGTAAATCCATGCTTGCTTATATCCGGTTTGGTCATGGCGAAACGCCTGAATCCATTGGCAGGAAAGGTGATCACTTAGTCGGGGATTATTATGTGAAGTTTGACCAGGAATACAAAAAAGAAGTGAATGACCTCACCAGGCTTGGAATGTCCGAAGAGGAAGCCGCCAATAAAGCGCCACTGATGCAGGAAGCACGGGAAATGCTTCGTTTGTGGGAAAGTAATGATCCTGATACCAGAAAATTGTGGCAGCAGATGAACGGGTGGGTGTACAAAGGATTTGCAGAGACCTATGACAGACTTGGGATATCATTTGATATTACAGACTACGAATCAGAAACTTATCATCTTGGAAAACAACTGGTAATAGCAGGCTTGTCTGATGGTCTGTTTTCACGGGATACAGACGGTTCAGTCTGGGTAGACCTTACCGGAGAAGGACTTGACAAAAAGATACTTTTACGGTCCGATGGAACATCTGTTTATATTACGCAGGATATCGGAACAGCTAATTACCGTTTCAACAATCATAAACCTGACAAGCTGATCTATGTAGTGGGAAATGAACAGAATTACCATTTCCAGGTATTGGCCCTCATTATGAAAAAGCTTGGGTACGACTGGGCTGATCAGCTTTACCATCTTTCATACGGAATGGTCGAATTACCTTCGGGTAGGATGAAATCACGCGAAGGCACCGTGGTTGATGCGGATGATATTATTGATGAGATGATTGACACGGCTGCAAAAATCTCGGCAGAACTTGGAAAACTCAATGAACTCAACGAGGATGATAAAACCAGGATCATTAAAACGATTGCTTTGGGAGCATTAAAATATTTCATTCTGAAGGTCGATCCAAAAAAGAACATGACATTTATTCCCGAAGAATCCATTGATTTCAATGGTAACACAGGTCCGTTTATCCAGTATACCTTTGCAAGGATCTGCTCGGTGTTGCGGAAAGCGGAAGATTTGAACATTATCACTGGTCACATTTCCGTACAGCAGTTACCTTTGAATAAAAGAGAAACAGGGCTGATAAAACTGGCTCACAGTTTCAGGTCTGTTGTTTCAGACTCAGCATCAGACATGAATCCGGCCCTCATTGCCAATTTTTGTTATGAACTGGCCAGGGAATATAACCAGTTTTACCACGATTATCCCGTAATAAAAGAAGAAAATGAAGATTACCGGAAATTCAGGCTGAATTTATCTGCTGCAGTTGCATCAATACTAAGATCAGGCATGGGTTTGCTGGGAATTGAAATGCCTGAGAAAATGTGATTTTGAAATTTCAGCATTTATTTTATTTATGAAAGTAAAGATAGATATGAATATTAAACTTATATTATGCAGATAGTTTATTATATGGCAGTTTGCCCGTAGGGCATTTAGTATTGTAGTAATATCGCATTGTAGTAAATTTACCTCGTAGAGGTTAAACCTTATCCCAAAAATCAAACAAAAAATGTTCATCGTAATCAATTTCAAATTTCTTAAGGATTTCCAAATATTCCTCTTTAAATGTTTTTTTTTTATGATGTTGTTCCTGATTCTGTATGTATTTGTAAACATTATCCAATTGAGAACGGCATATGAGAAAGCACCATACCCATCCTGCCATGAAAACCTGCTTTTACAAAGAGTTTCCTTATTAATAAACAATGATGAACCTCTTTTTATTCCATGTACGGTATCTGAAACAGATATTGATGGATTTTGCCCTATCAGAATATGCACATGATTTGACACACCATTGACAATAATTTATTTGTGTCGCATAATTGTAATTATTCCACTAATGTATTCTAATACTCTATTCTTAATGTTTTGATGTATAATTGCATCCCGGTTATATACTGCAAAAATCAACTGTGTATATAATTGAGTGAAAGTTCCTGGTTTCATATCATTTTT
>JAPLDU010000018.1:0-105829 GCA_026391255.1 Bacteroidia bacterium | reverse complement strand
TAATCCCCTACAGGGAATCCTAAATATTTAGCCTTTATCCTTCTACAATACTATAACCGCTACGCGGTACATGCTACTGGGTACCGATAGATTATCGTTAAAGTGAGGTTGATTAGTTGTCCATTAATGTCGTTCAAAAAGAGTAATAAAGAAGATATTTTTTATATTATTTAATTTTAGATTATTAGAATACAATTACATATGAAGTAGAGTCTGTAACCAATTGAACCTTACTGTCTTATATAGGTTTTTCGGACAAAGTAGAAAAAGAGGGTGGTGTATATTCTGTTTTGCATTAACACATTATCACATTAACTAATTATCACATTAGCAATTGGAAATCTTTATATCTTTAATGTAAAGCTGCAGAGAAGTCTTTCCAAGAAATTCGTTTTCAACGATTTGATAACAAACATCGAAAGGAATTCTTTTTTCAATGAATCTGATACTCTCGCCCATATTAAAAGCTATTGCAGGAAAGACAACGCTTTTCTCATCATTTTGCATCAGGTCAAGTTTAAGGTGATCTGAAGTTTTTCCTACCAATTTGCCTTTTCCATAATCTGTAACATTCTGAGTAATAAAAACCGGTGTCATATTAGCCGGGCCGAATGGAGCGAATTGTTTGAGCAGCCTGAAAAATTTCGGGGTAATATCTGAAAAGGAAATCTCTGTATCAACCTCGATAAAAGGTTTGAGCTGATCTTCCTGTATGGTCTGAGATACAAATTCTTCAAACTGGTCATTGAATTTTGCAACATTTTCGAGTTTCATTGTCAGGCCTGCGGCATACATATGGCCGCCATAATTTTCCAGTAAATGTGAACATGCATCTACTGCTTTATAAAGGTCATAGCCTTCTACCGAACGTGCCGAGCCCGTGGCAAAACCATTCGATTGGGTCAGAATCACAGTCGGACGGTAATAATAATCTGTAAGCCTTGATGCAACAATTCCAATAATGCCTTTATGCCAGTCTGATTTAAACAGAACCGTTGATTTCCGTTTCTGTAAGGCTTCATTATCATCAATAATCTTTTTTGCCTCTTCGGTGATCGTTCTGTCAATATCCTTGCGGGTAACATTATACGAATTCATATCTTCCACAACGATTTCAGCATATTTGCTTGTAGCTGAAATTAGGAGATCTACGGCTCTTTTCCCTGATTCTATCCTTCCTGCGGCATTTATGATGGGTGCAATTTTAAATACGATATCATTGACAGTTATTTCTTTTCCCTGAAGTCCTGAAGTTTTTATGATAGAATTCAGCCCTGGTCCAGGATTATTATTCAGCAATAAAAGCCCATGGTGCATCAGTATCCTGTTTTCACCGGTCATCGGGACAATATCAGAGGCGATGCTTACGCAAAGCAGGTCAAGATAGATTTCCAGTTCACTCACAGGGATTTCATTTTTTATAGCATAAGCCTGTAACAGTTTCTATCCTACACCACAGCCTGACAGGTGTTTATATGGGTAATGGCAATCAGCTCTTTTAGGATCAAGGACTGCAACTGCTTTGGGAATCTCATCCCCGGGGGTATGATGATCGCAGATTATGAAATCAATCCTTTTGTAATTGGCATACTTAACCTTGTCGAGAGCTTTGATACCGCAATCGAGGGCAATCACCAGCGAACAGCCGTTTTCCTTTGCATAATCTATTCCCTTGTAAGATATACCATAACCTTCTGTGTCCCTGTCCGGAATGTAGTAATCGATATTCGGATAACGGTCACGGAAAAAAGAATAAAACAATGCTACCGCAGTTGTACCATCAACATCATAATCTCCATAAACCAGAATTCTTTCATTGCTTTTTATTGCCCGGCTGATACGATCAACAGCCCTGTTCATATCCTTCATCAGAAATGGGTCATGCAAATCGGCAAGGTCAGGACGAAAGAACTTTTTTGCTTCATCAAAAGTTTTAATACCACGCTGAACCAGTAATTTGGCAATCAAAATATCCACATTCAGTGCGCTGGCAATAGATTGAATTTCATCGGCAATTCCCTGATTTTTTATTTTCCAAAGTTTATCCATCCTGGTCGCATGTTAGAGTTTATAAAGTTTGTAAAGTTTATAAAGTTCATAAAGTTTGTAAAGTTCATAAAGTTAATCCTATTGCCTATTGCCTATTGCCTATTGCCTATTGCCTATTGCCTATTGCCTATTGCCTTTGAAATGCAATGGATATCTTAAATTATCTTGGGTGATTTTTATAATTTTAACTTCAACTTTCAACTTTCAACTTTATAAACTTTAAGAACTCATTTCTTTCATCATATTGATCAATCCTTTTTTAATAATGATCTTCATCAGTTTTTCAGGAAGAGGTGGAATGTTATATTTTTTATCGTTCAGGAAGATAGTACCTGATGCGAAATCGATCTTTACCTGGTCACCGGCTTTGTACGATTCAACTATATCCCTGTTTACAATCAGCAAGAGTCCCTGGTTGATGGCTGAACGATAAAATATTCTATTCACTGATTTGACGATCACTGCTTTAACACCTGCAAATGCAAGTCCTACAGCCGGATGCTCGCGGGAACTTCCGCAACCAAAATTTTCACCGGCAATGATTAAATCATCAGGTTTTACATTGCCTGCAAAACTATCGTCGAAACCTTTGAAAAGATGTGGTAAAATGGCCGCTGCATCTGAACTAAGCACATTATAAGTCAGGTTACCGGCAAACATCAGGTCGGTATTCAGATCATCCACGTCAGAGTAGTTCCAGACACCATCGAACCGGCGATTCTCACCATTCTTAATTACAATGGTAGCGCCTGCCGGTTTTGCAAACGGGAACTTATCATTAGCCATGACTCCCCTGGGATCAGTGATTTTTCCAAAAATGGACGAACAGGCTACTGTTGCCGGAGATGCAAGATAGATGCTGGCATTTTTATTACCCATCCTGCCCAGAAAATTACGGTTAGCGGTAGAGATTACGACAAATCCATCGGCAGGAATACCCTGCCCGGTTCCGAGGCATGGACCGCAGGAAGAAGCCAGTATCACAGTGCCGGCTTCAATCAATGTGGAAATGATTCCTTCATTAATTGCTTCCAGATAGATTTCCCTGGATGCAGGTATTACCAATAACTGGAATCCTTCCGCCACATTTTTACCTTTTAATATCGAAGCTGCAATACGGAGATCTTCGATTCTGCCATTGGTACAGGTTCCGATAATGGCCTCATGAAGAATTGTTCCCTGCACCTCTGAAACAGCTTTTACATTATCAACCTGATGAGGAGCGGCCACTAAAGGGAAAATTTCATTGAGATCAATATCAATTTCCCTGAAATATTTTGCATCCGGGTCAGCCCATACACCTTCAATGGTTTCCCGGCCATAGAAAGCGGCAAGCACTTCATCAGCAGGAAAAACTGCATTTTTAGCTCCCATCTCTGAGGCAAGGTTAGCCAGGGTCATACGTTCTGAAATTCCCAAAGTTTTTAACCCGGGACCGTGAAATTCAATTGACATATAATTAGCTCCATCAGCGCCTATCATACCTATGATCCACAAAGAGATATCCTTGGCGTACACGCCTTTGTTCAGTTTTCCTTTCAGGTTGATTTTTATTGATTCAGGAACTAAGAACCATGTCTCCCCTGTCTTCCATAAACCAGCTGATTCTGTTCTGTCGATCCCGGCAGCCATTGCATTGAATGCTCCCGCAGTACAGGTATGGCTGTCGCTGCCAACGATGATCTGTCCCGGTTTCGCATAATATGACATGATCTGGTGGCAGATACCCATACCGGCATCATGGAATTTGGTTATCCCCTGTTCTTTTACGATATCCCTGATTGCCTGGTAATCATTTGCCAGTTTGGCATCTGTCGGAGGTGCATTGTGGTCAAGTACCACCAGCAACTGATTTGGATCAGCAACTTTTTTGCCGCCCATCTTTTCGAATGTCTTTTTAATGCTAATGGTATTGTCGTGTGTCAGAACAATATCAGGTTTGCTGAATACAATTGCTCCGGCAGAAGCCTTGAAAATCTTCTCAACAAAAGTCTTTCCAGCCATTGAGTTAAAAGTTTATAAAGTTAGTAAAGTTTATAAAGCTATGCCATTAAACTTATTTATTATGCCTTTGCCCTATTGACTATCGACTATCGACTCTGGACTATCGACTAATTAAAACATTCCTCCTCGCAGGTATATTTCCATTTGAACATCAGAAAATTTCTGAGCCTGAACGGATTTATCATTTGCGAGACTGGTAATCATCCCTGTTTCAAAATCAACCTGGATATTGTCACCATCTTTTAGGTCAAGACCTTCAGGAGACGGATAAACCACGATTGGCAAAGCGGCATTAATGGCATTGCGTTCATAAATAGCACCAAATGATTCGGCAATAATTGCCTGAATTCCAAGTGATAAAAAACAGTCAACAGCTTGTTGTCTTGAACTTCCGCAGCCGAAGTTCTTCTGAACTACCACGATATCTCCTGCTTTGGCTTTCCTGGCAAAGTCTTCATAGCCTTTCAGGTTATCAAAGGTATATTGTCCCATTTCCTTAATGTCAGTAATGGCAAGGTAGCGATTATGGAAGATCATATCGGTATCGATATTATCTTCTTTAATGACCCATGCCCTGCCTGTCACTTTGGTAGATTTTTTAATTTTTTCGGTATGTTTTTCAGAAGTTATGACCATTTGTTTTTTCACGGAACCAGATGCAAATACGGCGGGTTTCACGGGAATATCATCCATGGTAGTAATATAACCGGCAATTGCAGATGCTGCAACTGTACCGGGTGATGCAAGATATACATCGCCTTTTCCCTGTTTTCCCGGGAAATTCCGGTTACCAGTACTGATGGTCACTTCACCCATGCCATTCTGGCCTACCTGTCCTGCCGCACAACCGGCACAACCTGCATTTGAAAGCATTGCACCAGCATCTTTGAAGACAGTAATTAGTCCTTCAACCAAACATTGTTGCCAAATTTCGTCAGTTGACGGAACTATTTTCAAAACCACGCCGGGAGCGATTATTTTACCTTTCAGAACAGACGCTGCTTCACGCATGTCCTCCATCCTGCCATTGGTGCAACTACCGATGAATGCAGAATCAATTTTAATTCTTTTTACTTTATCCACGGCAACAGTACCATGCGGTTTGCCGGGCATTGAAACCATGGGGACAAAGGAAGATATATCGTGTTCGAATATTTTTTCATACACTGCATCCGGATCAGCTTTGATAAGCTCCAGTTTACGGCCTGCTTTCTTTTCGCTGTATTCCATCAATTCCTTATTTGGTGTGAATAACAGATTGATCACACCCATTTCAGTGCCCATGGAAGCAATGGTTACCCGTTCATCGAGAGTGAGCTTATCTGTTTCATCACCATATAATTCCACAGAATAGCCAAGCAATGAATTGGCGCCATATATTCCAAGCAGGTTAAGCACAATATCTTTGGCAGTAAGGTTTGCAGGCCTCTTACCGAGCAGTGTGATTTTGACGGAAGGAGGAATTTTAAACCAAAGTTTCCCATTATGAAAGGCAGCAGCAATATCCTGGTCCCCCATTCCCTGTCCGAAAGCACCAACTGATCCCAGAATATTGGCGTGTGAATCGGTGGTAACAACCGTGGTTCCTGAATATGCAAGTCCTTCAGAAATGAGGATATGGGTACCTATACCTTTATCAATATCATAAACTTTAATCCCGTTCTCTCTTGCAAATTGCCTGCAAATATGCTGGTTCACAGCATATTTCTGATCAGAACCTGTTGGATTACAATCAAAAGTAAAAAATGTTCGTGTTGGGTCATCAATATCCAGATTATTATCAACAAGATGTTTGACAACGTTTGCACCGCCAAAATCACGTGCGGCCCTGATATCCATAAACACATCAACGATTTCACCAGGTTTGACTAACTGGTATTTTGAATGATTGGCAAGAATTTTCTCAATTAAGGTCATTCCCATATAACTTATTTAATATCATTATTGCACAATTAAATTTTTATGTCGTCACTACGTGACTTAAATGCTGCAATTTATTTCCTGCTACAAAGATTCCATCCCTACGGGATTAAAGTTTTGATGTGTCAGATAAACCCCGTCAGGGGTGAAATCTTTGTAGAAAAATATTCCTGACAACAATAAGCCCTGTAAGGGCGAAATCTTTTGGAAACTCATACAATCGAGGAATTTAAGATGTTTATAAAAGTTTTCTCATGACATCAGTGATTTTATTTAAAGCTTAATTGTACAAAATTAAAAAGTAATGCCGGAAAATATTTATGATTTGCGAATAGTGAGTAGTGAATGGTGAGAGGTGAATGGTAAATTCAGAATTTAAAATACGGAAACAATGCATTAATCATTCATGGATATCAGAAATTCCTCGTTCGAATTGGTCTTATTCAGCCTGTCGCGCATGAATTCCATCGCTTCAACCGAGTTCATATCGCCGAGGTAATTACGCAAAATCCATATCCTGTTGATAAATTCTTTTTCAAGCAGCAGTTCTTCACGGCGTGTACTCGATGCATTAATATCCACAGCCGGGTATATTCTCTTGTTCGACAGTTTGCGGTCGAGTTGCAGTTCCATATTGCCGGTACCTTTGAATTCTTCAAAAATCACATCATCCATTTTTGATCCGGTCTCGGTAAGTGCAGTTGCAAGGATTGTGAGTGAACCGCCACCTTCAATATTACGTGCTGCACCAAAGAAACGTTTTGGTTTATGCAAGGCATTTGCATCCACACCTCCCGACAACACTTTTCCTGAGGCTGGTGAAACGGTATTATAAGCACGGGCAAGACGGGTGATGGAATCGAGCAAAATAACCACATCATGTCCGCATTCAACAAGGCGTTTGGCCTTTTCAAGAACTATATTGGCAATTCTGACATGACGTTCGGCAGGTTCGTCGAAAGTAGAAGATATAACTTCAGCCTCCACGCTGCGGGCCATATCGGTAACTTCCTCCGGCCTTTCATCAATCAGCAGGATCATCAGGTAAACTTCAGGGTGATTGGCTGCAATGGCATTGGCAATATCTTTTAAAAGAACCGTTTTCCCTGTCTTGGGCTGTGCCACGATTAGTCCGCGCTGTCCTTTACCAATGGGCGAAAACATATCAACCACACGTGTGGACATATTGGCTTTTCTACCGGTAATATTGAATTTCTGGTCAGGAAACAAAGGTGTGAGATGTTCGAATGGAATCCTGTCTCTCACCACATCAGGGCTGCGGCCATTCATTTCTTCGACTTTGATCAGGGGAAAATACTTTTCACTTTCCTTGGGAGGTCTTACTGTACCTTTTACTGTATCACCTGTTTTCAGTCCGAAAAGCTTGATCTGCGACTGTGAAACATAAATATCATCCGGAGAATTCAGATAGTTATAATCTGCAGATCTCAGGAAACCATAGCCTTCCGGCATAATTTCAAGAACACCGGAACAGGAAATAATGCCATCAAATTCGAATCCTTTGCCGGCATCTCCATTTCTCTTTTCCCATCTTTCAACCCTTTCCGGTCTTTCATGCTTTTCGGGTTTTTCAATGCTCTCAGACTTCTCAGGGCGTTCGTATTTATCCGTTCTTTCAGGTCGTTCAAAGACTTTTCTAAATGGTTTTTCCGGTTTAATTTCTTTTTTAACTTCATCTTCATCCATAAATAATTCAGGATCAAAGAAACGTTTTTCATCACTGACTGCCGGCCGGCTAACCACATCTTCGTTTTCTTCGCTTTCTTCCTCCTGCACAGGGATCAGATCCTTCTCATTAATTTCAACGGAACTAATGACTTTTTCAACATTCTTTGGCAAATTAAAACGTCTGTGGCGTTTTACATCACTATTATCAATAACAGGAGTAACAGATTCATTTTCAGGATATGGCTTCACTTCTTCATTCAATACAATTTCCGGAACTGATTTATTCTGATAATGGAGCATTTGCTCAATCAGCTGGTTCTTTTTCAGCGTGGTAGGCTTTGGTACACCTATCGCTTTTGCCATCTCACGTAGTTTGAATATATTGTTTTCTTCCAATTGTTCAGAAGTATACATAATAATAGATTTATTATAATTATGATTAATTAATTTGTCGAAATAAACTGAATTTATTCAGCCGGTAAAGCTGTGGTCTGATTTTATTTTTGTACGATTTTCCATGTTAAAACAGCATATTTTTAAATGATCTGGTTAGAAAACTGATAAAATATTCTGAAATAATCCACTAATGGATTGCGAAGGAAAATCTGTGCAAATTTATTAAATTTAATTTAAATTGCAAAAAACTATTTTTTTTGAAAATTCCACAGAATAATCTTTAATTTTACATTTCATAATATGCTACATTAATATAAATCAGAAGCTTATTTTGTAATATATTGATAAAGAATATTATAGTATGAGGCAATTAAAGATATCAAAACAGGTTACCAACCGGGAGTCACCATCACTCGACAAATATCTGCATGATATCAGTAAAGTGGAATTGCTGAATACTGAAGACGAGGTACAGCTCTCGAAGCAAATCGGTTTAGGTGATAATCTGGCACTGGAAAAAATGGTGAATGCCAACCTGAGGTTTGTTGTATCAGTGTCAAAGCAATACCAGAACCAGGGACTTAGTTTGTCTGACCTGATCAGTGAAGGTAATATAGGGCTTATCAAAGCGGCAAAAAGGTTTGACGAAACGAGAGGTTTTAAGTTTATATCATATGCTGTCTGGTGGATCAGGCAGTCCATCCTGCAGGTGCTTGCTGAAAATGCCCGTATTGTGAGACTGCCAATGAACAGGATCGGGTCAAATAGCAAAATAATCAGGACATTTTCACAACTTGAGCAGCAATTTGAGCGGGAACCGACACCTGAGGAGATTGCCATGGCACTGGAACTGGCACCGAAAAATGTAAGTGAAATAATACAAAACAGTTACAGGAATATTTCGATTGATGCTCCGATCAACCAGGAGGAAGATGTCACACTACTCGATATTCTTGCAGGTATTGATAGCTTGATTCCTGATCATAACCTGATAAAGGAATCACTTTGCAAAGAAATAGAATGGGCCGTAAACACTCTTACCTACCGTGAAGCCTATATATTAAGACATTTTTTCGGATTAAACGATACTATTCCTGAATCATTGGAAGAAATCAGTAATACTCTCGGTATAACCCGGGAGAGGGTACGCCAGATCAAGGACAGAGCATTGAAACGACTTAAAAACTCATTCCGGTATTACCAACTTCAGACATACCTGGGACAGTAGGCATCCGCCACGGCGGGGGCACTAGGCAACAGTATTTTATTTCTGAAATCTTGATGCGTTTTGGTAAAAAATTCCAAAAAACAAAAAACAAATCACAAATAATAAAAAAAATCAAATTTCAAATACGAAACAAACTATTTTGAATTTGTCATTTTGTTGATTGATATTTATTTGTTATTTGTATTTTGAGATTTGTGATTTCCTGTTTGGTTCTGAATCGTCCAGGTTAAATAACTTTATGAACTTTATGAACTTTATAAACTAAGTTGACTTCTTTCTCCGAAAATGGCACTTCCAATCCTTACGATTGTTCCACCTTCGTTTGCAGCTATTTTGTAGTCGCCTGACATGCCTATTGATAACTCCTTAAAACACAGTTCGTCAGAAAAATATGTATGTTTGATTTTCCGGAATAATGCTGCTATAAAACTGAACTCTTTTCTGATTTTTTCCAGTTGATCGGTATATGTGGCCATTCCCATCAGGCCGCAAATCCGTACATTCTTTAATTTTGGATAATCAGATGATTCCAGTAGTTCCATAGCTTCAACAGGAAGAAACCCAAATTTTGTTTTTTCATCGGCGATAAATATCTGCAAAAGGCAATCAACGACCCTGCCTGCACGGGCAGCTTCATTGTCAATGGTCTGAAGCAGCCTTAAACTATCAACAGAATGAATCAGACTGATAAATGGAATGATTAGTCTTACTTTATTTGTCTGAAGATGTCCTATCATATGCCATTCCGTGTCTTCCGGCAACAAGGCCTGTTTTTTGCAAAGTTCAGGAACTCTGTTCTCGCCGAATATTTTATGACCGGTATTGTACAGTTCCATCATATCTTCCACTGACCTGGTCTTACTTACTGCGACTATTTTTACCTGTTCAGGAAGTTCATTTCTGATGCGCAGAAAATTTTCGTGGATACTCATTCTTATCAGCAGTCTTAAATTATTTATTGTAAAGACAAGCTTTTATCTGCTCAGCAAGATTATTACATCACTCATGAAATCTAAAACGCAGAGAATTTAAGAGAGAAAACATTTGTGTATTCCGCCATTGCGGAGTTTCGGGAAATAGCATAATCGAGGGTCATTTTTTTAAGCCTGATACCCAGTCCGAAATCCGGTTGCATCGAAAGATCTAATTTGTCGCCTGTATCTTTGACGTATTGCAAATTATTCAGCCCTATCCTTACAAATAAAAAATGTTTGTAATCAAGTTCGACACCTGCAACAGGATCTGCACAAACAAGATCAGAAGCAATAATTGTGTGACGCGCACCATCAAATGTTATACCGGCATTGATTTCCGTGTTAAGGTTGAATTTTGGAGATAAAGTAAAAATTCTTGATACACCAAGTATGAGAGACGGCATAGTAAGTTCCGTGGCATTATTGGATATGGTATTATAAGTTGAATCGAGAACAGTAATCTTCAAAGCATCAGCATTAAATGACCAGGTATTAAAAGTAGTGGCCGCATCCTTCAACATTGCTCCGATATTCCATGGCCCTTTCCTGTATAAAGCAGCCAGGTCGAATCCAAAGCCCCAGGCGGAAGCAAAATCACCGATCGTTCTCCTGATAATCTTTACATTTGCGCCGACGCTGAATCCCTTTATGCGAGTCAGCTTTGAATAAGTTACCAGGAAAGCATAATCGGCTACCGAAAATTTTTTGATCCTGTCAAAATCAATGTTCCCATTGGCATCAAAAAGATCAAGAGTATTCTGGATATCGTCAACACCTGAACGGATAACAGTAAAACCCATGGCTGTTGAATCACCTGATCTGACGGCTCCGGCAAAATAGTCAAATCTTGATAGCCCGCCAAAAAACTCTGAATGCATCAGTCCCAACTCATATTTGCCAGGTAAGAATACCAAACCAGCCGGATTCCAGTAAGCAGCAGTAACATCGAATGTACCGGCAACTGCAGCATTACCCATGGAAGCAGCCCTGGCAGATATACCCGCAGTCATAAAGTCATTGCTGTATGTTTGTTGGCTAAATACATCAAATGAAAACAGGATCAATAATGAAATGTTGATCATTCTCATTCTTGTCCTGATTGTTAATTGATCCGACATCATAACTGCAAAACCTGTGGATAGACTATTGATAGATTTTTCTGCATTCTTCCAGCAGTTGATCTTTATCGACCGGAACAACTCCTACTTTTTCACATACCAATCCTCCTGCCAGGTTTGATATTTCTGCAATATCCTTAATTCCCAGGCCTGCAACCATGCAAAGCACAGCAATACTTATCACAGTATCTCCAGCACCGGAAACATCAGCAATATCCCTGATCATTGCCGGAATTATTCCTGAAATTTCACCATCCTGGTAATAAACCCCATGTTCGGACATAGTAACAAGGAACATCCGGTTATTACTTTTTTGCTGAAGTATATTCACTGCATTTTTCATTTCCTTAGAATCAGCAGGTGATATTTCCAGTTTCAATCCCTCGCTTATTTCCTTAAAGTTTGGTTTAAAAAGCGTCACATTCCTGTAATTGGAAAAATTACGCTTCTTAGGATCGACGGCAATTGGAATTCCTTTCACAGCTGCCATTTTCACTACTTTATCAATCAATGTGGGGGTAATTACTCCCTTGTCATAGTCTTCAAAAATAATGGCATCCACCTGATCCTTGTCAAGGATGCTGAAAATTGTTCCGGTTAATTCAGATTCAGTTTCTTCCCTGATATACTCTGTGACTTCCTCGTCTACCCTCAGTAATTGCTGATGATGCCCTATAATACGGGTCTTACACGTAGTCATCCTGTTTCCGGTACGTATAATTCCATTGGTCCGGAGCCCGTTTTTTTCCATCAGATTTAGGAACTCTTTTCCCATGTTATCATTTCCTATCACGGAACAAAGTAAAGGTTCAGCTCCCATTGACAGGATATTCAGTACAACATTTGCGGCACCTCCGGGGCGGTTTTCCTTTTTGTTTACAGTAACCACAGGAATCGGGGCTTCAGGAGAAATCCTGTTTACATTGCCAAAAAGGTAGGAATCTACCATCACATCACCTATTACCATGATCCTTTTATTAAGAAAAGATTCAAATATCCCCGCGAGGTCAGATTCAGTAATCATTCTTATAATTTTTTCCCAAAAATAATAAAAGCCCGCATCTTTTACCTTTGAAACAGAACTATTGATCTATAATGTTGTTATGTGGTACTGATTTAAGTTATGAGTTATGAACGCTGAGTACTCCTAATAACTTATAACTTATGACTTATGACTTATGACTATTGACTAATAAAAAGATTATGACGGCTGATGTCTCATTAAAAACATTGCTTGACATTACTGTGGATGAGATGAATGTTCCTGAATTTATTCTGTCTGATCCCATTCAGGTGCCACGTTCATTTCATTTGCAGGAGGATATTGAGATATCGGCTTTCCTGACAGCCAGCATTGCATGGGGACAACGCTCAACAATCATAAGGAATGCACGCAGGCTTATGCAGTTGATGGATCAGGCGCCTTATGATTTTATTATGAATTTTAAAAAGAAAGACCTTAGAGTTTTCAGTCATTTTTATCATCGCACTTTTCAGCCTGCCGATTGCCAGTTTTTCATGGAGTCGTTGCAGAATATCTACAGGAACCATGGCGGATTAAAAAGAATTTTCGAAGATGAATACCGGAAGAATGATGACATTACTGATTCCATCAGGATTTTCAGGCAGCTATTCCTTGAAATGAGTCACCAGCCAAGAACAGAAAAACATGTTTCTGACATTACAAAAAACTCAGCCTGTAAGCGTTTGAATCTGTTTTTGATGTGGATGGTAAGAAATGATTCAAAGGGAGTTCATTTCGGTTTATGGGATGCGGTTTCTCCGGCACATTTATATATTCCGCTTGATGTACATGTTGCAAAGGTCTCAAGGGAACTGGGATTGCTTAAAAGAAACCTGAACGACTGGAATGCAGTGGCTGAACTGACTTCTGTCCTGAGGGCTTTCGACCCACTTGACCCTGTTAAATATGACTTTGCTTTATTTGGAGCTGGCGTCAGAAGCTGACCTGTTTAATTTATTACGAAATTGAATTATGTCTGATCATTTATCAACCAGCGAATGGAGTGTAGTTTCAATATTTTGATATTTGAATCCGAATCCTGCCTCGGTAAGCCGTTTGGGAATAACATGCTGGCCCTGGAGCAATATTGAGGATGCTTTTCCATACCGTAATTTCAGAAGGAAGGAAGGTACTACAAAGAACCCGGGTCTGTGCATGATGCCGGCAAGTGTTTTTGTAAAAATGCGGTTTGTAACCGTCTCAGGAGCGGCAAGGTTATATATTCCTTCTGTTTCAGGATGTTCAATGACAAAATCAATCGCCCTGATTACATCTTCGATATGAACAAATGAAAAATGTTGCCTGCCATTGCCAATCCGCCCTCCAATGCCAAACCTGAAAGGTAAAGCCATCTTTGGAAATGCTCCGCCATTGCGCCCTAATACTACACTCAGCCTGAAAATAATAACTCTTACATTGACAAGTTCCCTGGCTTTCAGAACTTCCTTTTCCCAATTAATCACCAGTTCCGACAGGAAATTATCTCCGAAATCCGGGCTTTCCTCAGTATGAATATCGGTACAATTATAAATTCCTATCGCTGAGGCAGAAATAAATATCCTGGGGCGGTCTTTAAGCAGACGCATTGCCGTAAGCACCTTATCGACAGGGTCTATCCTGCTGTGATAAAGTTGCTTCTTATAGGTATTTGTCCACCTTTTACCAACTGGCGCTCCGGCAAGGTTGATAAAAATATCCGTCTCCCTCAGGATTTCTTTAAAATCGTGGATAGGAAGCTGAAAATCTTTCTTCCTTACCGGCACGATTTCATGACCCAGGTTGATTAAGTGAACACAAAGTTCCTTACCAATAAACCCCGATGAACCACATACTGCAATTAACATATGATGTAGTTTAACACGATATAACCAAGCGCATTCATCGGTGTAAAATAAAGGTATTTTTTTCCTAATTCCCGTCAAATTTATTAACAACAAACAGGGCAGAATGTTAATTACTCAGGATTTTGATTTATTTTGCCGCATGCAAAAACCGGACAACAAGGTCATTGAGGAGATATCCCATTTTGAAAAAGATATTTTTGAGATAAGGGATGAAGCTGATTTCCACGAAGCAGCCATGCAGATTTTCCGATTCCAGGCAGTTCATTGTCCCGTATACTTTGATTACCTTTCATATCTGAAAACAGATTACCTGCAAATTAAGCAATTGCAGGATATTCCTTTTATGCCTGCAGAGTTTTTCAAAGTTCATCGCGTAATAACAAACTCCATGAATGCTGAAGAAATATTTCTCAGCTCGGGAACTACCGGAATGGAAGCTTCCAGGCATTTTGTGCATTCTCTGGACTTGTACAGGGAAAGTTACAGCAGAACATTTACCCGCTTCTACGGAAACATAGGTGATTACTGCATTCTGGCACTTTTACCTTCTTATCTTGAACGGACAGGCGCCTCATTAATTTATATGGTGAAGGGACTGATGGAACTGAGCAAATGTAATGGTCAGGGTTTCTTTGCACATGATTTTGATGCTCTTAACCAACTTCTTCTTTTAAATGAAAAGACGCAGCAAAAAACATTGTTGATTGGTGTTAGTTTTGCTCTTCTTGATTTTGCTGAGAAATACAGGCCGGTCCTCAGTAATACCATAGTTATGGAGACAGGCGGGATGAAAGGTAGGAGGAATGAGATTACCAGGATTGAACTTCATGACATTTTACGTCATGCGTTCGGAATTGACCAGGTACATTCGGAGTACGGAATGACGGAATTGCTATCACAGGCCTATTCCCGGGGCAATGGCCGTTTTTTCAGCCCTCCCTGGATGCGCGTTTTTATCCGTGATATATACGATCCTTTCTCCTGTATTGAAACAGGCATTGCCGGTGGCGTAAATATCATCGACCTTGCAAATATATGGTCATGCTCCTTCATAGAAAGTAAAGACATCGGGAAGATCAATACTGACGGCAGTTTTGAGATTCTTGGAAGAATGGATAATACCGATATCAGGGGATGCAATCTGATGTTTTCATCAATGTAATACTGGAGTTCAGAAAGCTAATCCTAATCTTAGTCCTAATCCTAGTCTTTGACTTAGTCAGATTTCTAATTAAGACCAGGACTAGGACTAGGACTAGGACTAAGACTAAGACTATGACGAGGACTAAGACTAAGACTATGACGAGGATAATAAATGGAATGCGGAGTGATCAGTTTATAGTTTGCCTGCCAGGTATTTTGCCGTGTATGATTCTTTGCAACCGGCCAGGTTTTCAGGAGTTCCTTCAAATACTATATTCCCGCCATTCAGTCCGCCTTCTTTACCAAGATCGATAACCCAGTCGGCACATTTGATGATTTCAAGGTTATGCTCTATGATTATTATGGTATGTTTACGGCGTATCAGGGCATTGAAGGCATCCAGCAATTTGCTTATATCATGAAAATGCAGGCCGGTGGTAGGTTCGTCAAACATAAACAGAATTGATTCATCGCTTTTTTCTTTTGCGAGAAATGAAGCCAGTTTGATTCGTTGCGATTCCCCGCCGCTCAGAGTTGATGACGCCTGCCCGAGCTTTACATAACCCAGGCCTACATCAGACAAGGGTTTCAGCCGGTGTGCCACTCTTATTGCGGATGAGTCTTTTGATTCCCCAAAGAATTCAATGGCTTCATCAACTGACAATTCAAGAATATCAAAAATGCTTTTATCCCGGAACTTTACATCCAGTACATCTTCCTTGAACCGTTTACCATGGCAGCTTTCACATTCAAGTGTAACATCGGCCATGAATTGCATTTCCACCTTGATGTACCCGTCACCCTGGCATTCTTCACACCTGCCTCCCTCAATATTAAAAGAAAAATGCCCTGCCTGGAAACCGTTATGTTTTGAAAGAGGTTGTTCACTGAACAACTTTCGTATATCATCATAAGCCTTGATATATGTTACAGGGTTAGAACGGCTTGATCTGCCAATAGGGTTCTGGTCGACAAATTCGACATCGGTGATCAGGTGAAGATCACCAGTTACAGCATCGCAATCGCCCGCTTTTTCTGCACTACCGCCAAAAATTCTCTTCAATGAGCGATATAGGATATTTTTTATTAATGATGATTTTCCCGAACCACTTACACCAGTCACCACCGTAATAATATTCAGGGGAAATTTTACATGGAGGTTTTTCAGGTTATTTTCCCTGGCGCCGGTGACCTCAATATAATTGTTCCATTTCCTGCGTGTCTGGGGGTAATCAATTTTCATTTTACCTGTCATATAGGCTGCAGTAAGGCTTTGACCTGAATCAGCCATCAATTTTTTATGATCTCCGTGAAAAACCACTTCACCACCAAGTATTCCGGCCAATGGACCCATATCGATAATTTCATCTGCTTCCCTGATGATTTTTTCATCATGTTCGACCACTACCACAGTATTGCCCAATTTTTGTAATTTTCTTAAAACACTGATCAGCCTTTCACTGTCGCGGGGATGAAGACCGATACTGGGCTCATCGAGGATATAAAGAGATCCGACTAAGCTGCTGCCCAAAGAAGTAGCCAGGTTTATCCTTTGAGATTCCCCGCCCGATAATGTATTCGATAAACGGTTCAGGGTAAGGTAACCCAGGCCTACATCACACAAATAACCGAGTCGGTTGACAATCTCAATATAAATTCTTTTTACCAGTTTATTTTCATAATCGGAAAAAGATAATTCCTGAAAAAAATTAAGCAATTGATCTACCGGCATAAGCACCAGTTCATGAATAGACCTGTCACTTACCCTGACATAACCGGCTTCTTTCTTTAAACGCGTTCCTCTGCAATCGGGACATATGGTTTTTCCCCTGTAACGGGCAAGCATCACCCGGTTCTGAATTTTATAATTATCGCGTTCAAGCATGGAAAAGAACTCATCCAGCCCATCAAAATATTTATTGCCTGTCCATATTAATTTCTTTTGGTCATCGGTCAGTTCAAAATAAGGTTTATGTACAGGGAAATTGAATTTATCTGCAGTATAGACCAGGCGTTCTTTCCACTGGCTGAGCTTCTCCCCTTTCCAGCATGCCACGGCATCATTAAAAATGCTGAGGCTTTTATTCGGGATCACCAGGTCTTTATCAATTCCGATAATTCGCCCGAAGCCCTCGCACGTCTTGCAGGCTCCTATCGGGTTATTAAAGCTGAACATATGCACCGAAGGATCCTCGAAAATAATCCCGTCTGCTTCGAACCTGTTTGAAAAAGTAACTGTTTGACCGGAATATTCTGGTACAGGAGATTTTTTGCTTTTTCCATCCTCTTCGGTAACCATTTTCACTATGCAGGTTCCATTGCCTTCATAAAAAGCTAACTGTACCGAATCGGCCGCACGTGCGCTAAAATCAGCATCATTCTTGTTAACTTCCATCCTGTCTATCACTAAACTGATGTCCATATCAGGGTTAAGTGCATCAGGGTCAAATACTACATCGCTGATCTTTTTCATAACATCGCCGACATCCAGTCTTGTGAAGCCCTGTTGCTGCAATACTTCCAGTTGCCTGAAGAGTTCCCTCCCATGATCCCTTTGCAGTGGTGATTCAATCATCACCCGGCTGCCATGTGGCAATGAAAGAACATAATCAACAACATCAGTCACCGAGTGTCTTCTCACCTGGTTACCCGATACCGGGGATATAGTCCTGCCAATCCGAGCATACAATAACTTGAGGTAATCATATATTTCAGTAGAAGTTCCAACTGTTGAGCGGGGATTCATGGTATTCACCTTTTGCTCAATAGCAATGGCAGGAGGAATCCCTTTAATGAAATCAACATCCGGCTTGCTGATCCGGCCAAGGAACTGCCTGGCATAGGATGAAAGACTCTCGACATATCTTCTTTGACCTTCGGCATATAATGTGTCAAATGCCAGGGAAGATTTCCCCGAACCTGATAATCCAGTAATTACCACCAGCTTATTCCGGCGTATGGCAATGTCAATGTTTTTAAGGTTGTGAACACGTGCACCCTTGATAATGATATAATGATTATCTTTGTCGTCTGTCATCAATTTTAAAGTATTTTGGGATAATTATAAAAATTTAACAATAATTATTTGGTAACACGGAATAATTTTCGTACACTTGCAACGTGAAATAAATTTCAATAGTATTAAAATAAAATATGGAGGACTGATTATCGAGTGAATTTCTACTTTTTGATCATAAAAAAATAGAAATATGTCAGACTTAAATTTGTCGGATAATGAACTGGTATTACAGTTCATGCAGGGAAATCAGTCAAGCATTGAAATTTTAATTAACCGTCATAAAAGCAGGATATACACCTACATCCTGCTGCTAGTTAAAAGTCCACAGCTTGCTGAAGATATTTTTCAGGATACCTTTATTAAGGTTATTAAATCATTGCGTCATGGCAAGTACCAGGATAAAGGCAAATTTGTTTCCTGGGTAGTTCGTATTGCGCATAACCTGATCATTGATCATTTCAGGAAAGAGAAACATCTGAACACCATTTCGAATGATGATTCGGATATTGATATTTTCAATCATTCTAAATTTTCTGACCGAACGGTTGAACAGGTACTTATCCAGGATCAGATCAACGATGATGTTCGCAGATTGATTGAAGAACTTCCCGAAGACCAGAAACAGGTTGTAATACTGCGTCATTATGTCGGACTAAGTTTCAAGGAGATAGCCGAGCAAACCGATGTAAGTATAAATACTGCTTTGGGCAGGATGCGTTATGCACTGATTAACCTGCGAAAACTCATTGCTCAAAAACAACTGAGCCTTACGAATAACTGATAAACAAAAGGATAGCTCCTTCTCATTTGTCTTGAATAATTGTTGCTCACTGCAAAATATTCTTTTTGCAGATGCGTTTTAATTGAGTAACAAATTTTGCCTATGAGAAAAACCTCTACGCTAGTTTATCTGGTCAACAATTTCGAATGCTATCAAAACCTGTTACTTACCGCTGATGAATTTGTCAGCGATGACTTCAGCGAGTACAGCGACGTTTTTGAATTACTTGATAAAGTAAATCCGGAACCAAGCGCTGAAAGTGTTCGCAAAATAGTTGACTTTGCACGAAACTTTCATTAAAATTCGTAACCTGGAAAAAACCGCCGTAATTTGCCGGCGGTTTTTTTTTCATTTAGGCTGTAGGCTATTAGACTATAGGTTTTTAGAAAAGTATCATGTATCATGCATTATGACAAAGATTAAAATGGTTATATCATTAAATTTCTTCTACCTAACATTCTAACAGTCTAATAGTCTATAGTCTAAATGACTTTAAGTTAATATATAATAGCATAATCTGATTATGAATATCATAATAACCGGAGCCGGCAGAGGAATCGGATACGAGCTGGTTAAAGTATTTGCAAGGGATAATAGCAACAGTCTGCTTGCTATTTCAAGAAACCCACTCCATCTTGAAAAACTGAAAAACTATTGTCTGGCTTCAATTCCGGGTTCATTGGTCAGAACTATGAGCATTGACCTAAACGATCTTGTTTCTGATTCCGGTAAACTGGCTGAGAAAATTTCCGGTTATTTTCCCCATGTTGATATATTAATTAATAATGCCGGATTGATGCTGGTTCAGTCGTTTGAAAAGTTCAGCAGCCGGGAGATGCACCAGGTTTTTAACACCAACTTTTTTGCACCATCAATACTGATTCAGGCTCTTCTGCCACTGATGGGTATTTCTGGTCATAGTCATATTGTAAATATTGGCAGTATGGGTGGGTTTCAGGGCAGCGCCAAATTCCCCGGATTGTCTGTTTACAGCGCTTCAAAGGCAGCTCTTGCCTGCCTTACAGAATGCCTGGCTGAGGAATTGAAGGACAGGAACATTTCTGTAAATTGTTTAGCGCTTGGTTCTGTACAGACTGAAATGCTGGAGGAAGCATTCCCTGGATACAAGTCAAAAATAAGCTCAATGGAAATGGCAGAATATATTGCCAGTTTTGCTGTTCATGCAATGAATATAATAAATGGTAAAGTGATCCCTGTTTCCATAACAACCCCCTGATACAGTATGGACTTTGCCTATTGAGGCGTTAGTTCAGGTTATTAATATTCCCTCATTAGTAGATTTTGCAAAAGAATTTGCGGCATTAGCGTCATTTGCGTTTATTAATTTAGACGCAACAAGTTCAAGAATAACCTATTTAATCGGATTCAAAACAGATCATAAAAATATTCCCATTAATTCTTCAGTTCCGCATAGTCCCTGAGAAGGCTGAAAAGCTCGTCAAACCTGGATAATGGCAAACCTTCTGCTTTATCATAAATGTTATGATATTCCTTATAATTACCCAGTGTCAGAATAAATAAGGCTTTCACGCCCTTGTCATAAAATGGAGACTGATCACTGTTAGCGGCGGGTGCACTGGCATTGACCTTAACAAAGTATTTCTTCAACGAATTAATTGAATCAAGGCGGTTAAATTCCTTTTTTAAAACGGTACCTTCAGCAACATTAATCCCGTCTTCGCCTGTCCCGACAAGGTCTGTATTAAATAATACCTTTATTTTTTCTAACGGGAATAGTGGATTTGAAGCATAATATTTTGAACCCATCAGTCCGGCCTCTTCCCCGCTGAACAACATAAAAGCCACGGAATAATGAGGCTTTTCTACGGAAGCAGAGAAATAACGTGCCAGGCTTAGTACCATGGCAGTCCCTGAAGCATTATCATTAGCGCCCGGAAACATTGTTTTTTTACCAAGCATTCCCAGATGATCATAATGAGCCGTGAATACTACAAATGTATCCACCCGGCCTTTTATAAATCCAATGACATTCCTGGTTTTATATTTTTTTATAAATTTATTCCTGATGTTTACAGTAATATTCTTGTTATCAGGCGTTAATTTCCCATTCCTGATCTCAATCACCGGATAACCAAGTGCTGTCTTCCTGATCCGATGAACTAAGTTGCCATGTTGAATTTCTACGATCCCCCTGGCTTTAACCGGGTTTTCTTTTCTGATCATTTCAATGAGGTTAAGGTAATCTTTATCCTTTATACCCGTTGTATCAATGGCGATAAAGTAATTTTTGAGATCGTTGCTGAGCATATTTCTGAAAGCATCCGGGAAATCCACCACTTTTTTATTGATCCAGGCAACGGGATAAGTCCCTTTGCAGGAACCGGATGTTGCGCCAACCAGGTAATCAACACCCGGTTCCAGCACAACATTTTCAACCTGCACAAGGATGTCTGACGGAAAAGTATTTACCGGAAAATCATAATCCTGGAAATAAGACTTGCTGAAATGCTCCAGTCCGAAGGTTTTGAATTGCTGACTGATGTATTCTGAAGCAATGTGATCTCCTTTTTTTACATAACCTCTTCCGTAAAAACCGGGAGATGTGAGTATTTCAACCTGCCTGCGGGCATAGTCGGTCACCTGTGGCAGCAGGCTTAAGGGGAAAAATGATATCAATATCAAAATCAATGCTTTTTTCATAATTCTGGCAACAGGCACTAAATTAATTTGAAAATTTGAAAATGTGCAAATTTGAAAATTAAATCTTAATTTGAAAATTTGAAAATGTGCAAATTTGAAAATTAAATCCGTTTCACTGGAATAAGATTAGCGACAACATATTGGTAAGTTTGCTGTCTTTAGCGCCTAAGTGACGGGGCGAACTTAGCGAACGAAGCGACGAATAAATTTCTTGAAAACTCATCACTCAGCCTAATACTCATAACTCATAACTCATAACTATTATAAGTACCGTCGTTCGATCAATGAAATAAATTTGCTGGCAGGCACATTATCAATATCCCAGCTAAAATTTGCATTTATGTATTCCATTGCCTTTTCAAAGCTATCCAGGGTATTCAGTTTATCGATGGCAATATTCATACTGTTTGTGTCACCGTCAAACAATTCCTTTACAAACCAGATTTTATCATTCAGAGAAATCGCTGTGCGGATATCAGATATTGGATTGGATTTCAGCTTGAGCTTTATTCCATTTTCAGGGATATTCTCAGAAATCACGTCTATCAGGGAACGCTTTTCATTCTTCAGACGGTCACCCAGGGGCTTTTTAGCAGGAATTTCTTCTTTTTTATGTTTATCCTCAGGCTTTTCTTTGTTCTCTTTAATAACATCCTTAATATCTGTCGCTTGAAGAACAACTTCAACGTTCTCAACAGGTGGTGATTTCTTTTTATTTTTTAATGTCTCGGTCAATTGTTTTGAAATCTCCTTCTCTAATTCAGGTAGTACTTCCGGCTGAGGTTCTTCATTTACCATTACTTCAAACTGTTTAGTAGTCATCTGATTTGTCACGGTCAGGGTTGAATTTGCTGATTTAACCTGTACATTATGAATTTTTGATTGCTCCGGTGGAACCGTATTAGATTTAACTTCCTCTTTTTCATTGACAACCTGCTTATTAACCGAAACGGCAATGCCTGAATTAAGCTTTTCCAGCATTTCAAGTTCTTCGGCAATGGTCTTGATTTTTGACAATGTCAGATCCATGTCGAACTGAGGTATCTTGTCATAACCTGAGAAAGAAGCAGTCAGTTCACCAATATCACGAATGTCACGATTGATATATCCTATGAGGCTTTTAATATCCATGAGAATATTTTTTAAAATAAATAAGAAATTGTAAGTTTGTAAAAGTAACGATTCGATAAAAATATAAGTATCTGAGTTTATAAAGTTAAAAGTTATAAAGTTTATAAAGTTTTAAATTACGAGTTATTATAAATTAATTTTTTTTTTATAATTTATAATGTTCGCTTTTGCTTTTTGCATGTAACTTATTATCTTTCAATTTTATATGCTATATTATAGAGTATTGATTAAATTTTTCCCATGTTTCTTGAGAATTCAAAAAATAATTCGCTACGGTCGGGCTGGATAGAATTGATTGTCGGATCAATGTTTTCAGGAAAAACGGAAGAACTCATCAGGAGATTGAAGCGTGCCACTATCGCAAAGCAAAGGGTGGAGATTTTCAAACCCAACATTGACAACCGTTATTCTGAAAATGAAGTGGTATCGCACGATGCAAATGCTATCCTGTCCACTCCTGTTGAATCGTCGGGCAATATTTTATTGCTTGCCAATAATGTGGATGTGATTGGTATTGATGAAGCACAGTTTTTTGACATGAACATAGTGGAAGTGTGCAATGAGCTGGCCGGGCAGGGATTAAGAGTGATCGTTGCCGGACTCGACATGGATTTCAGGGGTAAACCCTTTGGCCCTATTCCGGCATTAATGGCTACCGCTGAATATATTACCAAGGTGCATGCTATATGTATGAATTGCGGTGACCTGGCTCACTATTCACACAGGCTTTCCCCGGCTGACAAACAAATTCTGATTGGAGAGAAAGATAATTACGAACCCTTATGCAGGAAATGCTTTCACGAAGTTACCAGGAAGAAATAGCTCTTAAGGTATTTAGGCTGTAGGCTTTTAGCATTTAGAGTTAGTATCAGTTAATTTTACATTAAAAACCTTCAGTATATTAAATCTTTTTGCCGGCCGGACGTTTTTATATAACTTGCGCCGCATTTTAAAATACCCATTTGTTTTATAAGTACCTGAATATGAATATAAAAACATTATCTGTTATTTTTCTTACTGCAATTCTGATCATTTGCTGTTTTGTAAAATCCTATTCACAGATCAGTTATGGAGGTCAGCCCCTCAGTTATACAATTAAAGGACTACCGGCCACATTTGATGTGAGGTTTCTTCAACCTCCTGATCCTTTCGCATTAAAAGCGGAGGATGACGAACGTGCCCAAAAAGATGTGTTGTACAGGTATGGCGTTGGAATTGAGACGGATTTCACATTGGACAACTCAGGCACCTGGAATGATCTTCCTGACGGTGACAGGTTATGGCGACTGAAAATCTCTGCAAAAGGTGCAATGGGACTTGGTATTTATTACGATAACTTCTTTTTACCGAAAGGTGCAAAATTGTTTATATATAATGAAGATAATACCCAGTTACTTGGCTCATATACCGAAGATAATAATCCAGCATCCGGTTTGTTTGCCAACGAACTGGTGCAAGGTGAAACAGCCACGCTCGAATATTATGAACCTGCCGCAGTCAGGAGACAATCCATCATTTCAATTAATGAAATATGTTATGCTTACCGGGCAGTAAATTTTCTTTTTAAAAATACTAACACTCTTGAATACAACAGTTCCAAAAGCTGCGAAGTGGATGTGAACTGCTCTGAAAGCGCCAACTGGCAGAACCAGAAAAGAAGTGTGGTCAGGATTGGGGTTAAAGATGGTTCCAGTTATGGATGGTGCTCCGGTTCGCTGGTAAACAATAGTGCGGGCGATTGTCTGCCTTATATTCTGACTGCCAATCATTGCTCCGATGGCTATACTACTGGTGATTTGCTTCAATGGGTTTTTTATTTTAATTATGAAAGAACTGGTTGTAATATTACTACTGAGGCTGAGCCTGTTCCTGTAACGATAACGGGGTCCTCATTAAAAGCAAACGGCCCCTGGACCGGATCGGATTTCTTCCTGGTATTACTGAATAAGTATGTTCCCACATCCGTAAATCCCTATTTCAATGGCTGGCGTTCAACCAATACTGCCAGTCCAAGCGGAACAGGGATTCATCATCCGGCAGGTGATGTCAAGAAAATTTCAACATATACCACTACCCTGGCAAATTATGGCAACACGCACTGGAACGTTGTCTGGTCGCCAACCACACATGGCGATGGCGTCACAGAACCGGGTTCATCAGGTTCTCCCATATTTAATAATGAAGGTTTGGTTGTCGGGACCCTGAGCGGTGGATTATCAGCCTGTACTGCCGGTGGCGCCGGATCCGGTTCAGGTCCCGATAAGGCTGATTTTTATGGTAAATTCTCCTATTCATGGGCATCAAACGGATCTACGGCCAGTAGCAGGCTGAAAGACTGGCTTGCACCGGATGGAAGCAACCCTGCAACATTACAAGGCAAAAATGAAGATTGTACCAACTTCCCTCCTATTGCAGATTTTTACCCCAGCCTGGCTACAGCTCCGGGTGGAACAAATATCAAATTCAATAATACTTCAGTCACCAGTTCAGAAGCTGGTACAACAACCACCTATCAATGGAATTTCCAGGGTGCTTCAGGAACACTTACATCTGTAGTTACCAGCCCCAGCAGAGTTTTCGAAATTGCAGGCACCTACCCTGTAACCCTTACTGCTAATTCGAGCAACGGATTATCAAGCTCAAAGACTGAATACGTCACAATTACAAGTACAAATGGAATAATTGATCCTGACAAGGCTGATATCTCAATATATCCCAACCCGGCTAATGATTATGTGAATATTGACTTTAGAAATTCAATGCATGATAATACTATTGTCAGGGTATACAACTCTCTGGGCCAGGAAGTATATTCCAATTTTAAACCGCATTTACAGTCGGTGATGCAGATAAACATGAGCATGCTGCCATCTGGTATCTATTATTTTGATATTATTGCCGGATCTATGGTTATCAACAGGCAGATTTCACTAATCAGGTAAACAAGAAAGAAGTGATGAGTGATGAGTGATGAGTGATGAGTTACGAATTGCAAATTACGACATACGACTTATGACTTACGACTTACATTTTCATTCTACATAATAAACAACCTGAATTGTTACAAAATAAGGAGTCTTGAATATGAGGCTCCTTTTTTTATCAGATTTTCTGCCATAAGCAACAATCAGAATTACTAAATTTACAGTCTGAAATGAATAATGTTCAAATGAAAAATAAAATATTACTATCTGTATTGCTTATATGGTCAGCTTTTGACCAGGCACCGGCTCAACTCAGTGAACCAGGAATCCCGGCCTGCAAGTCAATGAAGATGGCTGGAAACATTGATTTTATTGATCTTCCTCCGGTTGATCCAGGCCGGTTTTACCTTACAGAAAATGAGAATGATCTCAGCAAGCCCCTGCATTATGCCGTGATGATCGAAACAGCTTTTGATATGGATCATTCCGGGAAATGGACGATTTTGCCGGATGGCAGTAAAATCTGGAGAATCGGTATCCGTTCAGCGGGCGCGTTTTCTTTGTCATTAATATTTCATAACTACCATATACCACCGGGAGGCAGGGTTTTCCTTTACAATGCTGAAATGACGAATATATTTGGCGCTTTTACCGAAAAAAATAACAAACCTGATAATATTCTGCCTGTTGCTCCTTTCCCGGGAGAAAAGGTGATAGTTGAGTACGACGAACCTGCAACCACCGGATTCAGAGGCACACTTGAGATAGCTGAAGTGGGACATGATTTCCGTAATATATTCAGGTTCATTGAAAAGGATGGAAGTTATGGTCATTCGGGCAGTTGCAACGTGGATATCAATTGTCCCGAGGGCGATCAGTGGCAAAGAGAAAAACACTCAGTCTGCAGGCTTCTTACGGGTGGAACGCTATGCAGCGGTTCACTGGTAAACAATACGGCCAATGACGGTACACCTTATTTTCTCACGGCTGACCATTGTCTCAGTTCGCAGACTGCAGCATCCAACCTCATTCTCTATTTTAATTACGAAAGCCCGAGTTGTCATGGACCAGACGGTTCCGTATCACAGACTGTGGCAGGCTCAACGCTCAAGGCGACTACAAATGCGCTGGATTTCTCGTTGGTAGAACTGGATGAGATCCCTCCCGCTTCTTTCAATCCTTATTATGCAGGTTGGAATAATCTGGCCGCAGCAGCCAAACGAACGGTTTGCATACATCATCCGCAGGGAGATGTGAAAAAGATTTCAAAGGATTATGACCCGCCGGTAACAGGTGACTACGGTGCCACTTACGATGTGAACAGTCACTGGCAAATCCTTGCCTGGGACCTTGGCACTACAGAAGGAGGTTCTTCCGGATCTCCGCTTTTTGATGAGTATCACCGTATTGTGGGAGACCTGACCGGGGGTGAAGCCACCTGTGCCAGTTCGGTAAATGATTATTTTGCCAAGTTCTGCCGTTCATGGGCCGATTATTCTGATCAGAGCCAGCAGTTGAAGCACTGGCTTGATCCGGGTAATACCGGTGTGGCCAATGTGAACGGTTACGACCCGTATTATGGTAATAACCTGCCTGTGGCTGATTTCGTTGCTTCTTCCACAACAGTCATGGCAGGAAGCAGTATTTCTTTCTATGATCTTTCCGTCGGTAATGTCACATCATGGTTATGGTCATTTCCGAATGCTGTACTGACTATGTCAACATCACAACATCCCAACAACATCAGCTATTTAACACCGGGCATTTACCCTGTTAGCCTTACGGTTACTAATGCCACAGGAAGTAATACTCTTACCAGAACCACATATATCACCGTTACGGTCGGTTGTGAAATAGTCAGCAATATTGCCCAGACAGAAACTCTCGCCCTGTATGGTTTTGGCAGCGGAGAATGGGGCTACTGGTCTGGTCAGAATCAGCATAATTTCACTGATTTTGCTGAAAAATATACCAGTACTGAAGGACATTTTGTGTATGGGGTGAATATCACTGCCGGGAAAACTTATTTCGGTAATTCGAATTCCTATATCACCATTAAGGTTTGGAGCGGCGGAGCATTGCCCGGTAACGAACTGTATTCGGAACATGTATTGATCAGCCAGTTCACTCCAGGGGTTGCAAAATATATTTCCTTTATTCCCACAGTATCAACCGGGGGTGACTTTTTTGTTGGTTATGAAGTAAATTATAATGCTGCCGATACCTTTGCTGTACTTCATGCATTTCCAAGAGGCGCCGGCGGAACCAACACTTTCTTCGTAATGATGAATGGCAACTGGAACCCGGTGACAACTTACTCCAGTACTTTCACTACTTCTCTGAAGGTTGAGCCGAAAGTCTGCGGAATGGAAGATATTGACCAGATAGCAGGCATTAGTGAGTGTTATATCTATCCCAATCCTTCCACAGGAATATTCAATATTTCACTTAACAACATGGAAAGTCCCGTGATCCGGGTGTTTGACGTACTGGGAAAAGAAATCAGAATGCCGAAATCTAATATTAATGGGAATAATGAAGCAATTATTGATATATCAGCTTGCCTGCCGGGATTATACTATGTTATAATTAATCAAAATGAAAAGAAGATAACGGGGAAGCTGATGCTGATCAGGTAAATATAATTTGAAAATGTGATAATTTAATAATGTGATAATGTGATAATTTAAAAAATCAGATAATCATTTAGACAGAGGCAGGTAAATGAGCAGATCAAAAATATTCCTCATATTATTTTTACAGTTTATTTTTAATAATCTCTTTGCTGCGAATTATGATTCATTATTTATTGAAAAAGTAAAAGCATTTGCTTTCAGAGAATTCGAAACTGAATTAACAGGTGAATTCTACACCCGGTTTTCAGAAGAGGACAATCCATATCTTTATTTGTTTATCTCTCTGCCCGACAAAATAAAATGTCCCCGGGAGTTTAAATCCGATTACCAGTATATCGGAACAGATGAGGAAAAAGCCAAAGAAAAAGAAACAGAATTAATATCTTATGGATATCAGGTATTTTGTTATAAAACCTATGCAAACTATTTTTCAGAACTGAATAAAAGATTTCTCAATTATACAAAGGAGGCGCAATCATTTATAATATTACATGAACTTACGCATCATTACATCAGGCAGCAGGACTTTGCTATCCCTTACGAGTACGAAGAAGCGCTGTGTGATGTAATTGGTAATTATGGAACAATCATTTTTGCACAGGCAGATCCTGAACTGGACATTAAATCAGCAGAAAACCAGGTGAAAACTAATGAGAAAATATATTTATCCATCAATAAATATATATCAAAAATCAATAATAATCCTGTTAAAGCATTGACATATCATACAAATTGTGAAAAGAAAATTTCCGCAATTTTACTTAATTGTAATACCTTCCAGAAAGACAGGTTTGATTTCCATATTAATAATGCATATTTGCTGAAGAATGAAAATTACAGCAAAAATTATTTTTTATTGAAAAAGGTACTTAATAAACAAAAATCAATAAGTAAATTATTTGACATAATGAAGGATTTACCAAAATGTACGACAGATTGTAATAAATATCTTGAAAAATTTGAATAATGAAAAAAATGAAAAAAAACTACAATTATCTGATCATAAATTCTACTATTCTTTTTGTAATTGCCTCCATTGCAGAAATGACCCTGCATGAATGCGGGCATTACCTGGCAGGTATTCTGGTACATGTGAAGGAAAATATATTATACCACAATTATGTTTCGAACAATACAGACGAATTATCAATTTCTAAAATAATTTTCATCAAAGCTGCCGGTCCTGCGGTCAGTTTATTCATTGGTGTTTTTTTTCATATTATCTGTTTCTTTCAAAGAAAAAAGAATCTGCTATTCCTGTTCAATTTGTACATGTCAGCATTTGGCTATATCGGAGTATTTGGCTATCTGATCATAGCGCCTGTTTTTCCTTATGGTGATACAGGTTACATTTGTAACGCATTACATTTTTCAACCTGGTTGACCGTTACAATTGCAGTGGTCGGAGTAATTTTATTGTTTTTTATGATGCGTGACCTGGTAAAATATTTTGTGGATCTGGCTACTGAAGAAATTGCAACGACTAAAGAACTGAGATTTCCTTTTATCAGATCGCTGATTATGTATCCTTTGTTTTTCGGAATAATTATTACAACTTTGCTCAATATACCGATTCCAACATTTGCCAGCCTGATTGCCCCGGTATGCAGTCCCTTTGCCATTATGTGGACTTACGGCTATGCACTTAATGCAAAATATCCAAAGCGTATATTGAACCAGGATATTATAAATATTAACAGCTTTAATTATCGGTTGCTGATATTTCTTGCTATAATTGTAATTGTTAACAGATTGTTAGTGGGTGGGCTTTCGTATAATTAGACACAGATTAACCTTTACAAAGTATTAATAAGTATAACAATAATAGTGAAATATCATATATCTGCAAAAAGTAATCATAAAATTTATTGTGAATGAAAACAATGGAATTAACGATGATAATTGAAAAAGGTGAAAACGATTATTATGTCGGACAAATTGAAGAATATCCTGCTGCTTTGTCACAAGGTAAAACTATTGACGAATTAAAAGATAATTTGAGAGATGCATTAAAACTTCTTTTAAAACTTCAGAAAAAACAATTAGAAAATGATTATATAAAAAGAAAAATTGTAAAACGCAGATTACTGTTTGCACAATGAAAAGATTGCATTTTGAAAGACATCTCAAAGCCAATGGTTGTATATTATTGCGCCAGGGAAGCAATCATTCGATTTGGGAAAATCCGACAAATGATAATCTTTCAGCCGTTCCAAGACATAAAGAATTAGATAACCGGCTTTGTAAAAACATTTGTAAACAATTGGGAATCCAGGCACCATGAAGACATTGAAAACAACAGTACTTCCATGAAAACAAAAGTATTAACCTGACGTTTCCAACTATCCTCCAACCCTATTCTTCTCGGCCATTTTCTTCAGCACTTCTTCCTGGATGGCTTTTGGTACGGGCAGGTATTTGTAAAACTCCATGGAATAGTTTGCCCTGCCGCTTGAGAGGTTTCTCAGTACCGTGGAATAACCGAACATTTCCATCAGGGGAACCAGGCCGTTGATCTTCTGTGATCCTTTACGGTAGCGGCGAACAGACTCTATCCGTCCACGTCTTTTATTCAGGTTACCGGAAACATCCCCGATATAATCGTCAGGAGTATTGATCTCTATTTTCATAACAGGCTCAAGCAAAATCGGGCCGGCTTTCATGAATCCCTGTTTGAAACATATGGAGGCACAGGTCTGGAAGGCCATATCAGATGAATCAACCGGGTGAAAATTCCCATCTGTCAGCACTACTTTTACATCAATCACCGGGAAATTTGTCAATACACCCTCTGCCATGGTTTTCTGAATACCTTTGTTCACGGAAACGATATATTCTGAAGGAATGGCTCCGCCCCTGATCTTGTCAATGAATTCGTAGCCTTTGCCTTCATTGGGTTCGATGCGGAAAATAGTATGCGCGTACTGACCTTTGCCACCGGACTGCTTCACATGTTTATAATTGGATTCCACCTCTGCCGTAATAGTTTCCCTGTATGCAACCGAGGGCTCGCCGACTTCCACTTCCACCCCGAATTCGTGCTTCAGCCTGTCAACTATTATTTCAAGATGAAGTTCTCCCATGCCTGAAATGATGGTCTCGTTGGTTTCTTCGTCCACCCTCATATGAAATGAAGGATCTTCGTTGGAAAGTTTTTTGAGTGATTCACCTAATTTCTCTTGTTCTTTTCTTGCTAATGGAGTTATTTTCATTTCAATCACAGATGGCGGAACATGAATGGATTCGAGGAGCACCTTATGGTCTATATCGCAAAGAGTATCGCCTGTCTTGGTAAATTTCATCCCGATAAGCGCCACAATATCACCCGGCCCCGCTTCGCTGACCTCTACTCTTTCCTTGGCATGTATTTTAAATATCCGGCCGGTATGTTCGGGTTTAGCTTTGGCAGAATTGAAAATTTTCATCCCTCCGCTCAGCATTCCTGAATAAATACGAATAAATGTCTGCTGGCCTACAAAAGGATCATGGATAATCTTGAAAGCGAGGGCAGCAAAAGGATCTTTCACGGAAGGACAACGCGGATGGAATTTTTCCGGGTCGTCAATATCAGTACCCATTACAGCGCCAACGTCGATGGGAGAAGGGAGATAATCAACCACTGCATCAAGCAGCATTTCAACACCTTTATTTTTGTAGGCAGCGCCGCAAAACACAGGTGTGATGATGAGTTTCAAAGTTGCTTTACGTGCGGCCTTCTTAAGCATATCAACCGAGACTTCTTTTTCTTCGAGATAGAATTCCATAACCTTGTCATCAAAATCAGCCAGAGTTTCAATCAGATGCTTTTTTGCCTCATTATATTTTTCACGGTACGAATCGGGAATATCAGTAATTTCAATACTCTTGTCACGGAAAATTATGGCCTTGCCTTCAATTACATCAATTACACCCGTGAAAGCATCTTCCGCTCCCATTGGCAGATGGAAAGGAACAGCTTTTGCATCCAAATGATTGTTCATCTGGTTGATCACTTCATAAAAATCGGCGCCGGTACGGTCCATTTTGTTGATAAAGCCTATCCGCGGAACTTTGTACCTGTCGGCCTGGTACCAGACTGTTTCGCTCTGCGGTTCAACTCCGCCCACTGCACAAAACACGGCCACCATTCCATCAATTACACGGAGTGATCTCTCCACTTCCACGGTAAAATCAACGTGGCCGGGAGTATCAATCAGGTTGATCTGTGAACCTTTCCAAAAACAGGTAATGGCAGCGGAAGCAATGGTAATGCCCCTCTCCTGCTCCTGTTTCATAAAGTCCATGGTAGCCATACCGTCGTGCACCTCGCCCATCTTGCGGTTAATCCCTGTGTAAAACAGAATTCGTTCAGTAACGGTTGTCTTGCCTGCATCAATATGCGCAGCAATCCCGATATTCCTTAAATCTTTTAATGGCATTTCTATTGGTTATAAATATTCTTCTCACAATTTGAACTGATTGTGTGCAGAAATTGAAGCAAAGTAACAACAATTCTTCGACATTGTTCGGATAAAAATGAAAATAGGCATTAGGCAATAGGAAGTGAGCAGCAGGCTAAAGAAAAAACATTTCTTGTGCCATAATTTTGCTATGCATCTGCTGGAAACGGAACAGATTTATGTTACATTCAGAATATAACGTGGTATCAGGAAGCAATACCGCAGAGATTGACAATTGACAATTGACAATTGACAATCAGATGAACCTGAAAGTTGTTAAAAAAAGATTTTGCAATTATTTTATTACATTTGCATATGAAAATAAATAAACATCAATAAATAAATAGGATGAAAAGCACGGATTAATCAATAAACTTGTGTTTATCAGGGTTATTACAACTTGTTCGAGTTTCGTCTATGGCTCAAATAAGCCAATAAAGATTACCGGTTATAATTAAGTTGTTAGGCAACATTAAAGAATAACTTCATTATTATCAATAAATAATAAATAGTACCTTTGTGACAAAATAAATACAAACTGATGACTGAAAAAATAGACATTGATAAAATATATAAACATTGGATTGATAGTTCTGACAAGGATTATGATACTATGATTCATATGTTTGAAACAAAAGACTATCATTGGTCTTTATTTCTTGGACATATTGTAATTGAAAAGTTAATAAAGGCTTCAGTCGTTATCACGATAAAAGATCATGCACCATTTACACATGATTTGACAAAATTAGCAAACATTTCAAAATTGGATTTTTCTGAGGAACAATTAGATTGGTTGGATACGATAACTACATTTAATTTAAATGCAAGGTATGATAATTACAACCAAGCTTTTTATAGAAAGTGTACTCCGATTTTTTCGAAAGTATGGATTGAGAATATTAAATACTTAAGGTTATGGATAAAGAACAAGCAATTGAAATAGCAAAAAGGTATATCGATTTTCTGAAAGGGAAATATGATATTCGAAATGTATTTTTATTTGGAAGTTTTGCCAAAGGTACAAATCACGATGATAGCGATATTGACCTTGCCATTGTACTAAATCATATTACTGATTTAATAGATACACAAATAGAATTAATGAAGTTAAGACGAAGTATAGATTTAAGGATAGAACCACATCCTTTTGACTTAAATGATTTTAACAGAACAAATCCAGTTGTAAACGAGATACTTAAATATGGAATTAATATTAACGTGGCCTAACAAAGGCTAGGTCTTATGCGGGTTTCTTTAGGTTTTGATGCTTTATGCGCCACTCAAACTTTTCTACTTCTGGACAGGAATATGGCACGCAATCCCGCATAATAATTAGTCCCGGTCGTTGTTGGCAATTTTATGAATGCAGAGACAATTTTGCAATTATTTTTATTACCTTTGCATATGAAAATAAATAAACATCAATAAATACAATAATATGAAAAGCAAGGACAAATCAATAAACTTCTGTTTATCAGGATTATTATATATTGTATGAGTTTCGTCTAAGATTCAAATAAGCCAATAAATATTGCAGGTTATAATTATTGAGTTGTTTGCACTCATATTAAAGGTATGCGATCATTACTCATTTCAATTTTAATATTTACAAATTCTAATTTGTTAATATCACAGACAATTTTAGATATTTCAGATTTAAATAATTTTTGCACATATAAAGAATGGTATGTAGATAATGATATACTCAAGGAACCTGATATATCACTATTAATAATTGTAAATCAGCAAAATAAAGAGCAATACTGTTCTACATTTATAAGAGGATTTGAAGATAATCAAAATAAAATATGGTATCCTTACACTCAATTTAATTTAATATGTGATGATATTTATAAATATCGAGCATCAAACCCTCCAAAAGTAATTTATGGTAAAAATGGAGTTACATATGTTGATGGTGTCCCAAAAAATAAGATTTATCGCGATACAGGAATTGTAAAAGTAATAATAAACAAAAAATCTGAAAGCCTCTCATTACATATGATTTTCTATCATCAATTATTTTTTATTAAATGGTTCAATTCTCATAATAGATTTTTATTGACTTTCTTTTCAATAAAACATAAGGAAATTATTTATAATATTAGTAGAGTAGAAAATAATTGTGAAATTTATTATTTATTTAAATAATACAGAGTGCTAACAAAACGCTAAATTCCACAGGGGTTTCAGAAGGAGTGCGAGGTGAATCGCCCGCCCTTCAGTCGGTTTGGAACAATGAACATAACATCCACGCAATCCCCTGCGGCATTTAGCGGCTGGCCGTTAGCGGTCATTGTTGAACGACCAGAATAAAACGGACAGATGAGTAAAAAACAAAATATGAGAAAGTTAATTGCAGCAATCAATATGACACTGGACGGGTTTTGCGACCATACCGCAGTAATTCCCGATGATGAAATACATCAACATTACACTGACTTGTTAAGTAACGCAGGCATCGTTCTATATGGAAGAATAACGTATCAACTAATGGAATTTTGGCGAACTGTGCTGGAAAATCCCACAGGCAACAAATCAATGGACGATTTTGCTATTGTAATGGACAATACCCCGAAAATTGTTTTTTCTCATACACTCAAAAATGTAGATTGGAAAAGTGCAAAATTGGCAGACCGAGACATTGAAGACGAAGTTTTAGAACTCAAACAGCAATCGGGTAAAGACATTTTCGTTGGCAGTCCGAGTTTGATTGTAGCTTTGACAAAACTTAATCTGATAGACGAATATCAACTTTGTATTCACCCTGTTATTGCAGGAAGCGGTTTGCCATTATTTAAAAATATTAACGACAGAATTATTCTTAAACTCATAAATACAAAAACTTTTAGTGGAGGTGCTGTAATTCTTTACTATGAACCGAAAAACGAAAAAACAACGAACCGCTAACAAGGTTTGGTAATCATAATTTTATATGAACATACAAGAACAAATCAAAAAGTATATTGCAACTCAACCTGAACCAAAACGCAGAGATATGCAAGAATTGCACCGATTATTCTGGAAAAAATGCCAAAATGTAAATTATGGTTCTTAGATGGCAAAGACGAAAAAGGTAAAACTGTTTCTAACCCTAATATAGGATATGGATTTCAGACCATAAAATATGCTGACGGAAAAACCAAAAAGTTTTATCAAATTGGTATCAGTGCAAACACAACAGGAATCTCTGTCTATATACTTGGTATAAAAGATAAGAATTACTTAGCCCAGACATATGGAAAATAACTCGGCAAGGCAAGTGTAACGGGGTATTGCATTAGGTTCAAAACACTAAAAGACATAAACATTGATATACTTAAAGCGTCAATACGATATGGGGTTGAGACTTCGCAACAGGAGTAGCACTACAGCCAACAGTACCTACCCAAAAGGCGGGGTTTTATCTTTCAAATAACGGTTTTGTGCAATTCCATACATTTGACTTTCAAACTACCTTTGGTACGGAAACACCCGCCCTTTGGGTAGCGGCAAAACGTCGGCAACCCTATAATCAAAGTACTTACTTAAACTTGTCACCAGGCAATGAATAACAAAAAAATAAAACTATAATTGCAGACGACAATCCAAAAGGAGTTTATATTCTTGAAGTTTCTACTGATAATTATATTAACAGACAGAAGTTTATTAAACAGTAAATAAACAACAGATGGAGATAAAACTATTTATCTTAATAGTTCCTTTAGGTCAAGCTTGATCAATCGGTTATCATGCATATCATAAACAACTGTCCCTGAAATCTGTGAATTCTCTGAAATATTCAATTCTGCCGTTTTCCTGCCATTTTTATCAATCAGAATTGTTTTATGATTATTTAATAGAAATTTATAATTACCTGATGACCTGTAACAAACATAAACATCTTTAATATCAACCTGGTAATCAACAACGAAATTATAACCTGTCACCCATATTTTTTCATTTTCGTTACATATCCAGAATTTGCCGGGATCGGCTTCATATATTTCTTTAAAAAGTGAATCTTGAGTCTGAATATAAACCTGGTCTCCAAGAAAGTAGCTAATATTGTTTTTCCACGATGTTACAAATGGCACATTTGACAAAAGTTCGCCGTTATGCATGGAATATTTTGACAATAAATTATTACATAGGATATAAGCCGTATCTTTCCTGGTTTCATAAGACCAAACTATAGATCTTTCATCACCAATTTCAGACAGGAAATTCTGTTTACCATCAATCATTGAAAAAGCAGCGATAAAAGGATATCCGAATTTGGCATTATAATTATTATGATTTAAAAAACCTTTATTAATCATAATAATAAGGCTGTCCCTGATGAAAAGTGAGGATTTACTTGTCATATTATGTGGTAAAGGTGTAATCCATCTTTTTTCTCCGGTCGACTTATCAAAACATACCATGTTATTATCATCAGCAAAGTATATTAAATTCCCATTTATCAAAGTATTTGATTCTAATCCATAGTATTGATAAGAACCCATTGGAAAAAAATAAATACCGGTTACAAGACCTGAAATTAATCCTGCAGCAAACATAGCTATTTCAATTTCGTAATTATTTATGCTTGTGACGCCATTATAATTCCAACCTTTTCCGTTATTGATATTAAAGGCATGCAGCCCTGATGCAACTAACAGAACAGTCGAATCATTCAGGTCAAGAATATCCCTGAATCCGTTTTCAGAATTAATACTTTTATTCCATAACTCCTTGCCGTCATTCAGATTAATCCCCGTTATTTCTCCACAATTTTTCGCATTAAAACTTGAAAATATCAGCGCTTTCATTTTTTTAGGTACAATAAGATCAGTGGTACCATTGATTTCCCATAACTTGTCACCTGTGGCATTATCAATACAGTAAATATAATCAGAGAAAGTCTGGACGATAAAATGATCAGACTGGACAATGCTGCTATATTTGTATTTTATTCTTTTTGACCATTTAACATAGCTTTCTGTGGGATCAAACACAAAAATTTTTCCGTTATTAACAAGTTCTTTTCCGTTATGTTTCAGCCCCCTGAGTTGTATAGTGATCAGACCGGATGTGGCATCACGATAGAATTTGTAAATATGTTCAGAAAATGAGTATTCAATACCAAACAGAGATTTACCGGTAATCATATTTTTACCGGCTACAACATAATTTTGATTTACAAGAGATTTAATTTGAGAGAATGTAGACCCATATATGATTGCAAATAATCCTATAATAATTAATCTCTTCATTTACAAACAGAATAATAATATTTTTTTTCAAATTTAATTATTATTTAATGAAAGTGAACGATTCTTCAGAAATTTTATGTCTTTCCCTGTTCTATTATTTTGGCGTAAAATAATACAGAGCCACTGCGATCAAAGAAAAAATAATATTGGGCAACCATACGGCCAGCATGGGATTAAGGCTGCCGCCTATGGCAAACTGCGATGATATCTGCATAAACAGGATGTAAGCGAAACTGATCATAATACCAGCGCCGATATGCAGTCCGATGCCACCTTTCACCTTACGGCTGGCCAGTGATACACCGATCAGAGTGAGAATAAATGTTGAAAACGGAAAAGAAAATCTCTTGTATTTTTCTATCAGGTATATATCAATGTTAGAAGCTCCCCTCATGCGCTGTTCACTGATAAAACTGTTGAGCTCCATGAAATTCATGGTTTCTACAATATTTTCCCTTTTATTAAAATCATCGGGAGTCAGGGCAATCAAAGTATCAATAAGAGGACCCTGTTTGATATGCTCATCAAGCCCGTCAACTGTGCGTATGTAATAATTGGAAACTGCCCACTTTTTCTTTTTCTCATCCCACTTCACATAATCTGAAAGCATTTTTGAAACTAATGTTCCGTCCCTGAATTGTTCCATTGAGAATTTATAACCCACCTGGTTGGTAACATTATAACTTTCCATATAAATAAAAATACCGGGCTTCACCTGCCTGTGAATATTCCTGTCATAGTTCTTAAATGGATTTTTCAGGTATTTCTCTTCAAATTGCAGCCTGACCTTGTTGGCAGGCGGTATGATAAAATTGCCAAGTGTGTATGAAAATAAGGCCAGTAATATGGCAGAAATAAGGTAAGGACGCATTAGTCTGTTAAAACTTACACCACTGCACAGAATGGCAATAATTTCTGAGTTGGAGGCCATTTTTGAAGTGAAATAGATGACCGCAATAAATAATATGAGTGAAGAAAAAAGATTGGTAAAATAAGGGATAAAATTCATGTAGTAATTGAAAATGATCTCAAAGAGAGTCGGCTTCTTCTCAATGAAATCATCCATTTTCTCTGTAATATCGAAAACTACCGATACAACAATGATCAGTAGGATCGCAAAGAAAAAAGTCCCGAGGAATTTTCGTATGATGTACCAGTCTATTATTTTGATCATTTATTCTTTATTAAAGTCATAAGTCGCAAGTCGTATGTCATAAGTCATCATTACTCATAATTCATCACTCATAACTCATTAGTGCCTATTGTCTGATGCTTACTTTTTTCATCATCTCGTTTTTCCATACAATGAAATCTCCCTGTAAAATGTGATTGCGTGCTTCAGAAACCAGCCAAAGGTAAAAACCCAGATTATGGATACTGGTTATCTGGGCGGCAAGAATTTCGTGATAATGAAATAAATGACGCAAATAAGCCCGTGAATATTGCATATCCACAAAAGTAAACCCATTTGGGTCAATCGGTGAAAAATCTTCCTCCCATTTTTTATTTTTCATATTCAGTACCCCTTCGCTGGTGAATAACATGCCGTTGCGACCGTTACGTGTGGGAATTACACAATCGAACATATCTATGCCAAGGGCAATGGCTTCGAGGATATTTGCAGGAGTCCCCACTCCCATCAGGTACCGGGGTTTATCTTCCGGCAGAATGGAATTCACCACTTCTATCATTGCATACATTTCCTCAGCAGGTTCACCAACTGACAATCCCCCGATGGCATTGCCACTGCAATTAAGTTCTGCTGCAAATGTGGCAGACTGTAACCTGAGATCTTTATAAACACTGCCCTGAACAATAGGAAATAATTCCTGGAAATGTCCATATTTCGGTTCTGTTTTGTTGAAATGTTCCAATCCCCTTAACAGCCAGCGATTCGTGAGATCCAATGATTGTCTGGCATAAGCATATTCGCAGGGAAATGGAGTACATTCATCCAGTACCATCATGATGTCAGAACCAAGAACACGCTGTATATCAATCACATTTTCTGGAGTAAAAATATGCTTCGAACCATCTATATGAGAACGAAAAACAGCTCCTTCTTCCGTGATTTTACGGATTTCTGACATCGAAAAAACCTGGTAGCCGCCACTGTCTGTCAGGATAGGCCTGTCCCAACCCATGAACTTATGCAGTCCGCCGGCCTTTTCAATCACATCAAGCCCCGGACGCAGGTAAAGATGGTAAGTATTTGATAATATGATCTGAGCTTTGATATCATCTTTAAGCTCACGCTGGTGAACAGCTTTTACCGTACCGGCCGTTCCAACCGGCATAAACATGGGCGTAAGAAAGCTGCCATGACCAGTGATCACCTGCCCTGCCCGTGCTTTCGATCCTTTGTCCTTTCCCTCAATCTGAAATTTCATCCTATGATTTGAATGTCCAAAAATACACAATACAGAGTTTATAAAGTTATAAGTTATAAAGTATTAATATATAAACTGTTACTAATTTTTAAGAAACTGTTTTGAATTTTACCAAATGATTTTCAGCATTTTTTTCTTCATACTTTTTGTCGTCACAAAAAGTATGCAAAAAAGACTTAACGAATTGAACTCGTTCCGTCTCGGTCTTCGGCAAGCTCAGACACCATCCTCGACTTCACTCAAACAGCAATTCGTTGATATGGAATTTTATATTTTATGCTTCGCACCCAATTTATTATGAAAATATTTGAAAAAAAAACTTATCCCATATTCTTTTCACATAAATTTGACCATGAAAGGATCTGTGCGTTAGCCGTCCACTGATATTTGTCAGTTACTTTAAACTTTGAACTTTGAACTTTAAGAACTTCTCATTATAGCAGCTGTATTAAACGAGAACCCTGTTCATCAGGCTGATGGCATCTTTCACATTATTAACTCCCTCAAAACTCAGGATCAGCTTATTCTTTATTTCTTTCATCTGGCATAATCGCTTTTGTTTCTGTACGAATTCAAGCACCTTACTAAAAGTTTTTGATTTGTAATAAGATGATTCCGGATCTGAAATAAAATAACATATCATCATTCCCCCTTTAAGAATGATCTTTTCAAATCCGTTCTTTTCCGCTACCCACCTGAGCCTGACCACGTTCAATAATTCTTCGGATGGTGCAGGTAATTCACCAAACCGGTCAATCAGCCTGTTCTCATATTCGAGGAGTGATGGTTCATCAACAATACTATCAAGTTCGCGGTAAAGTTTTATTCTTTCGCTGATATTTGAAATATATTCCTGTGGAAAAAGCAATTCAAGATCAGTCTCAATATGACAATCCTTCAGGTAATGGGCAGGTGATTCAGGCAAACCGGTATCTGCAACCAGATCAACATCAGTTTCATCGTCGGAATTCTCCTCAGTTTTGTACAGGTCTTTGAACTCATCGTCCTTCAGTTCCTGGATAGCTTCGTCGAGAATGCGGTGATAAGTTTCGTAGCCGATATCGGAGATATAACCGCTTTGTTCGGCGCCAAGCAGGTTACCGACTCCCCTGATATCAAGGTCCTGCAGGGCAATATTGAAGCCGCTTCCCAGTTCTGAAAAATCTTCCAAAGCCTTGAGGCGGCGGCGTGCATCATCAGTGAGCATAGACATGGGTGGCGCCAGCAGGTAACAAAATGCTTTTTTATTCGATCTTCCGACCCTGCCCCTTAACTGGTATAAATCGCTCAGGCCAAAATGATGGGCATCATTAATGATGATGGTGTTTGCATTCGGGATGTCGAGGCCATTTTCGATGATGGTGGTGGCTATTAATACATCGTAATCTCCATAGATAAAATCGAGCATTACATTTTCGAGTTCCCTGCCTTCCATCTGGCCATGACCAACGACCACACGGGCTTTGGGAACTAATTTTTTTACCAGCACTTCCACTTCCCTGATGTTCTGCACACGGTTATGAACAAAGAAAACTTGTCCGTTGCGGGAAACCTCGTATTCAATGGCTTCGCGGATAATATCGGCATTGAACTGGTGCAATTCGGTGATGATGGGATAACGGTTGGGAGGCGGGGTATTGATAATAGACAAATCACGTGCGCCCATCAGTGAAAACTGAAGAGTACGGGGAATTGGTGTGGCAGTAAGCGTCAGAGTATCTACATTTATCTTCATCTTCTTCAGTTTTTCTTTGGTTGCAACTCCAAACTTCTGTTCTTCATCCACGATCAGCAAACCCAGGTCTTTGAATTTAATATCCTGCCCGACAATACGATGAGTGCCAATCAGAATGTCAATTTTTCCCTCCCCGGCTTTTTCAATAATCTGCTTTATTTCTTTTGGCGACCTGAAACGGCTGATATAATCCACTGTAACCGGAAAGTTTTTCAGTCTGTCCCTGAATGTATGAAAATGCTGGAATGCCAGGACAGTGGTAGGAACGAGCACTGCCACCTGCTTTGAATCTGCAGCAGCTTTAAACGCAGCCCTGATCGCCACTTCTGTCTTACCAAACCCAACGTCGCCACATATCAGCCTGTCCATTGGCATCTCTGATTCCATGTCTTTCTTGATGGATTGTGTGGATGTGATCTGGTCAGGTGTATCTTCATAAATAAAAGAAGCCTCAAGCTCCTGTTGCATATAAGTATCCGTTGAAAAGCGAAAGCCTGTTTCGTTTTTGCGCCTGGCATACAATGCAATGAGTTCACGGGCAATATCCTTGATCTTCCGTTTGGTCGATTGCTTCAGTTTCTGCCAGGCTGCTGTTCCCAGTTTGTATATCTTAGGTGACTCAGAGTCTTTCCCTTTATATTTCGAGATTTTATGAAGCGAATGAATATTGACGTAAAGAATATCACCGTCTTTATAGACTAATCTTACGGCTTCCTGCATCTTCCCATTGATTTCGATACGGTCAAGGCCGCCGAATACGCCAATGCCATGATCCACATGTACCACATAATCGCCTTTGTGCAATCCTGCAATCTCGTTCAGGGTAATCGTATCCTTGCGTATAAACCCGCTTTTGAGATGAAATTTATGATATCGCTCAAATATCTCGTGGTCGGTATAACAGCATATTTTCAGCTGGTGATCAATGAATCCCTCGTGCAGCGTGCCATTAACCGGAGTGAATTCTTCTACGTCGTTGTTCAGTTCATTGAAGATGGATTGCAACCTTTCTATCTGCTTCTCACTGTCGGATAAGATGTAATTCAGATAATTATTGTTAGAATTTTCCCTCAGATTTGTACTGAGCAGGCTGAAATTCTTGCTGAATGCGGGTTGCGGCGAGGCGCTGAACATGATTACCTTTTCGGCTTTAACAGCATTCTGATGACTGAATTCTGCTATACTGAATTTCCCGGCGTGACTGAGAAAAGACCTGCCGGAGATCAGATGCTGTTCCTGTTTATCTTCCTCTCCTGATTCACCTATAAATGATTTAGCAAGATACTGGTCAAAATGATGATCAACAATTTCTGCCAGATAAGCCAGGTTTTTTGTCCAGATGAGAGTTCCGGCAGGAATGAAGCTGAAAAATGGCTGACGCTCTTCTTTCACCCGGCTGGCCTGGGTATCAGGAATGATGGAGATAGACTGAAGTTTTTCCTTTGACAGCTGGTTTTCGACATCAAAAGTACGGATTGATTCCACCTCGTTTCCAAACAAATCAATGCGGTAAGGCAGGATATTGGAAAATGAATAAATATCGATGATGCTTCCTCTTACGGCAAACTGGCCAGGTTCAAATACGAAGTCGGTTTTCTCAAAATTATATTCATGCAGTACTTCGGTAATAAATTCAATATTCAGCTTTTCGCCGACCTTCAGACCCAGGGTATTATCAGCGAGATCTTTCTGTGACAGAACAGTTTCCATGATGGCCTCAGGAAAAGAGACCACGATGAAGGGAGTTGAATCAGCATTGGAGAAACGCGACAGTACCTCTGTCCGCATGACAATATTCACCGGATCGACCTGTTCATAATGGACAGAGCGCTTATACACCGATGGGAAAAACAATACATCCTGCTCACCCAAAAAGGCAACCAGGTCATCATAAAAGTAGGCGGCTTCTTCTTTGTCGGTGGCGAGCACTAAAGTCGGACGGTGCAAGGACAGGAATGAAACAGCGCATACCACGGCTGCAGACGAGCCTGAAAGTCCTTTCAGATGGACATTTGCCCGTGGCTGATCCTGTAAAAAGCTCACAAACTCATTGGCCGAAGGCTGAGCTTTAAATATTTCCAACAGATCAACAATTGTCAAAACCCTGAATTTACTGTTACCATCTTAAAATAACACAAATAAGGTAATAAGGTAAAATTACCGATGATAGCGTTATTTTCTACTAAGGTCTGATTGAAAGATAAGGTTTTCATTATCATTAATATTATTATTTCTTTTTCTTAGAAGCTGTTTTGAATTTTATTAAGTGTTTGATTATTAATATATAATTTTAATTTATGTACCCTCCCCTTCGTCCCCTCCCTGCTGGCAGGGAGGGGATTGTCCGTTATGTTATATGTACTAAATTGGCAGAACTCAGTCCCCCCTCCTTGCTCGCAGGGAGGGGTTAGGGGTGGGTAAAAAGTAAAATATGGCAAAATTTTAAGATATTAATAAATTTAAAACAGCTTCTAATATTTTAATAATATACCTTGAACCCTTATGTCTTACTCAAAACCATAGTAGAAACTACACCCCGGAAAATAACCTTATTACCTTATTCAAACCGAAATTATTATCATTCAAATGCAATAACCTATTTCAGATTCTGATCAAAATATTCCATTATTTTGGTATTGAGATGAAGACGATCCCTTGCTCCTACTCCATGCTCGGCCAAAGGATATACGAAGTAGTCCACCTGGACATTTTGCTTGATGCATTCGCGCAGGAACGACAAGGTATTCTGCCATACTACCGTTTTATCCATAGCGCCATGAATAAGCAGCAATTTTCCTTTCAAATTCTTAGCCGCACTGATCACGCTGGTTTTTTCATAACCATCAGGGTTTTCGTCCGGTTTGTCCATGTAGCGCTCGCCATACATCACCTCATAATATCTCCAGTCGGTAACGGCACCACCGGCAACTCCGACTTTGAAAACATCGGGATAGTGAGTCATCAGTGAGGTGGTCATGAACCCGCCGAAACTCCAACCCGAAACACCAATGCGTTTCATATCGGCATATCCCAGAGATTCGAGGTACTTAATGCCTTTCATCTGGTCGGCCATTTCGTTTACCCCGAGATTCCTGTGAATAACGTTCTCAAAATCCCGGCCGCGGTTAGCCGAACCACGGTTATCAACGGTAAAAATAATATACCCTTTCTGAGCCATGAACCAGTCAAACATTGATGCTCCTCCAAGCCATGTATCCCTGATCAGTTGTTCATGCGGACCGCCATAAACATATACGATCACAGGGTATTTCTTTGAAGCATCAAAGTCAGGAGGCCTGATCATCCTGCAATACAGAGTTGTTGTATCATCGGCTGCTTTGATAGTAGAAATACTCATCTCTCCCATTTTATAATCTTTGAATGGATTATCTGCTGTCAGAAGGTTTCTCATTAATTTGCCATCGGCATCCATCAGGTTAATAATCCTTGGAGATTTGACAGATGAATAAATATCTGCAAAATATTTACCTGATTTATCAGGAATCGCAGAATGAGTCCCGTCCTGAGTTGTCAGTTTCTTTATTTTGCCATTGATAAGATTTACTTTGTACACCTGGCGTTCCAGCGGACTATCGGCAGTAGTCCTGATAAAAAGATTCTGTTCTTTTGAATCAGTTCCGATGATATCTGTCACTTCCCAGTTGCCTTTGGTAAGCTGCCTGATCATTTTGCCCGAAGTATCATAAAGATACGGATGCCTGTAGCCGTCACGCCTGCTGAACCACAGAAACTGGTCAGGCCTGGTTTTCAGAAAGTACAAAGGATCCTGGGGCTCAACATATTTATCACTTGTTTCTTCAAAAAGTGTATTAACAAATTTACCCGTCGATGCATTGTAGCAGTTCAGTTTCAGATGGTTCTGCTCCCTGTTCAGGTGGGCAATAAATATGTATTTTTCATCGGGGCTCCAGGTAACACAGGTCAGGTACTGATCATCCGGGCCGCCGGTTTCAAGAAACAATGTTTTATGGTTCACCGGATCATACACACCCACGGTGATATGTTCGCTTTTTGAACCTGTCATCGGATACCGGGTTTCCTTCAATGTTGCTTCAGGAGCAGTGATATCGACCAGCGGATATTCTGCAACTTCTGTTTCGTCCTTCCTGTAAAAGGCCAGGTAATTACCTTTGGGAGACCAAAAAATACCTCCGTTAATTCCAAATTCGTCGCGTGAAACAGTAGCTCCGTTCACGATGCCTTTGTCAGTATCTTTGGTCACCTGGCTTACCTTTCCTGTTGAATCGGATATAAACAGATTATTGTCAACAGTATATGCATATACGCCATTCACATTTGCCAGATAATTCTCAGCATTCTCGTCAAATTTCAGAATTTTGCGAAGTTTCTTAGTCAGGATATTGTAAGATAAGCAATAATCTTTTGTACTAAATTCAAAGCTGTTATTGCTTTTCCATGTAACAGCAGGAAAAGCTTTCAATTCTTCCATGCCCTCGGCTTTAAGTACATTGTTCAGGTCAGAAACTTTTAAAAGATAAGTAGTAACAGTATCTTTCAGATTATTTTGCATTAGCTGATCATTCCTGACCCAGGTGAATTCCGGCAGGTCGTATCTCCACTGTAACTGTTTCAGGGTTTTAGGTGTAAACTGCCTGCTGCCGGTGCTTACATCTTCAATGGTCAATTCCTTTGTCTGCGAGAAACCGGTGATTCCCGATAAAATCAGGAACACAACGAAATACGACTTTATGCGGCACATACTGAGTTATGAGTTATGAGTTATGAGTTATGAGTTATGAGTTTTATTGGTATCAGGTATCAGGCTTTAATTATTAATATCAGATGATTGATTAACATTTTCAAATTCTCAAATTCTCAAATTCTACCGTCTTTAATTGTAACAATGCGGTCTGACATTCCCGCCAATTCATGGTCGTGGGTAACGATCACAAATGTCTGGTTAAAATTATCCCGCAAGCTGAAAAAGAGTTCGTGCAATTCCTTTTTGTTTTTTGAATCGAGGTTACCTGAAGGTTCATCGGCAAGGACTATATCGGGGTTATTGATCAAAGCCCTTGCTACAGCTGTCCTTTGCTGTTCGCCACCGGATAATTCATTGGGTTTATGATTAATTCTCTCTTCCATACCAAGAAAACGGCAAATATCTTCCGCTCGCTTTATTGTTTCACCCTTCCTACTTCCTGCAATATAAGCCGGGATGCAAATATTCTCCAGCACGGTAAATTCAGGCAATAGCTGGTGAAACTGGAAGACAAAACCAATATTCCGGTTGCGGAATTTCGATAACTGTTTTTCCTTTAACAAATTAACATCCACCTGGTTGAAGTATATCTTTCCTGTATCAGGTCTGTTAAGTGTACCGATAATTTGGAGCAGGGTGGTTTTTCCTGCTCCGCTGGCCCCGACAATTGCCACAATTTCACCTTTCCTGATCTCAAGGTCAATACCTTTCAGTACATTCAGGTTTCCATAGGACTTGGTAATCTTTTCTATTCTGATCATTATATCAGGCAATTCTTTTTGAAATTCATGTGGTACTTAATGCCTTATGTCGTAAATCTTGATGTGTTTTGGCAATAAATTCCAAAAAACAAATCACAAAAAACAAATAATTAACAATATCAAAATTTCAAGTACGAAATGCATACACCGGTTTTGAATTTGTCATTTTATTGATTCGAATTTATTTGTAATTTGTATTTTGAAATTTGTGATTTCTTGTTTGGTTCTGGCTCGGTCAGGTTAGGCTTATGGCACAATTTGTAAATCCATATAATCACTGTTTTCTCTTTTTGTCAAGCCGGTTAAGGCCGGCAACAGCCAGGTTGTAATTTGGTAATAAATTAAGTGCCTGCTTATAATTAATGGCAGCCTGGTCATAATCTTTCAGCATTTCATAGGCCAGGCCGCGGTTATAGACCGCCTGATAGTAATTGGTTTTATTTTCAATGGCTCTGGTGAAATAATCAATGGCAGCATTGTAATCATGTCGTACTTCCATGCTGATATAACCAAGATTATAATAGGCATATGGATATGTTTTGTCAACTGTTGTAATAATTGTGTTAAAGTAAGAAAATGCTTTATCATACTTGCCATTCTGCTGGTAATAAAGGCCAATATAATACCGTGCTTCTGTGCTTCCGGATAAAATATTAATGGCATTTTCAAGGTAAGCAACGGCCAGACTGTCATTTTTAAGCAGGCAGAGATGTCCAAGTTCTATATAAGCATCATAATAATCCGATTTATTTTCGATGCTGGTTCTCAAATTATCAATTGCCCTGGCCGTATCGCCCATTTCCTTATATATAAGGGCTTTTGTAAAATAAACCTCCGGATTTGCTTTATTGATCTGCTGGGCTTTAAGAAGATAATCCATTGATTTCTGATAATCCTTTACATAAAAATAAATATCGGCCAGTTTTACATAAGCTGCAATAGTTCCCGGGATAAGGCGGATACATTTTTCAAGAGAGGATTTTGAACTGCCTGATTTTCCCTGTTCCAGATAATAATCAGATATAGCAAGATAGTAATCAGGTTTCAGTGAATCAAGCTTTACGGCGATCTCGGCATCATTCACAGCATCTGTTATCTGCTTTTTGGAATGGTAAAGTTTACTTCTCTGAAAGAAAAGCTCAGCATTTTTGGGATTGGTTCTGATTTGCGCTGTCAGCTTTTCAATGGTCAGGCTATCCTTTACGGGGGCTTTTTTTTCAGCAGAATGGTTGCAGGAAAAAAGTCCCGCAACCATCACCGGGATACAAATTATAAAAATATATTTTATCATTTGATTTAGAAACTGTTTTGAATTTTTGCCATATGATTTTTTGTATTTTTTTCTTCATACTTTTTGTCGTCACAAAAAGTATGCAAAAAAGACTTAACGAATTGAACTCGTTCCGTCTCGTTCCTCGACTTCACTCGAACAGCAATTCGTTGATAAGGAATTTTATGTTTTATGCTTCGCACCCATTAATTTCAGCAATATGAATGAAAAAAGGTTTGTTTTCACATAATTTTTTACATAAATTTGACCATAAAAGCCATGTGCGTTGGCTGTCCACGAACGGTGCGGAATACAATATGCACTGACCCGATAGCGCTGGCCTGTGCGAAAGTGCATGTTGTATTCTCGTTCGTGGTGCCCTTTTGCTTCTTTTGGGCAAGCAAAAGAAGTTGAATATGAACAACATAATAGAAATAGTTTAAAATTCAAAATAATTTTTTAATAGTCAGGTTGCCTGAATTGATAAGATTCTGTAATAAGACTTTGCCTGATTATTAAATTAATTATTTTTTCTCAGATTTAATCAGGCCATCCCTCACTTTCAATTCAAGTTCTGCCGTCAGTTCAGGATTATCAAGCAGCAATAATTTTACAGCATCGCGGCCTTGTCCCAACTTGGTTTCACCGTAACTGAACCATGATCCGCTTTTCTTTATGATATTGAGATCGACGCCAAGATCGATGATCTCGCCAATTTTAGAGATACCTTCACCAAAAACGATATCAAATTCTGCTTTTTTAAACGGAGGAGCTACTTTATTTTTTACTATTTTTACCCGTGTTCTGTTTCCTGTGGCATCTTCACCTTCTTTAATCTGGCTTATCTTGCGGATATCGAGGCGCATACTAGCGTAAAATTTAAGGGCATTCCCGCCGGTTGTAGTTTCAGGGTTGCCGAACATCACTCCAATCTTGTCCCTCAGTTGATTAATAAACATGCAACAGGTACCTGTCTTGTTAATAGTGGCTGTCAGTTTTCTGAGAGCCTGTGACATCAGCCTGGCCTGCAGTCCCATTTTCGAATCACCCATTTCGCCTTCTATTTCAGCTTTCGGAGTTAGTGCTGCCACTGAATCAATCACAATGATATCAATAGCTCCTGAACGGATAAGCTGGTCGGCTATTTCGAGCGCCTGCTCACCATTATCGGGTTGTGATATCAACAGGTTTTCAATGTCGACACCCAGAGCTTCGGCATAAAAACGGTCGAAGGCATGCTCTGCATCAATGAATGCTGCAATTCCGCCCGCTTTCTGGGCTTCAGCAATGGCATGAATAGCAAGGGTTGTTTTACCAGACGATTCAGGGCCGAATATTTCAACCACCCTGCCGCGAGGATATCCGCCAACTCCCATTGCAATATCAAGCCCTATCGATCCTGACGAAATGGTTGGAATGTTTTCCACAGCTTTGTCGCCCATACGCATAATGGTACCTTTGCCGTAGTTTTTCTCGATTTTATCGAGGGCAAGTTGCAGTACCTTTTTCTTTTCCTGGTTTTGGTCTTTTTCTTCTTTTGCCATGATTTTATAATTTAATTATTAGACATCTTCAAATTCAGTTCTTCCATGATCTGGGCTGCATGATCGCCGGTCCTCACTTTATCAATGATCTTCTCTATATGACCCTTTTCATCAATGACAAAAGTCGTACGAAGCACGCCTTCATATGCTTTTCCGTACAATTTTTTTTCGCCCCATACGCCATAATCTTTTACGATTTTTTTGTCAGTATCGGGAAGTAAAATGAAAGGAAGATGGTACTTTTCCATAAACTTCTTATGCGACTTGTCGCTGTCGGGGCTGATGCCCACCACTTCAAATCCCAGCTTTTTAAGAGGTTCATAATTATCGCGCAGACTGCAGGCTTCTGCCGTACAGCCGGGCGTATCATCTTTAGGGTAGAAATATAAAATCACTTTCTTACCCTTCAATTTTTCCAGCGAAAAATCCCCGCCAAACTGATCTTTTGTCTCAATTGCCGGAGCTTTTTGTTTTTCAGCAAGTTGCGTCATAATATTTAATTTATGGTCGATTCGCAAATGTACTGGAATTTCCTAAATTTCTCTTTCAGGTTTTGCATAGTTTAATATTATTATTCACTATTGTCCGGTTATATTTTTATGTCGTCACTACGTGACTTACATGCCACAATTTATTTCTTGCTACAGAGATTCCATCCCTACGGGATTAAAGTTTTGATGTGTCAGATAAACCCCGTCAGGGGTGAAATCTTTGTAGAAAAATATTTCTGACAAAAATAAGCCCTGTAAGGGCGAAATCTTTGGGAAACTAATACAGCCGATGGATTTAAGATGCTTATAAATGTTTTCTCCAGACAATAGTGATTAAAATTAAAGGATAATTAAAATCACTGCTACTAACAGAATAATTAATATCTACCCTTAATATCTTATTTCTGAAACCTTGATGCGTTTTGGCAAAAAATTCCAAAAAACAAATAATAAAAAACAAATAATAAACAATATCAAATTTTCAAATACGAAACAAATTACTTTGAATTTGTCATTTTGTTGATTGATATTTATTTGTTATTTGTATTTTGAGATTTGTGATTTCTTGGTTGGTTCTGACTTGTCTGGGTTAGGGTTGATCTCAATTATGTGATTTTGCCTGTTTCTCTTTTTCAAGATATTCGTTTGATTTTTTCATATCACCCAGGTTTTGCCAGGTAATGGCCAGGTTTCTTAGAATCTGAGGTTCGTTGGGTTTGAGGTTCTCGGCCTTCTGAAAAGCGCCCAGGGCTATATCATGACGATTCAGCTGGGCATAGGCATAACCCAGGTTGTTAAAAGCATCATAATTACGGTCATTTATCGCGATGGCTTTTTCAAGATACTGAATTGCAGCATAATAATCATGTTTCTGGTTCAGGGCCATGCCAATCTGCATAGTAAGATCAAAACGGCGGGGATTGACTTTATAGAAGTCCATAAATACACTTAGCTTATAATCAACATCTGTCACGGTATTCATCACTGTAAAAAGATTCTGAAAAATAATATCACCGTCAGGATTAATATCGAGCAGTCTCCGGTACACTTTGACAATTGCCGGATAATCCTTATTGAGTTGAAAGTGTGCAGCGGCAAGGTTGAAGAGAGCGAGCACATGTTTCGGGTAAATCTGAATGGCCTTCTCCAGGTAGACGATGGCTTCTTTCAGGTCTTTTTCTTTCAGTGCAGGATCTTTTTCTTCTTTGGCAGCATAAATCAGGTACTCTCCTGCCAGTGAGTTACCTTTGGCGCTGTTTTCAGACACTTTAACATCCGTTGTAAAGAGCTTAAAACTGTTTTCCCAGTCAAGGTTGCGTGTGACTGTTTTTATATAAAAAAAGAAAAAATACGAAAGCAACAATACTCCGGCAACGCTTAAGTTCAGAACATCCGGTTTTACGATTTTCTTCAGATCGACTAACAGCAATTGAGGTATGACAAGACAAAAACCAATGGACGACATATATGCAAACCTTTCATTCATGAAGGCCCCGATGGGAAAAAGCAGGTTGGAAACGATGGAAAGCGTTACCAGGTAATATAATATTCCATACGACAACACACTTTTCTTCCTGAATCCGGTTACAGCCAGTACAATAAGAATTACGTAGGCAGCCAGGGGAATCAGCGCTTTCAGTTCAGTAATGTTTACAATAGGAATATGATAGGGATAATAATCATAGGTGAGCGGATGCGGAAAAAACAGGAGTTTGAGGTAAAGTCCGAGAGTATAAAATATAGTGGCATATTTCTGTATAAAATTCATTTCGACAAATGGATTATTCATCAGGTCATTTTCAAGTCCGGTTTTGCCAACATGAATGCAACTCTGCCTGATGACCAGGAACAATAAGGTAACGAACAACAACGGAAATATGAAATAATAGTTCTTCTTCAGTGAAAAGCCGGTAAAAAAGTAAATCGTAAGTGGTATCACAGCCAGGAAAGTGATGGTATTTTCTTTGGAAAGCAGACCAAGAAAAAAGCTGACAGTCGCATAAAAAATATACAACAGTCTTCGAGTTTCAAGATATTTCAGGATCATCCACAAAGTGAACAGGGATAACAAAAGTGCAAGTATCTCATCCCTGCCTTTAATATTAGCAACTACTTCGGTATGCAATGGATGGAACATGAATAAAAGTGCAGCAATCAGCGGCACTGACCGATACCAGTTCTTTTTGATGCCGGAACTTTTCAATAAAAAAGACAGAATGATGAAAATCAGAAAACCGGTTAAACCATACAACAGAATATTGACTACATGACTTAACGAAGGATTCTCGCCAAATAGCTGGTATTCAATGGCGAAAGTGGCAATTGACAGGGGACGGTACCTGCCCCCGACCACCATGTTCATATCCTTGCCATAATAACCGGTAAACATATCAGTGGACATGATATCAGGAATGCCCGAAAATCCCTGTTTCACGAATTTATTGCCGGTAATGACAATGGTATCGTCGAAAGCATATTTGAATGAAATGGTGTTCCCGTAAAGGGCAAAGCCCGATGCGATAATGATTGCATAAATCAACCAACGCCAGGAATCCTTTTTGATTAAAGGAATTTGTGCTTTTGCTACCCGGACAGCAGGCTTTTTCGGCATTTTTTTCATATTAGGCTTTTAGACTGTAGACTGTTAGGCTGATGTTTATTTGTTTATTTGTTTATTTGATTGTATAATAAGGTGTAAGGCTGTCAGTTATTTTAATTCATAATGTTATGTACTAAAGACCCGCCGTTATGAGCAGTCGCGGATTGCAAAGAATTTGTCTTACACATTTGTTTGACATTCCTGCGTGCTGGAATGTTGAATTGTCTGAAACCATTGCCATTGCTTATGGATGGATTATTAGTTAACGAATTTAATATTATTTTGATCAAATATAATTCCATTTTTAATTGAAAACAATTTTAAATTATTTATGATATTATATTTTTCATTATCAATTGAATATATTTTTATTAGAAATTGTTTCAATGAATTATCCTTTTTAAAGATATTGACCAAAACATAACTATTATAATCAACAGAAAAAATAAAAGATTTTGATATTTTCTTTACGATTTTGATATTCTCAATTTCCTCTTTATCAATTTGCAAGAAAATATTTTCTGATATCCAATTTATTTTATCAATTGAAACCTCAATAGTACCATTAGGTTTAAGTTTTTTTATAAGTAGTAATTCAAAAATAAATATAATGATAAAAATAATTGTCAGCGGTAAAATAAATACAATTATTATTCGATTTATGAAAATTAAGATGTAGGGTAAAATAAAAAAAAGATGAAAAATCTTTCCGTTTTTGATAAATAATTTAAAGATTAAGTTTTCAGTTGAATATGTGTAAAATGTACTCATATTTGAAATCTCACTAATGCCTATTGCCTAATGCCTATTGCCTAATGCCTATTGCCTACTCTGAACTCTGAACTACCTACAGCCTGATAGTCTACAACCTAATAGTCTAGAAAGGCAGATCATCATCAGGCATGGAACCTTCAACAGACTGGAAATTATCATTCACAGGTATTTCCGGTTCGGCGCCAATTTTCTCAATTTTCAGGGCTTCCAGGTTGGTAAAATAACTGACGCGGCCATCTTTTTCCCAGCGGTTGCCTCGTATTACAAAGCTTACTTTCAATTGATCACCGGGATTACAGCCTTTTATCAGAGAAGTCCTGTCCTGTGTAAGCTGGAATTTGACAAAATCTGTAAAATCACCCTGGCTTTTTCTCTCAAGTACAAATTCGCATTTGCGAAATTTATCGGTAACCTGGATAACATCCTGTTTTTCAAGTAGAACACCTGTAAATTCGTAACTCATATAACGGTTAAATTAAAACAACAAGATTAAAAAATTCCTGGAAATGAAAAAAATTGTATCAATTATCAGGTATCAGGAATTAGGTATTAAGAATTTGAGAATTTGAAAATGTTTATTAGATATGACTTACATATGTTGATTTATCCTGATTCCTGGTTCCTGGTTCCTGATTCCTGGTTCCTGATTCCTGGTTCCTGGTTCCTGATTCCTGGTTCCTGGTTCTTGATACCTGATACATCACTTCTTCCAAAGTCTGAGAATTGCAATTTCACAGCCAATAAAAATAAGGCTTAAAATGATGAAAATCTTCCATAACTGTTTACCCTGCCTGGTTTGCTGAATAGCATTGGTAAGCAACTGGTCTTTAGCATCAATAATGTTAAAGTTCTTAAGGTCGTTTTTTGCAATGATCTCTTTCAGTTCATTGCTATCATAACAGGCAAGGTCAGATTCACTGCGGTTGTAATTGAATGAAACTCCTGTTACAGGCTTACTTTGACTTTTCACCAGATAATTATCTGCCATTCGTATCACCCCGTGAACAAATAACCTGACTGATCCTTCAGATGCCTTATGCTCCGGAATAAAGTCAAATTTTCCGGAAAGATTAGAGATATGCAACAGATTATAATCATTTACTGTAAGGTTACTGATATCAATACTTTCGTCATTGCCGATCGTAAAATATAGCCTGCCCGATGTCTGGCTGTTAAGCGCTATATTAAACACAGTCGGTACAAATACCGGGTGTTTGGCAAAAGTGCTGCTATGTTCATCAGTTGGAACAGCAGAGATATAAATTCTTCCTTTTTGATAATCAGATCTGAAGAAAATATTCTCATCCCGGGCAGATAATATTGCTTCCTGGCTGGTATGAGAATATTTTGTAAATACAAAATGCTTGTAAACCACAGGTAAATCAACCTTTTCTTCAATATGAGTAAATACATCCCTGTAAATATCGGCATCAAAATTAACTTTATCAATGTTGATCTTATCAGAACTGATACCTGTAATTATATTTGCCCTGATCGAAGAAAACAGGCGGTTATAAGATTCAATATCACCATTGGATGAAGGAAAGAACAGTACCGTTCCGCCATTGCCGATAAAGCTCACCAGTTCCTGAACAAATCCGGATGATAAGCTTTTGATCTCATCAAGAATGATCAGGTTGTAACCCGGCATACCGGAATAATTGATATTATTGGAATTGGAGCTCGTCAGATCCACATAATTATCTTTTGAGAACAAGGCATTCAAATACTTGCTGGCAGTATTGTCACTCAGGGTGAGCACCCTGATTTTATCAGCCAGAGAATAACTGAAATAAAAGGTATTGTCATAGGTAACAGGGTAATCGACTATCTCTATCCTGCCATTGATAATCCCTTTGGTAGTACAGACATAGGAAAGTTTCAGGTTTTCAGAGGTGTTCTTTTCAATATTAAAACTACTCAGCGATTTAAGTGAATCATTGATATACAGTTTTACCGGGATGTTCTGGTAGGATTCCCCCGATTTGTTAACAATCCTGACCAGCAGTTCTTCAGCCTGGTTGTACTTTCTGCCGGGTGCTTCAAACCAGCAGGAATCGATATACAGGTTATTGGCAGATTGCGCAGATACAGGAATGAGAGATATCTGAAATGATGTATCGTTTTTAATCTGGCTGATATTTGCGGTTGTTTTTTGAAAATCAGAGACCAGGTATAAAGGAAAGCGGGTGCGGTTATCCAATTTTTCCCGGTTCATAAAATCAGTCATCCTTGAAACGATCTCACTCATTTTTCTCACATCCGGACTGACTTTTACTTCATTCAAAAATTCAAATAACTGGTTTTTATTAACTAAATGCTGGTGCCTGGGATCAAAATCATTGGTGAGAAAGAGAAACTCAGTACCAGCCCTGTATGCGCCGGTGATGTTTCGGATTTTATTTTTGGCAACTTCGAGCACATTGCCATCGCTGCTTTCCGCTTCCATGCTGAAAGAATTATCGAGATAAATTCCGGCTATTTCTTTTGCATTTGATTTTATTTTACCTGAAACAGGAATATAAGGCTGAGCAAAAGCCAATACCAGTGAGGCAATAGCTAATATCCGGCATAATAAAACAAGCAGGTGCTTGAGTTGCGACTTTGCTTTGGTTTCCTGTTTTATATTCCATAAGAATTTAATGTTACTGAAATATACAGTCTTATATTTTCTGAAGTTGAATAAATGAATAATTATCGGGATAGAAACCGCTGATAATGCAAACAGAAAACCCGGGAACAAGAAGCTCATATCTTAATTTATTGTGTTTTTAACTATTATGGAGAATAATTCTAATATTCTAAAATATTAAATTATAAAAGTTTGTTTTTTGGAGCCAATAATAATTACTTATGTTTTCAAATAAAATTCATTTAAAGCTATAATTCATAATAATATTAAAACAAATTTTCTTTGTGAACCTTTGTGACATACTTAGTGTCCTTTGTGGTTATATTATACTTATCTTAACCACAAAGGAACACAAAGGGTTGCACAAAGTTACACAATGTAAAACTGATTATTTATTGCGTTCATCAAAATAATAATCAATATTCGCTGACTTTTAAACGCTCGGCATTCTCGGCCATCTGGAGTTTTTCGATAATATCCTGGATATCACCATTAAGAATAGCGCCCAGGTTATACGATGTCAGGTTAATCCTGTGATCAGTCATTCTTCCCTGAGGATAATTATAAGTACGGATTTTTGCGGACCTGTCGCCGGTAGAAACCATCGTTTTTCTTTGAGAGGCAATATTATTCAGGTACTTCTGATATTCAATATTGTACAAACGGGTTCTTAATTCAGCCATTGCTTTATCGAGGTTTTTAATCTGGGATTTCTGATCCTGGCAGGTAACAACGGTTCCCGTGGGTATATGAGTAAGCCTGACAGCTGAATAGGTTGTATTCACCGATTGGCCTCCCGGGCCTGAAGAACAGTAAGTATCTTTCCTTACATCTTCCGGTTTAACCTCAATATCAAACTCTTCGGCTTCAGGCAGAACAACAACAGTTGCTGCCGAAGTATGAATTCTTCCCTGGGTTTCAGTCTGAGGAACCCGCTGAACACGATGCACACCGGATTCGTATTTCATCAGCCCATAAACGCCGTCACCACTGATCTTCATGATAATTTCCTTAAATCCTCCCACAGTTCCTTCGGTCATGGTAGTAATGTCAAGTCTCCATCCTTTTATCTCGGCAAATTTAGTGTACATGCGTGTGAGGTCACCTGCAAAAATACTTGCCTCGTCACCACCCGTCCCTGCTCGTATCTCAAGTATGGCATTCTTCTCATCCTCCGGGTCAGCAGGTATCAGCAACAGTTTAATCTTTTCATTCATTTCTTCTTTCTTCCGGTATAATTCCTCCAGTTCTGCCTTTGCCATTTCTTTCATTTCGTCATCTTTTTCAACAGATAACATTTCTTTGGTGGAATCAATATTGCTGAGTATGTTCATGTACTCGTTATAGGCTGTGATCACCGGTCTCAGGCTCTTGTGCTCTTTGCTGAGTTTTACATATCTCTTCATATCCGAAACTACATCAGGGTTATTTACCTCTGCTGTAATATCAAGAAACCTTCTGTACACTGCTTCCAGCTTTTCTAAAATAAGATCGGTCATTTATTTTAATAATTTTTAAATTATAGTATCAGTCATCAAGTTACGATTTACGAAGTACGAATTACGAATTATTTCCAAATTGATACATTATCACATTAACACATTGCCACATTTTCACATTTTCATGCCTATTGCCTGTTAGTATTCAATTGTGTTTCCATGATGAATGATGCTCAACCTGCGTTTATCAGATGCTTCACAATGCCCGATGATCCTTGCATCAATACCGAAGCCCTGTGAAATTGCGATAATTTCAGACGCATACTTCTCAGGCAGGTATATTTCGAACCTGTGTCCCATGTTGAAAACACGGAACATTTCTTCATCATTGCTTCCGGTTGATTGCTTAATCATTTCAAAAACCAGGGGTGGATCAAAAAGTTGATCTTTAATGATATGAAGGTGATCAACAAAATGAAGTACTTTTGTCTGCCCGCCGCCGGTACAATGAATCATTCCATGTATTACACTCCTGAAATTCTTAAGTATTGTAAGAATAACGGGAGCATAGGTCCTGGTGGGTGACAGTACCAGTTTCCCTGCTGTAAGGCCGCTATCTCCTATAAAATCCGTAAGCCTGTTTTTTCCTATATATACTAAGGATTGGGACAAAGCCGGATCGTAACTTTCAGGATATTTTGCTGACAATTCATGAGAAAAAACATCATGCCTTGCAGAAGTCAGACCATTACTGCCAATACCGCTGTTATATTCATGTTCATAGGTTGCCTGACCGGAGGATGATAAACCTACGATCACATCGCCCGGCATGATATTGTCATTGGAAATTACTTCTGCTCTTTTCATGCGGCAGAAAACGGTTGAATCAACAACTACAGTCCTTACCAGGTCGCCCACATCGGCTGTTTCCCCACCGGCTGAAAATATTGAAAGACCAAGCGATCTGAGTTCTTCAAGGAACAATTCCATTCCGTTGATAATAGCAGAAACGACATCTCCCGGGATCAGGTTCCTGTTCCTGCCAATGGTGGAAGATATAATAAAAGGACCGGTTGCTCCGGCACAAAGCAGATCATCGGTATTCATTACCACCGCGTCCTGTGTAATTCCTTTCCACACAGACAAATCACCTGTCTCTTTCCAGTACATATATGCAAGTGAAGACTTGGTACCGGCTCCATCGGCATGCATCAGGCTGCAATAATCAGGATCATTGGCCGAATAATCAGGTAAAATCTTGCAAAATGACCATGGGAACAGGCCTTTGTCAAGGTTTTTGATAGCATTGTAAACATCTTCTTTTTGTGAAGAAGCACCACGAAGGTCATATTTAGCGTTTGTCTTTAAAGTCATTCTTTTTTGATTTAAGAACAAGGATCAACGATTTATGATTTATGAAGTAAGTGTAATCATCTGATTTTATGATATCATCAAAAATCTAATATCGTTAATCGATATTCGTTATTCAAAATATTGAATATTATGGACAGACTCTATTTAGAGCTCTCAGACATAATAACAATTCTTATTCTTATTATTGTTACAGTTATTTTGATTTCCCGGTTATTAAAAGAAAAACGTTCCGGAATGCGGAACGTTTTTCTTTAATTATCAGGAATTAAAAAACATTCAATTCATTCTCAGGTATTATTCACATCAAAACAAAGTTACTTTACTCTCCCCTGGTTTGGCTTAGTAGTCCCCTGTTGTTGCTGTGGCTTGCTTTTAGCTGGCGGTTGTTGTTGAGGAACCTGATCCTGAGGCGTCGGGTTCTGTATGTTATTTTGATCAGGTGCATTCTGCGGAGGCTTTTGATCGGTATTCTGCTGGTCAGGTTGTTCTTCATCTGAAGCAGATTTAATCTTTGAGATAAAATCTGTACTTAGCACTTTGAATTCTGTGCGGCGGTTGATCTGGTTGCATTCTTCCTTTTGATTGTCATCCTTTAATGCAGTGATAAATGCTTCAGTAAGCACATCTCCTGTTTTAAGGAATGGATGAGCTTTAACAAGGGTGTCCGTTACCACTTTCGGCTGTGATTTTCCATATCCTTTCCAGGTGAGACGTTCAGCTTCAATCCCTTTTGAAATAAGATAAGTAACAACTGATCTTGCACGGCCGAAAGATAATTTCATATTATAATCATCTTTTCCCCTGAAATCAGTATTTGCACCTAATTCAATGGTAATAGTGGGATTGTCATTCAGCGTTTCCACCAGTTTATCAAGCTCAACCATTGATTCCGGCCTGAGAGTGGTGTCATTAAATGCATACTCGATATTGGGCAATGTAATCCCCACATTCTTTACAATCTTTGACAAGGTGATATCCTGTTTAAAAAGCTGGTTTTGATTTACGCCTTTGGTAGAGACAAGTCCTTTATTTGTAAAATAATCCTTGTAAGATGCCGATATCGAATAATCAACATTTTCACGTAGTTTAAATTTGTAGGAACCGTCGGCTTCGGTATTCATTTCAAGAGTATAACCGTCGTCTCCGAGAATTTTCACCAATGCGCCAATAACAGGAGTTCCTGTCTTTTCATCTTTGACAAAACCCTGGGCTGTGAGCTGGAGTCCGGGAATTTCAAAGTAATAAATATCACTCTGGCCCTTTCCGCCGGACCTGTTGGAAGTAAAGAACCCACGTTCGGAATTTCCTTCAAAAATGATCCCAAAATCATCTGCCGAAGTATTTAAGGGGTACTGGAGATTTTCAACTTTATATTTACCATCGGCTCCCTTTTTGGCCTTGAACATATCGAGTCCGCCCATTCCGAGCTGGCCATCAGAGGCAAAATAGAAAGTAGCGTCTTCTTGATTTCAGGGCGTATGTTTACCGGTTCGCCGAATTCTCCCTTGCCTTTTTTGGATTTGGTCACCATCCAGATATCACTTCCACCGTATCCACCAGGCAAATTAGCAGCAAAATAGAGGGTTTTTTCATCGGGTGAAATGCTTGGATACTGAATAGTGACACTGTCGGCAATTCCCGGGATCCTGATTTCAACGGGAGTATCCCAGTTATTTCCTTTTTTTGCAGTCATATATAAATGACAACCCAATGCTTTATTCTTTTCGGCAGGGCAACGGGTGAAATACATGGTATTACCTTTCTGGTTCAGTGTGCAGGCGCCTTCGTCATTTTCAGTATCAACGGGTTCGCCCAGCGGAGTAGGTACGCTCCATTTACCTTTGCGGTCAAGAGAAGTCTGGAATATATCAGTAAAATTTTGTCCGCTGATGTTGCTTTTCTTATCACCTTTTACACCTTCCCTTGAAGATGTGAAATACACCGTTTTAAAATCTTTTTTTGCATAAGTGGGACTGAAGTCCTCTTCTTTTGAATTAAAGAATGCCATATTTTCCACCTGATAACGGGTTGGATTCTTTTTCCATCCGGAAGCCAGTTCACAGGATTTTTCGCCAAACTCGCCACGCGGATCATCAGGAATCTGCTGGCGGTATTTTTTGTATTCCACAATGGCTTCATCATATTTCTCATTCATCTTCATAGCGTCGGCAAAATAAAGATGAGCCAGCGGATCAGGATATCCTTTCTTGATCGCTTTATCATACCACGATTCAGCAATCTTTGGAGTAAGAAGATACCGGTAACATTCAGCAATTTTAAAAGTGATCTCAGCCTTCTTTTCCTTGTCTTTCACTTTAGTCAGGGCTTCTTTCAGGAAATCCTTTGCTGTTGAATACTGTCCCATCTTAAAGGCTTCTTCACCCTTTTCAAGATCACGCTGAGCAATGCTCTGGAATCCTGCAAAAAACAAAAAAACCAATACCGGGACGATCCTTGTTATTTTCATATAATACACTAATTTATTATAAATTGCCGTAAAAATACAACATTTTTATATAGAAAAGATTTACAAAAATGAAAAAAAATGTTCTGATTAACAAGGAATGAACGTAAACAAGTGGTATTTATGATGTTTGTAGTATGTCTTTCAATAATAATTATATTGAGGCGTAACTTATTAGTATTCATAGTATCTTTGCTGAATCAGGCAATAGGCTACAAGCGACGAAGTGACTGAGAGACTAGGAGACGAAGAGACTAAATTAATTTGAAAATGTGCAAATTTGAAAATTAAATCTGTTTCACGGGAATAAGATCAGCGACAACATGTTGGTAAGTTTTGTTTCCTAAGCGTTTAGGCACTCGGCATTAATTTATAATTTTAATAAACTTTACAAACTTTATGAACTTTACGAACTTTATGAACTTTACGAACTTTACAAACTTTACAAACTTTATAAACTTTACGAACTTAAAGAATTATGAACATTCGCATTAAAGATAACATTTTCTGGGTTGGGGTAAATGATGGTAAACTCAGAATGTTTCACGGAAATGAATATTCCACTTACCACGGTACAACCTATAACTCATACCTGGTGAGAGATGAAAAAACAGCGCTCATCGATACGGTCTGGAAACCCTTTGCCCAGGCATTTGTAAAGAATCTCGCCGAAGAAATTGACCTTAAAAAGATTAACTATTTTATTGTCAATCATGCAGAAATTGACCATAGTGGTGCAATGCCCGAACTGATGGAACAAATACCTGACATTCCTATCTATTGCACCGAACATGGAATAAAGATTATTAAAGGACACCATCATAAAGACTGGAATTTTATCCCGGTCAGAACAGGCGACAAGCTTGATCTTGGGCAAGGGCAGTTGGTTTTCATCCAGGCTCCTATGTTACACTGGCCCGACAGTATGTTCTGTTATTACACAAAAGCTGCCATATTATTCAGCAATGATGCTTTCGGCCAGCATTATTGCGGAAATTCAGTTTTTAACGATGAAGTTAACCAGGATGATCTCTGGGATGAAGCAATAAAATACTACGCCAATATTCTTACACCATATAGTCACCTTGTTTCGAAAAAGATTAATGAGATAGCAGGATTCAACCTGCCGCTCGAAATGATCTGCCCGAGCCACGGTGTGATCTGGAGAAATAATCCTTCGCAGATCGTGCAAAAATATGCCGAATGGGCATCAGACTATCAGGAAGACCAGGTTACCATTCTTTATGATACCATGTGGAATGGAACAAAATTAATGGCCGAAAACATTGCGAAAGGGATCAATATCGCAGATGATAATATCCGGGTTAAAATATTCAATGCATCGGAAACCGATAAGAATGACCTGATTACCGAGGTCTTCAGGTCAAAGTTGATTTTGGTTGGCTCGCCAACAATCAATAAGGGAATCATGTATTCCATCGCCGGCATATTGGAGATGATCAGAGGCTTATCTTTTAATAATAAAATGGCTGCTTCTTTCGGATGTTATGGCTGGCATGCCGAATGTGTGAACATTATAGATGATTGTCTGAAAAAAGCAGGTTTCGGGCTTATTTCTGAAGGCCTGAAAATCAACTGGGAACCAGGTGTGAAAGAAATTGAGGAATGTATTAATTATGGTAAGTCGCTGGTAGTGAAGATGATTTGAAAATTTGAAAATTTGAAAATTTGAAGATGTGGAAATTTAAAAAAGAAATCATTGGAACATACTGAAATACAATAATTTTATTCGATTATTCAATGGTTGTGTTCGTACTTATTACAAAAATAATACATTATGATAAATAAAACGAAAAAATCGGCAAATGCAGAATTTATCAAATGGTTTGGTCCTTTGATAAATGGGTTAAAAGAACTTGGTGGTTCCGGAAAACCCAAAGAAGTGGCAGCACAAATTGCCAAAGATTTAAATATACCTGACAAACAACTTGAAGAAACAATGAAATCAGGAATATTACGATTTCAAAACCAAGTTGCATGGGCGAGACAATATTTAGTTTGGGAAGGACTTGTGGACGACTCTAAACATGGTATTTGGACACTTACTCCAAAAGGGCAAAATTCTACATTGTCACTTGAACAATCAAGAGAGGTATTTTTGAAATGGGGAAGTTTTCACAAAAAAACAAAAAAGACTTTACCCAAAACCAAAGTAGATATAATTCAATTGGAGGAAGAACCAGAACATTTAGAATCCGAAATTACTCCAACTTTGCTGGAAGTATTACAAACTCTGTCACCAATTGGTTTTGAACAAATTTCTAAAAGATTACTTAGAGAACATGGATTTGAAAATGTAGTAGTTACTCAAGCTACCAGAGACGGAGGAATTGATGGATACGGTATATTAGAGTTAAATCCTTTTGTTAGCATTAAGGTTCTATTCCAATGTAAAAGATATAAAGGAAAGGTCTCTCGGGCAGAAGTTGGTGATTTTAGAAATGCTATGTTAGGTCGGGCTGAAAAAGGAATAATAATTACAACAGGTACTTTTTCAGAGGATGCAAAAAGAGAAGCTTCCAGAGACGGGGCACCTCCAATTGAACTTATTGATGGTAATAAACTTGTTGAACTTTTTGAAGCTGTACATCTTGGAGTCAGACCAAAAACTGTTTTTGAGGTTGAATATAGCTTCTTCGATCAATATATTAAGAAATAAAGTATATTGTTAAATGAATTTTCAATTTATTAACTTTCATCTTCAAATTTTCAAATTTTCAAATCTTCAAATTGGTTTTCAGCCTCCGAAACTTAACATCCTGATATATTCGTAAATTGCACTGGCAAAACCCACCACCACCATACCTGCAACACAGATGAGCAAACCCAGGCGTGTCATACCATCGCTGCGGAAAAATACAATTGGAGAATCAGATTTATTAATGAACATTGCTTTTACCGGCATCAGATAATAATACAATGAAATGGTGGCATTCAGAACTGCAATGAAGACCAGCCAGTAATATCCCTGGTGGGCTGCTGAGGCAAACAGGAAGAATTTCCCGAAGAAACCGGCAACCGGAGGAATCCCGGCTAATGAAAACAGGGATAGCATCATCACTAAACTGAGTTTTGGATTGGTGCGGTAAAATCCATTATAATCAGACATGGTTTCTTTACCGGTGACATTGGAAATAGCAGCCACAACTCCGAAGGCTCCGAGATTGGAGAAGACATAAATAAGAACAAAATAGATGACTGATGTCATACCAAACTGGCTGCCATCTATAATTCCAAGGAGTATAAACCCGGCTTGTGCTATGGATGAGAATGCAAGAAACCTCTTCATGTTCTGCTGGCGCAGCGCAAACAGGTTACCAACGGTCATGGTAAGAATGGAAATAATATACAGCACATCTTTCCACATGGCCATCACAGGGCTGAAAACGGTGAACAGAATGATAGTAAAAATAAACACCGCAGCACCTTTTGATACAACTGACAAATACGAAGTAATGTTTATCGGAGCGCCTTCGTAAACATCGGCTGCCCATAAATGAAAAGGAACCAGGGAGATTTTAAATGCCATTCCCGCAAAAAAGAAAATAAAAGCAAGGGTTTGTAATGGATTGCTTGAAATCCGGGGTACTACTTCAGCGAAGTATATCGAACCGGTTGATCCGTATATCATTGAAATACCATACAGGAGAATTGCTGAAGACAGCGCCGAGGAAAGGATGAGTTTCACTCCTGCTTCTGCAGATTTATTTTTATACCTGTCGTAAGCGGCAAGGGCGGCAACGGGAATGGTGGCAAGCTCAAGGCCAAGGTAGAACATCAGGAAATCACCTGATGAGATCATGAAATTCATCCCGATCAGAGTAGAAACTATGAGAAGAAAATATTCCGCAATTTTATAATTATTCTCAGGTTTTTTAATCCATGAATATGACTGTATAAACACGATCAGCACAGCGATATTCAGAATATTCTTCATGAGGATGGTCAGTTCGGAATTATGAAACATTCCGCCGAACAGGACTCCTTTGGCAGCAGGGATAAATCCTGCAATAGTGATGGCAAAAAAGAGCCATAAAGTCATGGAAACGATTTTATGCTGTTTTTGTGGGGAAAATGCAAGTTCCGCAACCACAATAATGATGGCGATAAGAGTCAATAATAACTCATTACGCATCAATAAAAAATCACTTAAAGCCATATATCAGTTTTCTTATAGTAATTTATTAGTATTTTATTTCTGAAATCTTAACGCGTTTTGGCAAAAAATTCCAAAAATCAAATAGCAAAAAACAAATAATAAATAATATCAAAATTTCAAATACGAAATGCATATGTCTGGTTTTGAATTTATTATTTTATTGATTCGGATTTATTTGTAATTTGTATTTTGATATTTGTGATTTCTTGTTTGGTTCTGGCTCGTCCAGGTTAGGGGATTATTACATCGTCAGGCGTTCAATAATATGACTGAGCGAACCGGAAATCATGTTTGAAAGCCAGAGAGGTGCAAGCCCGATACCGGTAATGCCTGCAATCAGTGTAACAGTAGAAATCTTTTCAAACCAGGTGGCATCTTTAAAGCTCAGGAAGTTGTTATTTTTGATCGGGCCAAGTAACAAAATACCAATAACTCTCAGGATATACACTGCAGTAATAACAATAGAAGAACATACGACAATGGTGACAATTCTGTGGAAAGTATCGGCATGTTGGAACGCACCCACGAAAATCGTCATTTCAGCCACAAAGCCGCTGAATCCCGGTAATCCGAGAGAAGCAAGGCCACCAATCACATAACAGACTGCCAGGAAAGGAATAATTTTCATCAGACCACCCATTTCATCAATGTAACGGGTATGGGTTCTACCGTAGATCATACCGATTAAGGCAAAGAAAAGGGCTGTCATTATACCGTGGGAGATCATCTGGATGATAGCGCCGTCCATGGCTGTTTTATTCATCATCAGCAATGCAAAAAGAACAAGTCCGCAATGACTCACAGAACTATAAGCATTGATATATTTAAGGTCTTTCTGCATGATAGCGCCAAATGCTCCGTAAACGACACTGGTAGCAGTAAGAATGATAAATATCCAGGCCATTTCATGTGCAGCTTCCGGCAGTAAAAACATAGCAATTCTGAAACATCCGTATCCTCCGAGTTTCATCAGCACACCTGCATGAAGCATAGAAACAGCGGTAGGCGCAGAAGCATGACCATCGGGTGACCAGGTATGCAGCGGAAACAAAGCGCCAAGTACTCCGAATCCGATGAAAGTAAACGGGAAAAAGAACTTCTGGACGACCAGCGGAATATGCACTTTGGCAATCTGAAGAATGTTAAAAGTTAACGGACCTCCATCAGAAGCCGAATAGAAATATATACCGAGAATTCCAACAAGTAGCAGTGCGCTCCCACCCATCAGCATTATAGTAAGCTTCATTGCAGAATATTCCTTAGGTCCGCTTCCCCAGATACCGATCAAAAGATACATCGGGATTACAGCCACCTCGTAAAACAGGAACATCGTGAATAAATCGAGGCTGATAAAAAAGCCAAAAACGCCGGTAGATAAAAGGATGAGTGAAACAAAAAATTCCTTGGTCAGATCCGACACTTCCCAGGAGGCAAAAATACCGGCAAAGATTACGATGGACGTCAGTCCGATCATAGCTACAGATATTCCGTCAACCCCGATAGCGTAAGTGATATTAAGGGAAGGAAACCAGTTTAAGGTTTGTGTCAAAACCATTTCGTCAGTATTTCCTGCCCTTCTGATAGCCAGATAAGTAAAAATCAATACTGCAGCCAGTACCAACTGACATCCCATTCCGATTGCCGCTATCACCCTGACATACCTGATTTCCTTTGCGAGGATGATCGAGATCATCGTCAATACCGGAATCAGAATAAACAGATTTAATACGTTCATTTTGTTAGTCGTTAGTCAATAGTCATTAGTCATTAGTCGTAAGTCTTAGTCTGAATTTAACTAGGTCTAAGACCAGGATTAGGACTAGGATTTTAAATACATCTAATTCACTTATTTAAAAAATCAATAAATACCCAAACACCAGCGCCAGGATGATTGCTCCTGAAATAAACACGAATCCATACTGCTGCAACTGACCCGACTGTAACCCCTTTATCTTCTCGGAAGTCGTAGTTGTGACCCAGGCAATCCCATTCATGGATCCATCGACAATATGACGGTCGAACCAGGCGATTGGCCTCGATATGCGGGCGAAAATGAGTTTCTTGGTGACAAACAGGTAGATTTCATCAAAATAGAATTTATTGTACGCCCATTTATGGAAGCCACCGAGACCGGCTGCAATCCTGTCAGGAAGGGACGATTCTTTTTTATAGAGCAGCCAGGCAATCCCTATTCCCAGCAAGCCTATCACTACCGAGGGAATGGCAATCATCATCTCAGTTTCAGAGGCAAAGGCCACTCCATCAGAAGTAACTAATTTACTGAAAGGAATAAACCCGGTAAATATCGAAGCCACAGCAAGTATCATCAGGGGAATGGTCATGGTAAAGGGAGCTTCGTGGGGAGTATGATGATATTGTTTCTCTTTTCCCCAGAACACGTTGAAATAAAGCCTGAACATATAGAATGCTGTTAATCCTGCCACGATATATTCTACTAAAAACAGCAGTTTATTGTGATGGAAAGCAGCCGCCAATATTTCATCTTTACTCCAGAAAGCAGAGAAAGGCGGAACACCTGCAATGGTAAGACAGGCAATAAGAAATGTAATGTGAGTGATGGGCAGGTATTTGCGCAAGCCTCCCATATCCTGCATCACGTTGCTGTGAACAGCATGTATGATTGCTCCGGCGCCAAGGAAGAGTAATGCCTTGAACATAGCGTGGGTAAAAAGGTGGAACATGGAAGCCATAAAACCAAGACCTTCATGTCCGCCATATCCCGACACACCTAATGCCAGCATCATATAACCGATTTGTGACATAGTGGAATATGCCAGAACTCTTTTGATATCAAATTGTGTGCATGCAATCACCGCTGCAAAAAGAGAAGTAAAAGCGCCGACATAAGCAACCACTTCGAGGCCTGCTCCTGCACCGGGCGCCATAAAATAAATGGGGAATAGTCGTGCAACCATATAAACACCGGCAACAACCATGGTAGCAGCATGAATAAGAGCTGAAACCGGTGTAGGGCCTTCCATGGCATCAGGCAACCAGATGTGTAGCGGGAACATAGCTGATTTTCCGGCTCCTCCGATGAAAACCAGGATCAACGACCAGGTCATCAGAGATAATCCCATGAATGCAACTCCGGCGCCCTGGGTAATTACCGGGCTGTGAGCTCCTGTTAATGTTTTAAAATCAAAAGTTCCGGTAAGCCATGACAGCAATAATATCCCTATTAAAAAGCCAAGGTCGGCAAACCTGGTGACAATAAAGGCTTTTTTTCCGGCAGCCACAGCGGTTGGTTTATCATAATAATAACTGATAAGCAGGTAGGATGAAACACCGACCAACTCCCAGAAGATGTACATCTGGAAAATGTTTGTGGCAACCACCAACCCGAGCATTGAAAAGCTGAACAGGGAAAGAAATGAATAGAATCTTACAAATCCTGTATCCCCTTTCATGTATCCGAGACTGTAAAGATGCACCATAAATGAAACAGTGGTGATCACAACCAGCATCATCACGGAAATCGGATCAAGCAACACTCCGAGATCAATATGCAGTTTGTCGGTAAGTTGTAACCAAACTGTGTTAAACCCTGTTAGTTTCTGGTAAGCGCCAAGGATTTTTTCGGTGTGGAAAAAATATTCAAATGCTGTATAATACGACAATAATGCAGCAACAAATAATCCTGTTGTTCCTAAAATTCCTGAAACCATGGGTTTGAATTTCCAACCTGCCAGTCCGAGGAATACGAACATAAAGAAGGGAATCAACGGGATCAGTATGGTATAACTGAAATCAATCATTATCTGAAATTTGAATAGTTATTGTCTGTTTGTCGGATCTCTGAATTTATATATCGGATAATTAATTATCGAATCAATATGCTAATACCGTAATATCTAAAGAATTAAAACACGTAATAATCTTTACATTAAGTATCTTTCTTGGTTATTAATCATTTTCAAATCTTCAAATTTTCAAATCTTCAAATTATCAGTACTTCATCTCATTTACTTCTTCCACATTGATATTGGAGAAGCGGCGGTAAATATTAATGATGATTGCAATTGCCACAGCCGCTTCGGCAGCAGCAACGGCCACAACGATCAGGGCGAAGAAATGACCCTGCAGTTTATCAGGATATAAATACTTATTGAATGCCACGAAATTGATGTTCACAGAATTCAGCATCAATTCGATAGACATAAGTATTGTTATCAGGTTTTTACGTGTAAGAAACCCGTAAACACCAACAAAAAACATAATTGTGGCAACAATCAGAAAATACTGTAAAGGAATACCGTAATTTAACATATCAACTGGCTTTTTCTTTTTTAGCAACAACAATTGCTGCCACCATAGCAGCAAGCAGAAGGATACTGATCACTTCAAAAGGCAGGGCATAACCATTCTGACTGTATCCCAACAGTTCCCGCCCTATTACACCCATGTTTATTTCCTTTGCTGCGATTGTACTGGCGTTGAATCTGAATTGTAAAATGGTGGTGCAGCATAATATGATACCGATGATGACTGATATGGCAGAAAATGCAGCTTTTTTCCAACCGATACTTTCCATACGTTCATTGATATGGCTGGTGAGCAAAATAGAAAAGATGATCAGAACAACGATGCCTCCGGCATAAAGAGTCAACTGGACAGCAGCCAGGAACTGGTAATTGAGCATGAAGTAAAGTCCTGAAGTAGAGATCAGAACTAACAACAGATAAACGGCAGCGCGCAAAATTCTTCTTGAAGTAACCGACAAAATGGAGAAAACAATGATCATTGCTCCAAATAATATGAACATCAATTTATTTGATTCCATCACTGAACCCCCTTCATTAATGTAGAACCCGGACGGTTTAATACTTTGGTAAGTTTACTCTTTGTAAAAACTGCATGTTCAAACTCATTCCCGAATTTGAGTGCATTGGACGGGCAAGTTTTAATACACAGGCCACAAAAAGTACACATTGATAAATGATATATATGCTGGTCAAGAACCCTTTTCTTTTTGCCATCTTCAGTTTCCACCTGAATCGATTTCACTTCAATGGAACCGTTGGGGCAATTGATCTGGCAAATTCCACAACCCGTGCATTTATGCTGGTTGTTATCATCGTGCGGCATAATTACTTCGCCCCTGAACCTTTCGAACATGACCAGTTCCTTCCTGTTTTCAGGATATTGCTGGGTAACTATTTCTCCGGGATGTACAAAGTAATATCCGGTTACTTTCATCCCGGTAACAAGACTTTTCACAGCCCTGTAAACATCAGTAATATATTTGACTATGCTGTTCATATCTTAAAAATGCCAACCCGTTAATACTACAAATGCCATCAGGATTATATTTACCAGGTTGATCGGAAGGAGGTACTTCCATTCAAGGGTGAGCAACTGGTCGATCCTGAGGCGGGGGAATGTCCATTTAAACCACATCATGATGAAAATGACAAAGGCCGTTTTACCCAAATACCACACGAACGGTGGAATATAGTCCATGATATTGTTAAATGCTGCCAGCCCTCCTACATGAAACGGCATCCAGCCACCCAGGAATACTGTGGCAGCAATGGAAGCAACAATGAACATATTCATGTATTCGGCCAGGAAGAAGAATGCAAATTTGATCCCGGAATATTCGGTATGAAACCCGGCCGTAAGTTCTGATTCTGCTTCTGCCAGGTCAAAAGGACCACGGTTAGTTTCGGCGGTTGAAGCAACCAGGTAAATGATAAATGCAATGATAGCAGGGATATGTCCTTTGAAAATAAACCATCCGTTGGCAAGCCGACAGATAATTCATAACTGACAATCTGAGCGCCACTTCTCATGGCTCCGATCAATGAATACTTATTGTTACTGGACCAGCCGGCAAGTAATACTCCGATAACACCCATCGAGGAAACCGCAATAACATAAAATATACCGATATTAAAATCAATGGCATGCAGCCCTTTTGCAAACGGGATGGCTGCAATAGCCATAAAAGATGCAATAATCACGATGAAAGGGGCAAGGTTAAATAACAACTTATCGGCATTCTTAATATAGATAAGCTCTTTCATCAGCAATTTAATAAAATCGGCAATAGTCTGAAAGATCCCGTAAGGTCCTACCCTGTTTGGTCCAATCCGATTCTGCATGAATGCACATACCTTCCTTTCGGCATACACAAGAAAGAGACCCACCAGAGCATAAAATAACAAAAAGACCAGACCGATGATCGTCATTTCAACGATCAATGCCCAAAATGGAGACATACTGGTATACAGCGCTTTATCGACCGCATGGGTAAATGAAGTGAAATCGTATATGCTAAAAGCCATAATCTGGTGATTAATTATCTGTCAATATCAGGAATAACTAGGTCTAAGGAACCGCCAATGGCAATCAGGTCGGCAATCTTAAAATTTCTGGCAATGATATTCAGTGCCGACAGGTTGCTGAAATTGGGCGATCTGAATTTGATCCTGTAAGGAGTTTTATTTCCATCGCTGATGATATACACGCCAAATTCACCACGGCATGATTCAACCCTTTGGTAATATTCACCTTCTGGAAGCCGGAGCACAGGTTTCATTTTAGCTGAATAATCCCCTTCCGGAATATTATCAATAAGCTGTTCAAGAATCTTCATTGACTCCCACATCTCATCGATACGTGCTTTGTAACGATGGAATGTATCGCCGGTGGTGTACAATATTTCTTTAAATTCAGCTTTATCGTAAGCGCTGTAAGGATGATGCTTGCGCACGTCGCAGGCAAAGCCCGAAGCACGGCCTGATGGCCCTGTCACACCATATGAAATGGCATCTTCCAGGGATAAAAAGCCGACACCTTTTGTACGCTCCATCAGGATCACGTTACCGGTCAGCAGTTCATCATATTCGGGTAGCTTTTTGCGGAAGTAGGTGATAAATTCCTTCACCCTCTTTTGAAAATTCGGGTGGATATCATTCATCAGGCCTCCGGGGCAGTTATAGCTCTGGAGCAACCTGCTGCCGGTGGTTTCTTCAAATATGTCGAGGATTTTTTCCCTGTCGCGCAGGCCATAGAAAAAAGCAGTGAGAGCGCCCAGGTCCATCCCGAAAGAACACCACCACAACTGGTGAGAAGCCAGACGGCCCAATTCATCAATAATGGTACGAATATATTTAACCCTTTCCGGAACTTCAACTTCAAGGGCTTTCTCGACGCACAGGCAAACAGCTTCGTTATTATGGTGGGCTGACAGGTAATCGAGCCTGTCGGTAAGATGTATGATCTGCTGGTAAGTCAGCCTTTCACACATTTTTTCAATGCCACGGTGGATATATCCGCAATGAGGCTGAATGTTTTTTACAATCTCGCCTTTCAGGGACAGTACCAACCTGAGCACACCATGAGTAGACGGGTGCTGAGGCCCCATATTTATGATATATTCCTGTTCTTCGAGTTGCTCGGTAAGCTTATCCTGGTCTTCAGGTTGATCTGTGAGCTTATCCGGCTCTGTCACATTTATCAGTTCAGTCATATTCTATCGTTGAACTATATTATCATCAACATAATCTTTACGGAAAGGATAACCAACATGATCATCTTCAAGTAATAATCTCCTGAGGTCAGGGTGGTTGTTAAACTTTATTCCAAACAACTCGAACACTTCCCTCTCATGAAATTCTGCCGTGTGCCATATACTGCAAACCGAATCAATCCGTGGATTTTCGCGGTCAGTGGTTTCTGTTTTTACAACCAGCACATGCCTGTAAACCGAAGAATCGAGGTGATATACCACTTCGAGGCTTTTCTGACGGTCCACCCCGGTAATATTAAACAGGAAATCGAACTTCAGGGCTTCTGATCCTTTGAGCTTTTCAGCAAAGGCAAATAGTTTTTCCTTTGGAATGCTTAATGTGAGATATTGCTTATTCTCACTGAATACTGCCTCCGGTTCGATGGCTGTTATTTTTTCTTTTAACTGGTCGTTTGTCATCGTATACCAAATTGGTAATTGTTAAAATCCGTTTCAGGGTCGATTTCTTTTTTAGGGCGTTGAGTATCTGCAGTGCGGGGATCGCTCATGGTTTCAAGTTTAATTTTACGTTGCAGTTGCATCACGCCATATAACAGTGCCTCGGGGCGCGGAGGACATCCGGGAATATACACATCAACAGGAATCACTTCTTCTACTCCCCTGACCACACTGTATGAATTATAGTAAAATGGCCCGCCGGATACGGCACACGCTCCCATGGCAATCACGTACTTGGGTTCCGACATCTGATCATATAGTCTTTTCAGTACGGGCGCCATTTTGCGTACAATAGTTCCGGCCACTACAATCACATCGGCCTGGCGGGGACTTGCACGGTATACTTCAATACCAAACCTGGCAAAATCATGACGGGAAGCGCCTGTCGCCATCATTTCAATACCACAGCAACTTGTGGCAAAAGTCAAAGGCCAGATTGAGTTGGATCTGCCCCAGTCGATGATGTCGTCAATTGTGGTAAGTAAAATATTACCCCCGGGTTTCTTAAAAAGTTCAAGGGAATCGTTGTCCCTGAACTCGTCAAATTTCATTGACTTTATTTTTACTCCCATATCAAAGCATGTTTTTTCCAGGCATACAGAAGACCCAGACCCAGAATGATAAAGAAAATCAGGATTTCAATAAAAGCCACCATCCCAAGCTCCTTCATCACAACAGCCCATGGAAAAATAAACACTGTTTCCACGTCGAATATCAGGAATAAGATGGCGAACAGATAATAACCAATATTGAACTGCAGCCATGTGAGACCGGTAGTTGGGATACCACATTCGTAGGGTTCTGATTTCTGAACATTGGTGGAGGTAGGAGGAATAAAACTGGAAAAAATAAGTGCGCCGCCAACCAAAACCACAGCGACGATAAAGAACAAAATCAGTGATGCACTACTCATATTTACATATATAAATTTGAATTATCAGGCTGCAAAAATAATTTATTCTGAATACCAAAAATTTATTTTTTTACCAAATAATTAACATTTTTAACACATGACACGTAAATGATTAGTTAAAAGCGATAAGTGATAAGTAATAAGTGAAAAAATATAAAATGACTAGTCATCTCATATCACTTCTTACTTATTACTTTTGCCTATCGATCAATATTCAGCCGGCAATTCATTTAATTCTTTCAGGGTAAATACAGGGCCGTCTTTACAAACGAACACTTTGCCAACATTGCAGCGACCGCATTTACCAAGTCCGCATTTCATCCTGTTCTCAAGTGTTGTAAAGATGTTTTCGTCAGGAAAGCCGAGCTTTTTCAGGACAGGAAAAGAAAATTTAATCATGACAGGTGGGCCGCAAACGATAGCAATGGTATTTTCGGCCTTTGGGGCAAGTTTTTCGAGGATGGTAGGTACAAAGCCGATATGTCCCTTCCAGTCGGGAGTTTCACCCCCGGGATCAACCGTTACAGCCAGATTAACATCAGCTCGGTCCTCCCATTCTTTCAGCTCATGTTTATACACGAGTTGGTCAACAGTACGCGCTCCATATAAAATAGTGACATCCTTAAAATTTTCACGGGTATCGAGGCAGGTCCAGATGAGGCTGCGCATGGGTGGCAAAGCAATACCACCGGCAACGAACAGCAGGTTCTTTCCCTTCCACTGATCAACCGGGTCCATAGGGGCAGCGAAATCCTACGGTCTCTCCTACTTCAAGGCCTGCCAGGGCGTTGGTAACTCGTCCCATCTGCCTGAAGGTACATTCAATATATCCCTTGCGGGTAGAAGGTGAAGCCACGCAAAATGTCGATTCTCCTTCACCAAAAACTGAATACTCACCAAACTGACCGGTCAGAAAAGAGAAGTTATTTCCTTCCTCCTCATTCTTGAATTTTAACCGAAATGTCTTTACCAGAGGCGCTTCATCGGTTATTTTCTCGATGGTCATTAAATAAGGCAGGTAGATATTCTGGTTGTTCATTATTTTACCTCCACAATATTTATCAAATGTTCCATAATATTCATATCGACCGGGCAGGCACGTGAACAACGCCCGCAACCCACGCAACCCGTGACATTCTGTCGTTCGGGCATATAAGCAAATTTATGCATGATCCTTTGTCTCCAGCGCTGGCTTTGCACTTCCCTGGGATTATGCCCTGAAGTATGCAGAGTGAAGAGTGAGAGTCCACATGAATCCCAGCAGCGCAGCCTGATACCATTCTTCCCTTTTGTCTCGTCCTGAATGTCAAAACAAGCACAGGTAGGACATACGAAAGCGCAGGCGCCGCAGCCAATGCACCTGAGTGACTGATCAAGCCATAATTCGTTCTCAAATACCGTTTTTACCTTTGCGACGGCCTCGTCTACCTTGAATTTTACAGGGACTTCGGCCAGGTATTTTGATTTATCAACAGAAGGTGCAGTTTCAAAAAGATCAGGAGAAACAGATGTTAGTTTTTTCCCTTTTTCAGTCAGAATTTCTGCAAAATAATCCCCTGTTTCCAACCTGGTCAGTTGAATGTCGCTGCCTTTGGTACTGCCCGGATGACCGCCGGCAGATGTGCAGAAACAATAATCATCGCATTTGCTGCAACTCGTACTGATCATTGTGGTCTTTTCAAGCCTGTCAAAGTAAAGTTTATCGTGGTAATCCCAGTTGAAGATAGCGCCAATTGATCCGAGGGCATTCGCATCGCAAGGTCTTGCACCAAGAATCACAAATTCGGGAAATGTACTGTACCCTGTATCTGCCTGGGTAATTCCTTCTTTAGTCACTTCATAACTGAAGAGTTTTTCAAATTTCGGAAAAGCGACTGATTTGACAGATTGGTTAGTAACGATGTAATCATCTGCCATTTGATCAGAAGATGTGATTAAACCAAATTCCACGCGTTTTCCTTTAATCACAGGGGCAAGTATTTTTTTCCCGTCGGCATTCAGCTTTTCGATCAGCTTTTGCAGGGAAGCCTTTTTCAATAATTTATTTTCCGTATCCATCTTCTATCTGATAAAAGTTTCTTTATCTTCTAATTTCCAGGTAGATAACACATAAGTCTGAGAAGCGCTCAACCCGGCGGTATATTTGAATTCGTTATTCAGTTCTTCAATCAGGTTATATGTAAGAAGGTTGAGGGGGATATCCACAGGGCATGCACGGGCACAATCGCCGCAATTGATACATCTTCCTGCCAGGTGCATAGCCCTCATGATATGCCATTCGATGTTTCCGTGCTGGTGAGCAGCTACAGGTATCCACTGAGGCTGATTCACTTCTGCCGCACAGCGCGGACAATAGCACATCGGGCAGGACTGCCGGCACGCATAACACTTGATGCATTTTGAAAACTCTTTATTCCAGAAAGCCCACCTTTCTTCCAAACCCATTGCGTTGATCTTTTTCAGCAAATCCTTTTCATCTTCCGTGAGTCCTGTATTAAATAATCTGACATGTTCTTCAATGGCTGCGAACGAATCCAGTTCAACAACCTTGTTATCAGGGGTTATTGCAATAGCGATTATTTCATTGTCTTTCACCTGGTTTTCGCTTGCCAGTTGAAGTAAGCTTCTGAGTACCGGAAGAGTAGCTACAACAGCTTCTTTTCCAAAGTGTCTGACCTCGTGCTTGTAGATATATAATGCAAGATTCTGGACACAGGTATCATCAAGAACCAATTTATCAGCATCTTCAGGTTTGCGTACAAATATTGCCCTGGTAGTATTATTCGGGCCTTTGCCATAGCCAATAACGACCTGGGCTTTACCACTTTCCAGCAGTTCTCTGGCTTTTTGCTTAATTTCCAACATATTCAGCCTCCTTTTCTTTTAAACCGGCAACTGCATGATATGAATCATATGGACCTAGTTTTTTAATAGTTTCGCTGGTACTGTTTACGATATCAGCCCATTTGGCACCTTCGGCAGCTGATACCCAAGAGAATGTGATCCGCCTGAGATCGACTCCTGAAAAACCGAGAAGATGCCTGAACACCATCCAGCGGCGTCGGGCATGGAAATTCCCGGTGGAGTAATGACAATCATTGGGATGACATCCGGAACCTCCCGGTACAAGGGAACCTGATGATCTTTACATTGGAGGAATATTTGATGCGGCTGGTACCAGTGAGATCTGCACCGGCATAAGTGCACCAGTTGCACACAAAAGCCACAATTTTTGGTTCAAATTCCGACATTTCTTTAGTTTATAAAGTTCATAAAGTTGTCCTTACTGCCTCCGCCGTGGCGGAAGCCTATTGACTATTGACTATTGACTATTCATGCATATTCATTCAGTAAAGCGAGAACCTCGGTATGTACCTGTGCATTGGTGTATCCGTGTATATCAATGGATTTTGATTTACATAGCGCCACGCAGGTACCGCAGCCCTGGCATAATCCCGGATTGATCTTTGCCAATTCCTTAATGAGCTTGCCGGAGCGGTCGGTGATCTGTTCGCGTTCGATGGCATTATACGGGCAAACCAACTGACAAAGGAAACAACCTGTACATGTTGAGAACAAGGGAGGTGCACAACGATTCACTTCAGCAATCAGGGGCTCACGGGTAAGTTCGTCATTGGAGAATAAGGCAGCTACTTTGGAAGCAGCGCCGGAAGCCATAGCAACAGAATCGGGTATATCCTTGGGAGCCTGGCATGCCCCTGCCAGGAAAATACCGGCAGTATTGGTTTCTACGGGCCTTAACTTGGGATGGGCTTCAGCAAAGAACTTATATCCGTCGTAAGAAACATGAAATTTCTGAGCCAGTTCTTCAGCTCCATCGTTAGCCACACCGGCTGTCGCCAGAACCACCATGTCAGCTTCAATTTCCACCGGCATTGAATTCAGCAATGTGTCAGCGCCTTTCACGATGAGTTTGCCATTCTTTTCATAAATTCTTGAAACCCTGCCCCGGATATAGTGTGCATGGTCTTCTTCTATCGCCCGGCGAACAAATTCCTCGTACATCTTTCCGCCTGCACGGATGTCCATATAAAACACATAGGCATTACCTTCGTGGACCTTATGTTTGTACAGCATGGCATGTTTGGCTGTGTACATGCAGCATATCTTTGAGCAATACGGGATTCCTTTTGCAGGGTCGCGTGAGCCGGCACAAGCCACGAACACGATCTTTTCAGGCACTTTACCATCGGACGGTCGCCTAATTTCACCAAGCGTGGGCCCTGATGCAGAAGCAAGTCGTTCAAACTGCAAACCGTCAATTACATCTTTAAACTTGCCATAGCCATATTCAGGGAAAAAATCTGTTTTAAGAATATTGAATCCGGTTGCAAGAACTATAGCGCCGATTTCCACTTCGAGTATCTCATCCTGCTGGTCGAATCGAATGGCCTTGGTTGGACATTTAATTTCGCATATCCGGCATTTACCTTTCTGGAAATAAGTACAATTAGGTTTATCTATCACCGGTTTATTGGGAACTGCCTGCGGGAACGGAACATAAATGGCGGGACGGAATCCAAGCCCCTGTTCAAATTCACTGGGGATTTTTTTCTGAGGACATAAAGTTGTGCATAATCCACAGCCTGTACAATCCTTTTCATCCACACATTTGGCTTTTTTCCTGATCTTCACTTTAAAATTGCCGATAAAGCCTTCCACTGACTCAACTTCGGAATAGGAATAAAGAGTAATATTCGGATGCTGGGCAACTTCCACCATCCTGGGGGTAAGTATACATTGTGAACAGTCAAGTGTGGGGAAAGTTTCCGAAAGCTGCGACATATGGCCGCCGATGGATGGGTCCCTTTCGACCATGATCACCTTATGACCGCAATTAGCAATATCAAGCGCTGCCTGGATACCTGCCACACCACCTCCGATGACGAGTGCAGTTTTGGTAACCGGCACTTTGATCGGCATCAGAGATTCGTTTTTCTTAACTTTCTCCACAAGTGTCCTGACCAGGTCAATGGCTTTTTCGGTAGTAACATCACCTTTTGGATGCACCCATGAACAATGCTCACGTAGATTTGACATCTCACACAGATATGGATTCAGGCCTGCTTCTGCGCATGCTTTCCTGAAAGTTGGTTCATGCATCCTTGGCGAACATGCTGCTACCACAACTCCGGTCAGGTGAAATTCCCTGATGGCATCTTTAATCTTGGTCTGACCAGGGTCGGAACACATATATTTATAGTCGGTACTATAAGCAACGCCGGGCAACCTGGAAGTAACCTCAGCAACCTTGCCGCAATCAACGGTCGCGCTGATATTTTCTCCGCAATGACATATGAAAACTCCTATACGTGCCATTTTATGCCTCCATTTCTTGAGTTTGTACTACTTTCTTTGCCGGTTTGACAGGTGCAGGTTCCTCCGGTTTTTCCTTTAAAATTACCGGAACAAAATGTCTCTGAAGTCCGAGTTCTTTGCCGCTCATTCCCAGGGCAATTCCTATGGCCTGTGTGATATATATTACAGGAATATCGATATTTCTCTTCAGGTATTTGTTTGATTCCGGGCGTCTCATATCAAGGTTCAGATGACACATCGGACAGGCAACAACGATGACCTGTGATCCCCTGTCGGCGGCATCTTCCACTATTTTACCTGACAACCTGGCTACCGCTTCGGTTTTTGAAACAGATAATCCTGCACCACAGCACTCCACTTTATATGCCCATTCTACCGGGCTTCCGCCTATCTTCCTGATTACATTATCCATAGTCACCGGATCTTCCGGACGGTCAAATTTCAGGATGCCATGGGGCCTCACCAGCAGGCAGCCGTAATAACACGCCGCAAGGTGGTTAAAGGATTTGACTACTTTTCCATCCAGATTGGGAAGTACATATTTATCAATCATCTGGATGATATTAATAATCGAAGATGTTCCCTGGTAATCCATACCCAGGATAGACTTGACCCTTTCTTTCAGTTTGTCATTTTCATTAAGTTCGTGCTGGGTAACACTGAGTCTGTTATAGCAGGCAGCGCAGGGAATAAGAATTTCTGAAAGGCCTGCTTTCTCAGCCTGTGCGAGAATACGTGCGGGCAATGAAAGAGCAAGCTCTTTATTCAGGTTATGGGCAGCGGTGGCACCACAGCAATTCCAGTCGGGCACTTCAACCAATTCTATATCAAATGCTTTACAAACTGCAGCAACCGACTCCTTGTATTCCCTTGAGCCTCCCTTCATGGAACAGCCCGGATAAAAACCTAATTTCATTGTCCGCCCTCCTTCCTTTTAATGGTTTTGGAAAATATCCCGGCAATATGCTTTTTATCCCTGATCATTTCAGGAAACAAGCCAAGTTTACCTCTCGACATCATGCCCGGGGCAAGACCAACATCCTGTCCCAGCGTCATAGAACGCATTTTATAATCTACCGTTAGACCCAGTTCGTACATCCTGCCTGTTTTGTCAATCATATCGAGGAAAGCCCTATGGAAAGCGATGATATGCTTAGCTTTCGGACTTGAAATTCCCATTTTCAATGATTTCTCTCTCAGGTAATCCATAACCTTTGGAATGTCAATTTCCATGGGACAACGGGCAAAGCAGGTCTCGCAGGTAACGCAAACCCAGATTGCATATGAGCGGAGTAATTTATCTTCCAATTCAGGATCTCCGGTTTGCAGCATGCGCATAACCACGCTTGGAGGATACTCCATATCCAAAGCCATCGGGCAACCTGCCGAACACTTGCCACACTGGTAACACCGCATGGATTCCACATGCGTATGCATCAGCAATTCGCCGGAAAGCGAATTATCTTCGGTTGTTTGATGAGTAGTGCCTGACATATATTCTTTTTGTCTTTTTAAGGTTAATTAATTGTAGCTTCCTACAGGCTGCAAAGTTTGAAATTCTGCTAATACATAAAAAGCCTTTTAAACATAAAAATGAGCAAACCTTTTATTAAACATAAATTCAAAAATTAACAGGCAATAGGCAATAGGCACCAGGCATTAGAAAACAGGTCGTAATTTTTCAGTTACTATATCGATTCAGATTATTGAAAAATGAGGAGTGTTTGAATTGCAATTTTCTACTTACCTGTCAAGATTACAGTATTATAGCTAAAAGTTAAAATGTCAGTTTCCTAATGCCTAATGCCTAGTGCCTAATAGTCTAAATGACCTGAGTTTATAATATTTATTTTTGGTTAATAAATTAACCCATTATGTTCAAAAATAATTTATTAATATAGAAATGATTAATATCTTTGACCCAGTATTTTATGATAAATTAAAGGCTATCGTTAAATAATTGACAAATATGTTGTTTTTATCCAATATACGTTTTTGCCTTTGCAAAATCATTTTTTATCAGATCAGATAATGAATTCTGTGAAGAAGATTTTGGTTATTGATGATTCAGAAATTACTCTTAAGCTGATTCAGAATATACTTCACAAAAGCCATCCGGATTATGTTGTGCTACTGGCACATTCCGGAGAGGAAGGCTTTGAACTGGCAATATCGGATAACCCGGAAATCATTATCCTTGATATTTTAATGTCCGGACTGGATGGTTTTGAGACTTGTCAGAAAATTAAATCTGTCGAAACCACCAGCCTGATTCCTGTGATCATGTTGTCGACATTGGGGAATAATCCTGAAGTCAGGGCAAAAGGTCTGGAGACGGGGGCTGATGCTTTTATTTCAAAACCATTTAGTAAATTTGAGTTCATTGCTTTGGTAAATGTAATGCTGAGAATTAAAAACGCTGAAGATAAACTCAGAAAACAAAATCAGGAACTTGAAAATTATATTAGAAATCAAATTATTGAAAGTCATCAGGCAGAAGACAGATTCTTACAGATTTCAGGATATGCCCTCGAATTCTTATGGGAGGTCAATTCAGATGGCCACATCACATATATTAGTTCTTCGTTAGAAAAAATTCTGGGAATAACGCCTGATGAAATCATCGGTAAAATGTTCAATGTCATCATTCCATATTTCAGGAAAACAAAACGATTATCATCGTTACTGAATCTTGACAAAAAAAATGCTATTAACTTTAAAGATGAAAAGCTGATATTCCGGCATCGTAATGGTAAAAAAATATGGATGTCAGTAAGTGGGTTCCCTGTTTTCAATGAAAATAATGAGTTGATCAGTTACAGGGGAGTATGTCAGGATATTACTGAACGTGTAAAGGCAGAGACTGATCTTCAGGAAAGAATGGAAGAAATAAAAGAATACCAGAAAAAACTAAAAAAACTGAATGCTGATCTGACCGATGTGGAAGAAAAAGAAAGACGGCGGATTGCGGAGTACCTACACGATGGTATGAGCCAGACCCTTTCTCTTGTTCATATTAAGCTGACTTCATTACTGAACTCAGAACTCCATCCCAAAACAGGTAAAACGATCAGAGAATCGGTCGACCTGATTAATACTGCCATCAAAGAGGCAAGAACCCTGATTTATGAGCTCAGTCCGCCCATATTATTCGAGCTGGGATTGTTACCTGCCATCAGGTGGCGCCTCGAAATACTGGAAGAAAAACATATGATTGAAACCAAGCTCAAATGCACCACTGACACCCGTTATTTAAGCAACGATCTGAAAATTTTAATATATAGAATTGCCAATGAGTTGATTGTTAATTCGATTAAACATTCCGGAGCCGGAATTATTGAAGTGGAGATACATAAAGACCTGTATTACTTGTGCGTATCAGTGACAGATAATGGAAAAGGATTTAAATATAAATCAAACATAAAGTTTTCCGACCAGGGTGGTTTTGGTTTGTTTAATATCAGCGAAAGATTAGATTCCATTCAGGGTTTGTTGCAGTTTGAATCCAAGAAGAATAAAGGAACGAAAGCAATTGTGAGAATCCCCTTAGAAAATTAATAATATGCCAATCAAAGTAATTATTGTCGATGATCATAGATTATTCAGGGAAGGTTTGGTAAACCTTCTGTTGGATTCGAATGATATAGAAATTGTTGCTGAAGCCGAAAATGGCCATGATGCGATCACCAAATCGAAAGAATTTAAGCCTGATGTTGTCATTATGGATATTGGAATGCCTGTTCTCAACGGTGTGGAGGCTACCAAATTATTGTTAAAAGAATTGCCGGATATAAAAATCATCGCACTTTCAATGCATTCAGACAGACAATATATTAAAGGTATGCTTGAAGCAGGTGCTTCGGGGTACCTGTTTAAAAATTGCACATATAATCAACTGATTGAAGCTGTTAATTCAGTAAATAGTGGCAAGATTTATCTGGAAAATGAAATTACGGAAGGATTGATCCACGACTATCTTCACAAAGAAGAATCCATTCACGATAATACCCCGAATCTTACGGAACGGGAACTTGAAATACTAAAATTGATTGCAGAGGGGAAAAGTACCCGTGAAATTGGTGAAATCTTATTCATCAGTATAAAAACAGTCGGTACACATAAACAAAATATCCTTGTAAAATTAGGCTTGAATACCAATACCGACCTGATAAAATATGCACTGAAAAAGGGAATTGCATCTCTGTAGTTCTGTCTCCGCTTTTTATTTTTTTCTTTTTGCCAGTACCTTTTCAGGTTATTCAGTGCCCTATTATTAAAATCACATGTAATGATTAAAGAAAAAGAATTACCCGCAACTATTAATCTTTTTGGGTATGTTCCAGAATTTGGGATTGATGTAAATTGCTTATGATTATTGTCAATTGAGCGATATTGCTTTAAAGTACCAGAACATCTCAACCCAAGTTCTGCCGCAGAGCAGCGGGGTATTTACCCTCCGCCTTCGTCGGGATGGTTCAACTTTAAATTTTCAGTTCACTTTGTTCCTGAAAATTTAGTCTCATGAATAAAATTACCTTTTCCAGAGGAGATCAATTTCAATAGCATGGAGATAGCTAACAGAATGGATTCCCCGTCAGGAGATTAACAATTATCAAATATGTGAACAGGTATTTGCCATCGTGTTGTTAATTAATGTCCTACGGACAATTAATGATTTATTGGTTCATTTTTCTATTGAAATTTATGCCCTCCGGGCAATTTACATTTCCGCTGTTAGTATCGCATGCCTGGGATAAAACAATAACAGTACAATTTCACCGGCCCTGGAGTCAGGAAATTGTTATTTCCAATTCTTTCCATTTTTTGGTTAAGTTTTAGATTTCAGGTTACCAGTCACATCTTAAATCATTTATCGTTAACTTAGCGAAGCGATCTCACGAACACCTTAAAAAATAATTGTGAGTAAATAATGATTCTGAATTCATAAATATGAACAAAATGCACAGACTCTGAAAATTCACTTAAATTTATTAGTGTAACTAATTATGCAGTTCGTGGATAAAAAACTGAGCTTGGTCAAATAATTTTATCATTCTGCTTCAGTATCATTACGTTCGCACCGATTTTAAAATAATAAATCGGTGAATATAAGTAAGAATCTTCTGATTGTTTTTGTGGCGGTAATTATGCTTCACGGTAACAATAGTGTTGCCCAGAGCAATACTGCAGTCAGCAATCTGAATTTTTCAATTCCTCCTGTTGCAATCCTTGCTATTGAAACCGACAATACAATATCATTTTCATCCCCATCCCAGGTAGGCGTTGTCATTACTCCTGAATCATCAAAAAACAGCTGGATAAATTATTCCTCTGTTGTTAACAGTGGTACTTCCAATAAAATTACAGTAAATATCAGCTCTGGCCAACTGCCTGAATCGACAAGTATAAAGCTCATGACAGGAAATTATGTTGGGGATGGAGCAGGTAACCTTGGAACACCTGTAAGCGAGATTACCCTTTCTGAATCACCTCAGGATATCATCACTAACATAGGAAGTTGCTATACAGGAACCGGACTGCTCAAAGGACATCAGCTTACTTATTCCTGGATCGTTGATAAGAATTATAGCAATAATGAATCGGATAGTGGCAATGTAATTGCACTTACTTATACGATTTTATCGTCTGAATAAATATTATCGCAGGAAATACCCTCTGGAGTTCATATTTGAATTCAACGGAATAGCTTACTTCAGTATTCCGATAAAATAAATCAGCATTCTTAACCATTAATTCAGCAATTTGCTTAGTTCTCATTGTAACTAATCAAATATGTTTGTACACTGAAAATATTCTATACTGGAAATAGTATATTGCGTATTAACCAGGAATAAATCAAGTTGAAAATATCAGCAGTAATATTAAGCTTTATCGGAGCAAGTTTTATGACCGGTGTATTGCAGGCCCAGATTATACCTGACCAGATCACTGCCGGCGATGCTTTGGTGCTTAATATACCTCAGGTTTCACTGATTTCGACCAACAATGCTCCTGTATCCATGACACTTACCACCTCAACTGCAGGATCATCCATTACTGTCAGTGCTACAAATGACAACCTTTGGGTGAAAGTTACATCAGTGGTTCCCAGTGGTTCGCACCGTGATATCAAGGCAAAAATTGTAGGTGCTGTGCCACGCGGGACAAAGCTGACATTACAACCATTACCGGCCACACGTACCAACAGCGGAGGCAATCTGGGTACACCGGTCAGTTCACCGGTTGTACTTTCTGCAGTTGATCAAAATATCATTTCTGATATCCGCAGCTGTTATACAGGAACCGGTCCTAATGACGGTTATCAAATGGTTTATACCTGGTCACTGGTGAATCCGTCAGTCAATTTTGGTCTGATTGAAGCCAACGAAGGTATTGTTGTGACTGTTTATCTTACTTTGACCCAGGCCAGCGGAGATTAGAAACCCGGAATAATTTTGAAAGACTATCCATATTTTCTTCCAATTATTTATTTTTCTTCCTTTTCTTTTTCAACCGGTTCTTTTTCATCTGGTTTAGTTCCGTGATCCGGCGTTTTGGTGATATGTTCAATAATAAATTCCAGATTATCAACCACGTCTCCATCCATTGACATTTTAATACTGAATTTAGATGAAGCCGGAATGGCAGTCATTTGTAATTTCTGTAATTGAGCAGAATCAATTCTGGCAAGATATGATCCGGGTGCCAGGCCCAGATAACTGAAGAATCCGTCTGATTCAGTCATCACTTTCGCAAGTGTCTGGCCTTTTTCATCATAGATTCCTACAATGATGCGTTCCTGTCCCTTTTTCCCGTTTTCGTCGTTCAAGTATACTGTACCTGAAACTTCTCCTACAATATTCACCGGTATTTCAAGCAATCTGAAGCAATTAGGATCAACAGAAATACTTATGACAGGTTTCCTGATATGCCATGCTATATTATTCAGACTTGCCGGATCAATCTCAATGAAGTAATTTGTATATGGCTCTAAATCATTCACGAGAATCGTGGTATCATTTGGCCGGAGTTCTGTACGTCCTCCGTTCATATGCATGGTAAGGCCAGCCACTTTAGATTCACCGGGATCCCTTTGTCCGTTGTTGTTCAGATCAAAGAATGGAACAATGATGAGTCCTCCCTTGCCAACACTGCTCCTGTTGCTGAGTTTAATATGCCCTTTCCGGCCTTCATTTAAAAGGCTTCCCTTAGCATATTCAACAAATAATGTGGAATTTGTACCACTCCTGACAGAGAAATCAGTCTCTGCAAAATTAAAATCATATCTTAAACCAAATTCAATGGTTTGAGCATTGGTACTTAAAAATTTTTCATAACTAACATTCATAAACCCATTTCCAATAAAATGTTTTTCAAATGACAGCTTCAAGGACATAAATTGATTTTGCTGGAAGTCGTACTGCGTCTGGGTTGTCATTAGTACACCTTTGGGGAGCCTGAATCCCAGAAACAGATTGCTGTTGACATTGGGCGATACCTGTTCAAGAAACACGGCCGATGTTGTCAGATTTGTGCTGACTCCTGCCACAAGGCCCGAAAGTAATAATTCCGCATTTTCATATTTGGTCCCCGGAACAAAAGCCTGGCCTAGTTTCAGTCTTGAGGATATTAAAAATTCCTTTACTTTCAGGGGAAATGATATAATCACCTTACGTTCTTCCAGCATATTATTATTTATGGCGGTCTGGTGTTCTGCATACCGGATATAATCGAATTCTAACTGGGCACTGGATGGCAGATGGTACGTCATGATCGCTTTTGATAGCACCTTGTTCACATACTGACCGTTAAGCAGGATATTTGATGTAAGCCTTACCGAAGAACCCAGGTAAGGCATGAATTTCCCTGAACTAACTGATGAAAGATACTCCATGCCCCCTCCCATTGTTATCCGGTGGTTCAGTCCATAGTTGATATTTGTCTGGGAATATATGCTGTTGTGCCCGTCTTCTACCATACCACCGTTGACCGAATATTCAAATTCATGGACAGGCAGGAATTCAAATGGTATTGAAATGTTTTGTTCACTAGAACGTTCTTCACCCCAAGGCCCGTAGAACCTGAGTTTAATGGTGGTATTCCCGTATACAAGCGGTATTTCAAAAGAATAAAATCCTAATGCATCAGCTTTAATATAATCCACCAGCACATTATTCACATACAATTCCACTAACCAACCCGGGTCGGTGTAATCGCTTAGGGTATAAGTTCCAAATGACCTGCGGTAGGTGGTGGGTGTGTTGGTAAACTGTAATCCAAGAACCGGGGCATATATTGTAGATATTGCCCTCGCACTTATTTTTCCGGCAAATACCTGCCTTAATGCAGTATTTTCATTATTGACATAATGCCAGTTATAATTCAGTTGTCTCTCGCTTATCGAGTAACCAGTCTGGTAATTTACAGACATATTTGTTTCTCCACCCAGGAGAATGGATCCCAGGTTCAATCCCAGACGAGCATCTTTCCTTTTATTTATTTCCTGGGTTGCATTCACCGACCAATCGGCAGTTCCCAGCTTAAAGAGTGGATAGTTATTGTGAATCACCGTATCAGCTTTTATTTCTCCTTTTAACCTGCTGATATTATTCCGCAATTGTTTCATTTTCATCTCCCTGATCACGGGCAGTTCAAGTTTGGTTTTGAGGTTCACTGACAGGCTTCTGAAATTAAAGGTACATTCCAGACCGAAAATTTCACCAAAGTAGTTTAGTTTCAGGTACAGGCCTGTCTCTGTATGCATGATATCCTCCGGTTTCAGGTCATATACGGTATTCTGGTAGGTAATCTCATGATTGATCCTGTCAATCAGGTATTCTGATTCCTGGTTGATAAAAAAACCGGATAATGTATCGTAACCCTGACTTGCCACATTCCTGATCTTCAGGAAATCAAATACCTCATTCACTGACAGAAACAGATCATGACTATTGGTAATGGCAGATACATCAAGCCCACCGACACCCTGAACATTCAGGTATACTGAGATTTCATCAAAGTTGTTCAAATCCTGGGAATAGGCTTTCCCAACCAGCGAGATGGAAAGAATCCCGGTAATAATCAGTGAAAGAAAACAATTCGGGTTGAAGTAATTATGATTGCACTCTGCGGTACTATTTTTTCTATAGCTAACCATTACAAACCGGTCAATTGAAGATAGCTCACTGGTCATTCCTGGAAAAAAGTGACATAAAAGGTACCGTAATAACTTCCCGGCGGGTTTGCCAACGGGCCTCCAACCAGCAGAGTACCTCCAACATACACCAGGGTACGCAATGGAGGTACGGCATTGGTAACCAGAGGTGATGAGGGATATGATCCACCAATCTGAAGCGTCATGGAACCACCATTACTGCCTGTAAGTATCGCATCAGGTCCAAAAACCATAGAGACAATTGTTCCGGGGTTTGCTTCTATTTCAAAAATAGCAGTGGAATATGATTCCCCGTTGAGTGGTATCACGCTTCCTGTAGCTGATCTTGAACCAGATGGACTAATAATGATTGTTCCACCTGAAGGGCCATGTGTAAATTGCCCAAAAACCAGACCCAGTGCCGGATTAACATATACAGCCAAGGGTCGTGGCGGCATTTCCTGCGCTTTTACTCCAATATAAAATAATAAAAATGTGCTGAATACGAGTATCCGCCTTATGACTTTTAAAACATTTAACAAATTCACTTTATATCAATCATTGATTATTTATGAGCACTTTCCTTGCATATACATTTTTACCTGAAGTAAGGCTGACAATATATATACCGGAAATAAATCCAGGTTGTATTTCATGGTAGCCATTGCCGGTCAGCTCCTCTTTATACACGATCTGGCCCAACAGATTATAAATGGATAGTAGCCCTCTTTCACCCTGTTCCAGATTAAGATAAACAAATATTTTACCTCCGCTTTCATATGCATAAAATAATTCACCCGAAACAGGCCGGTAATTAAGTTCATGTAAACTGAATATCAGTGCAAAACGATGAAGGTCTGTACCTGCAATAATATTTTTAATAACTGACTGGTTTTTTTGAATTCTGTGAAATTGTTTTGTCTGATTATCAGATAAGTAAATATACATATCATCCGGAATATTATTAAAATCCTGTGCATTAAAAATAATTTCCCCGTCATAAATAGTTTTTAAACCAACCGGTATAACGGTAAATGTGTCAGCAGGAATTGGTATTGAGTTGATTGATAGGAAGCAGGTATCTGAGATTACTGTAAATACATTTGGCAATTTATTGTCTGTATTCATTAATTTAAGTGCATCCAGTTTGTTGTCAAAACCAAGGGTGGCGGAATCATTGAAGTAAACAACCAAAGGATCTGTAAGATTGCTGTAATCAGTGTAAGCTGCCGAGAACCGCAATAATGGTCTTGTATCATCTTTTGCAGATTTGTGATAATGAGGGGACAAATTGTTAATTCTGACCGTATTATTAAATATTAGTGTCGCTGATACCGGAAAATTACCATTGGAAACATGAACGAAAAATCCCTGCATGGCAGGTATAATATTGTTGGCAATACCATCACTTGAAACACCATTGATATAAGAACTATATGACCCGGTATATTGATTGGTAGTACCAGCATTAAAATAGTACAATGCATTATCGATATTTTGCCGTATCCACCCTTGTGAAGCATTCCAATCAACAGGCGAAGGGTAAGGATTTCCAATGAGATTAAATCCCATGGTATAGGTTCTATTATGATTGAATAATGCCGGAGATTGAAGGGCTCCGTTATTGACTATACCAATAATATCAATAGTTAAAGGCGAATCGGATGGTCCGAAATTTACTGCGTAACCTGCCATTGGCACCAATGGATTTGATGGATTAGTATATACCACCCACCCCGTATATGGCCTGTTTTCATCATAACGGTAAAAGGTCGGAAAATCAGCATACAGGTTCATTTCATCGGAAAATTCGTTAACTATTGCGTCCTGAAATGGAGAACTGCAGTATTTATAACCAAATCCAGACGGCAGGTAACGCTGCATGGTGACATCACCATAGACCTGGCCGGTTCCTGATCCATCAATCAAAGCAGTCTGGTCAGATGCGGAAAGTAATGTCAGATTTGAATTTGCATTCAGAGTGCCGTTACAAAGCAAAATTCCCATTAATGTTTGTCCTGCTGTACTGATGGTAGTATTGCTAAAATCGTCTATTACCATGTTATTAAAATCTGAATGTGCCGATCCGCCTATGGTTTGTGTGTATCCATTAAATACAACCGTACCCAGATTGTGTGTAAAAGTGCCGTTATCAATAAAATTAAGGAATATATTCATCGTTCCCAAATAGTTGTGTTCAAATATCCCATTATTGACCCAGTTACCAGTCATGATAATATTTCCGAAATAACCGGTGAGAATACTTCCCTGGGTGATGCTGATATTGTTGAAGGTGGTGATTTCTGAACCAGAGATTGTAGTATTACCATTAAATATGACTGTTCCAGAGTTATGATTAAATATTCCATTATTGTTCCAGTTACCAGTGATACTAAAGCTTGCGGAGGATTTTCCGGTTAATATCATATCAGGATTGATTACAATATCGTGAAATGTAGTTCCGGAAACACCGCTCATGGTAGTGTTACCATTAAACTCAGTAGTTCCGTTATTTTGGACAAAAGTGCCATTATCAATCAGGTTTCCTTCAAGGATCAGCGTGAAATAATCCGAGGTTATAAATGTACTTCCATTTCCATTAGTCAGGTCTCCTTTGACCCGGATATTGGCCTCGATCATTTGCTTTGTGCCCGCCCCTGTAAGTGATAAATTGTTATAAGTCAAAACATATGGAATTGCCGCCGTTCCTGATGAATTGTTAAGTTCGACTGTTCCACCCCCGGTATTATTGAAAATACTAAAATTACCCGATGGAAAGATGAAATCACCTGACGTAAACGGATTCATCTTTATTGTTCCAGTGCCTGATACATTCCCTAAACTATGACTGATGTAACTTGCCAGATCGAGTGTGCCATTCAGGACAACAGAGTAAGCATAGCGACCTGTTCCGTTTGCATGTACTGTATGCCCTGCAGCAATATCCACAGGTTGTCCGTTTGGATATGTAGTGGCAGGATCACCACTGTGTGAAGTGGTTGACCAGGTGTTAACATCATTCCAGTTTCCTCCGGATGTGGCATTGCGGCTATAAAAAGTATAAATCGCATTGAATTCAGAAGACTCACCAGCCGTAAAATCACCATCAATATAATTCACACTAGTGAAATTTGCAGTGTGAGTTGCCGGGTTTACTGAGGTTGAAGGACCGTAATCCCATGAATTATTGTAGAAACGTGCTGCATCATAATAATTTTCAATACCTGTCACATCAGATGGTACATATGTATAGACATGATTTACCTGCAACCCGCTAAATCCGGTTTTAACAACAGTCCAATAATATAACAGTTGCTTATCAAACGGGTTGGTGGTTGCCGGGTGCTTCGTATTGACCGGTACAACTTTTGCAGTACCTGCTGCGGAATTTGCCGTTACATTTATCCTGGCAGGTGTATATTTACCTGCAACCCCAATTGGAAATGTATAATCAAGAGCTGATGCAGGATATGATTTTTGCACTCCGGCATCATCAGTCAAACCATCACAAATAATATAACTTGTGGAGGAATATCCTGCAGTAGAACCACTTGATGTACTGCTAAGATTGAGCAGGTTTCCTCCAATATACAGCATTTTGGAATTAAATGTCAGCGTTCCCGTATATTCCATTGACGCAGTCATCTGAACATCATAATTGCTGTTGAGATACATATTGCTGAATTTCCCGGTTCCATCTCCTGAAAGTACCTGAATTCCCGAACCAGCTAATGTAATATGTCCAGAACCGGAATGAGTCGCAGAATTTTCAATATTTCCAATTACAGTAATTACATTACCCCCATCAGCAAGTATTCCCTGGGACAAGGTGAGACTGCTGTTTGCTCGAAGATTACTGTTGGTCTGAAGGGTAACCGTCCCTGCTGAAAATGTATTATCAATCACCAGGTTTGCAAAATTTGTCAGATTGCCGGAAGTTCCTGTAATACTCTGATTAGATGAAGAACCACTGAAAGTCGTGGTTTGCATTAGCGATCCGGCCTGGTAACCACCGGTGCTGATTCCTGTATTTGCATCCGTATTCAGGTTGGTAAAATTCCCGTTAATCGTAACATCAAAATTATTTGCTTTAAAAATAGAAGTTGAATTAATTGTCAGATTTCCATAAAGATAAAGAAAATGATTTGACAGAGTTACGGTTTTTGGATATGTTGTACCATCAATAGTCAGATTATTAAGTGGTACCAGAGTGCCAATAGTAAAAATATTAGCCTGGTTGGTATTTTCTGTTGAAGCATTTCCAAAAATAATGGTTCCCCCGGTAACGGTGGAATTTGTAGGAGAAATATACAGATCGTAAAATGTTACTCCTGCACCTCTGACAATTGTAAGTGTACTGGTACCTGACATATCAAACTCACTACCGAGATTCAGTATCTCTAATTTTGCACGTGAGGACTGAGAATTTCTGCCGTTGATAGTCACTGCACTGTTACCGGACTGTTTATAAATAAGAGAGCCCATTCCATCATCGGTACTACGCCTTATCTGTCCGTTAACAAACAAAGTACCTCCCTGTAAATCTAAAGTGGGAGAACCTGCTCCTGCGTATACAATATCGTTGTTGTTATTATTGGCTGAATTCCCGACAGTGACCGCTCCTGAAATAATTTCTATCTTGCCGGAAAGATCAACATCTGCGTTGTCACTTGCTGTGGTAGCAATTACAATTGTTCCTCCATTAGCTGAAAGACAGGTTGAGGCAGGAATGCTGATTGAGACAGCAGAAACAGTTACTGATAATGAACTGGTAAGTCTGAATGTTCCATTGATCAGAATAAGGGGAGTGGTATTGTTTGAAAATGTGAATGCGGATGAAGTAATATTCAAAATGTTAGTTGCAGAGTTACCTTTATCAAGTGTGATAGAATAAAAGTCAGTAGTTGATCCGGTTCCGGAAATGAATGCATTGTTACTGCCGGTAAATGTTACGTTACATAAACGACTGCTTCCAACGCTCATATCGAATGTACCGTTATTGGTAAGATCACCACCAATACTTAGCGAATTGTTTACTGCAATACCTGAATTCGCCACATTGAATATCGCTCCGGAAGAAATTGTCAGATCATTATTTATTATCAATGTTTGCACAGTTCCATTTTGAAAAAGGAGATTTCCACCGTTCACATACAGGTTATTATCAATGGTCAGGCTCCGGGCATTTGACGAGTTCAACCTTGCCAGGGCAGTGGATGAAGCTCCCTGAACTGTCATATCACTATATATTTCAAGGTTAGAATTGGGCATGGTAATTGACCTGCCCGATGCCGGAATAAGCTTTAAATAATGATAACCCGCAATATTCATCGAACTGGGCGAAGCGGTGACGGCCGGAATAGTAAAATCCTGTGATCCGGTTGTATAATATTCAACTATTCCTCCGCCTGATCCGAGGAAATCAGAAAAATCTCCGGCAGGGAAAACTGCTGTACCAGTATTGGCCGATATACGCAATGTTCCGTTACTACCCGAAATAACAGTTCCGAAATTATTACCCGTAGAAGTTCCCAAATCCAGTACCGAACCGTTTGAAAGTGTGAGATTACCGCACAATGCAGTTCCGTTAGGAACCGTCACAGTATGGTTATAAGTTGCCCCATCTCCAATATAAACAATATTGGAAGCTCCCGGGATGGTTGTGGCTGCTGGTCCTCCAAAACCTGTGTTCGACCAGGTGGCAGGTGTATCCCATGCACCGTTTGTCCGGCTGTAATAGGAAGTAATTGCTGCAAATGCAGCAGGAATTCCGGCGGTATAATCACCGGATATACTGCTGGCCGTATTGAACCTGATCTCTTTTGCAGATTCATCAACCAGCGTGACATCATTAATATATGACCAGGCTAATGCAGAATATTTCCCCGGAACATATGAAGTATTATCAGGCAGGTTTCCATAATTGAATATCATCTGGATTGATCCGGGTACAATTCCCGAAAAATCTGAGTCAATAAGTTTCCAATAGTATGCCAGGCATGTTGTATTTGTAGCCAGCGGATGTTTGGCCGGAACAGGTATTACAGCCACACTGCCATATCCGACAGGTGCACTGTTTACATGAAGAGTAACAGGGGTATAATTTGTGCCTGTACCCAGAGGATAGGTAAAAGCTATCGTATCACTAAAAATTCTCATTACACCTTTATTCGTCGGATAGCCTGCAGTACGGATAAAACGTTGATTACTGAATGTTCCCAAAAAAGCAGCCGTTGATGTAAGCGACAACAGGTTATCTGAAATGTCGAATATCCGGTCATTAGTAAGTGAAAGGTTACCAGTTACCTGGATATCAGCAGTACAATAAACAGTGGCTGATCCGCTTGACCCGGACGTATTATTTAATTCGATATTCTGAAAACTTCCGGAACCATCGCCGGTAATCGTTTGGCTGGTAGTCGAATTATTTAATGAAATCCTGCCCGGACCTAAAATAGTTCCGTTATTGTAAATATTTCCGTTTACATAAATCACTTTTCCTCCGTCCGCTAATGAAGCATTTCCGATTGTCAGGTCGTTTCTGATAGTAAATGAGGTAACGGATCCGCCCAGTATCACTGATCCTGATGTTTTATTAATCTGCAGGTTATATAACCCGTTTGTTATGGTGCCGTCATTCCATAAATAATCACTTTCGGTTCCCGTGAAAATCGTAGTATTTGTTCCAGGGGAATAAGTTCCGCCAGCATTAATATAAAAATTACCACCAACCGTAACATTATAATTTCCTGTTCCTGAATAAAGTGTGGCAATTGAATAGATTGTCAGATCATTTGAAACTTTAAGGTTATTCATCAGGTTCATTACAGGATTACCTGTGGTGGTCAGATTATTAATTTCAAGGTCCCAGAAATTAGCCGTGGAATTAATATCAATAGATGGGGTATTGACAGGATTTGTCTGAAAAATGACAGTACCACCGGTCACAGAGTAATTCTCAGGACTTGAATTTACATAAAACCCGTTCCCATCAGCGGTCCCGTTGTCCTTATCTTCTATGATCATTACTCCGCCAGACATGATAAATGAAGTAGCCGGATTAGGAATATTAAATACCGGATAATCGGTCACTTCTCCCGGTTCGGTTTCATTCCCGCGGATAATAACAGTTCCTCCTGTTTGAATATAAGCCGCTTTTCCATCCGATTCACCTTCACGAAAAATACTGGTATTCGTTAATCCTCCCTCAAACAGCACTATTGCAGTTGAGTTAGGTGTATCCCAGAAAATAAAACCGGCACTGTTACGTGTACCAAAAAAACCTTCGGTAATCCTGAATGTTCCATAAACTGAAAGCGCCTGGTAACCTGATGTCGCTAGTACGCCTGATGAACCCACAGGAGCCTGGGGAAAACCTGTATTGTCGGTGGCTGTAGTATATACTGTCACATCTGGTCCATCTATCCACATCTCTGAGTTTGAACCAATGGCATAATCGCCATTCCCGGTATTATTATCACTTTCAGTAAGAGTGGGTATCATCAGTTCGCCTGTAAATTTTAAGGTGCCATTTTTAATCCAGAGAGATTTCCTGATTTCGGGGTTATCAGAAGTAAAAGGAGATGCTTCTACACGGCCTAATAATGTCGGACCATAAAGGGCGAAGTAGGCAATATCTGATGAAATTAGCGTCACAATAAATGTCTTATCTGTACCCTTGTCAATCACAAGATTATAGAAATTAGTGGGGCCATTCAAATCGATGGTATTATCAGTTGGCCCGATCAACCTTACAGTAACGGAGCCTGTGGTAGTAAATGCCCCGTAGTTGGGAGCCGTCAGGTTAGAAAAATTCACATTGCCGTAATTGGTAAAATTACCTCTTATAATCAGTTCATGAAAAATGGAATGGTATTGTCCTACCGGAGGTAAGTTGGAAGGGAGAGTGTAGCCACCTGTATTTGGATTGCCGGTTCCGGTGGTAATATTTCCGTTACTTTCAACCAGTACATCTCCGTTTACATTTATTGTACGTTTGACATTTGTGGCATCATTCACCTGAAAAGTACCTTTTATCAGGGTCAGGTCATTCATCGTAACTGATATGGTACTTCCGCTTGTGCAGATGAATGTTCCGGAATTTTTATTCAGAATCAAATTATAAAAAATCTGGCTTGTTGCTGTTCCGTTTATTGTCTGGGAACCTGTACCATTAAATGTGACCGTACTGGTACCCGGGTTCACTGTAGTTCCGTTATTTGTCCAGTTACCTAAACAAATCACAGATGTTCCGGCAGAAAAAATTCCTGAAGTCAGTACAACATTCCCGTTTATTCTCAAAGTTGCCGGGGCTGTAAAGTTTCCTGTAGTTTGGGTAAGGTTGTACACAGATAATGTGCTGGTGTTGCCGCTAACACTCAGCATTGTTCCTGCAGTCTTAGCAATAATAACGTTATCAAATGACTGGCTGGTTGCTATGCCGTTTATTGCCTGTGATAAAGTTCCGTTAAATGTTACGGTACCGAATCCGTAGTTAAATATTCCCCCGTTATTCGTCCAATCGCCTCCGATATAAATATTTTGTCCTGCAGTAAAAGTACCTGAAGTCAGGGTAAGTGTTCCGCTGATATTCAAGGTTAAAGGTGCATTAAAATCACCTGAAGTTTCCGTGAGCTTATTAACCGTAAGCGTGGTGGTGCTTCCGGTTACACTTAATAAAGTGCCTGCAGTTTTATATATGATCACGTTATAGAAAGTCTGGGTAACGGGTGTCCCTGTGATTACCTCGGCAGCTGTTCCGTTAAATGTTACAGTGCCGGTCCCCACTGTAAATGTACCCCCGGTGTTCGTCCAGTTTCCTCCCAGCATAATTGTTCCTGTTCCGGATGTGATTCCACTTGTAAATGTGATATTACCTGTAACTGTTATGTTGCTGTTATTGACGGCCAGGTTAGCTACACCACCACTTATGATCCAGTTACCAACCGCAGTTAATGTACCGGTAGCCGTAGTTTTTGTTCCGGCGCCTGAAAAAGAAAGGTTTGGATATGTAGCTGCTGCAACGGTCTGAGCAACCCCCGAAATAAAAGCAACTGTGGAACCTGTTCCATAATTTATTACTGTAAATGCAGGGAATGTCGTTGCTGTGGTGGTTGTACCAAGGTTGAAAATTCCGGATGTAAGATTAAAGTTTCCTGTACTGGTAAGCTGGAATCCTCCGTCATTAAATATACTGCCTGATGTTACATCACCTATTGTGAGTGTATACAATGTGGCAGCGCCGGTGAGGGTAACCCCGACAGCATTATTTATCTTAACTATATAATAACCGGTATTTCCCACTGCTGTCTGAGCCGACGTTCCATTGAAATTGATGGTTCCTGTACCACCGATAAGGGTTCCGGTACCTGTAAAATTGCCGGTGAGATTCATTGTACCGGAACTTAGATTTAATGTCCCGGTCGTAAGCGCCACTGCCCCCGCAATATTAATTGTACATGTCCCAAGATTCAATATGCCATTGGTAAATATGATTCCGTTAACATTGTGTGTAAACCCGACACCAAGATTAAGTGTTCCACTAATACCGTTTAATGTAAGAACTCCGCCCGAAGTTGCACCCTGTAAAGTCGCTGTACCTGAAGTTTTTGTCATTTGAACAGTACCGGTTGTGGTAAATCCCGCAATACTTTGTACTATTTTTGTATTGGCAATAGTTATTGCAGATCCGTTAGCAGTAAATGTTCCATTATTGATAAAGTCGTCTCCGAATGTAAGTGCATAGTTATTGGCTGCGCTCGTATTAAAAATTGCACCATTATTAATGATAAGCGGCGCATTGACAACCTTGGCAGCTCCAAGTGTAACGGCATAGCCACTTGTATTGGCAATAATAACGCCTCCCGCACCACTCCACGTTGCAGGAAACTCTATGCCTGTGGTTTGAGCAGCGGATCCCTTATATTGCAAAGTTGCGTTTGATCCATAAGTGGGGACTATTCCGGTTGTTGTAGCAGTTCCTTCCATCGAGAGAATACCATTGATGGTAGCGTTGGTGGTTGTCTTTGCTCCGGAACCGGTAAGCGTAACATTATTAAATGTATAGGCAAATGGGGCAACTGTCTGTGCACCGGTAAGGTTGAAAACAACAGTACTCGTTGATGCAGTGAATGTACCTGCAGATCCACCCATAAAATTCCCCGCGTCAGAAAAAATGATACGTGAACAAACCCCTGAGGAAGTGATATCTCCTGATACAGTAACTGTTCCGGTAGAAATATTCAGGTTTGAATTACAGGCAGTACCAGTTGTTCCTAAAAGGCTTATTGTTGAACATGTTACATTACCTGCTCCAACCTGAAGGGTATTTGAGGTATTATTGGCACTGGGCTGGTTGATAGTGATACCTCCGGATATTGTCAGTGTGACACCTGACGAATTCAGGGCAAGAATAGTTGAACCGTTGGTGGAAGTATTAAATGCCAGTGAGGCTGCATTTACATTTCCCATTAATGTAGCTGTTCCTGAAGTTTTTGAGACAGAAAGAGCACCCGTTGTTGTAAAACTACCTATACTTTGTGTTGATGTTCCTGCCAGCGTAACCCCTCCTGATCCACTAATAGTTCCGCCATTATTGATAAGATCACCGTTCAGAGTAAGTAAATAAGTTGACAAAGTTAATGCCGAACCATTATTGATGGTAAGCGGAGCTGTGCTGTTAAATACTTTGACAGCATCCATGTTGATGGCTCCTGTATTGGTAATGATGATCCCTCCTGTTGCTGCAAATGTGCTTATCCATTCTTCTGACGATGCTGTCCTTGCCACTGATGTATTGTACTGAAGTGTCGCATTAGCGCCGTACGTAACTACTCCGGATGTTACATTTATTGTCGCAGTTCCTTCTATGGACAGTACGCCATTTACGGTGGGTGTGGTTGCAAAAGTTCTTATTCCTGAATTTGAAACAGTTAGTGTTGTTTGCGGTAAAACTTCCATTGTTCGTCCAGCTACCGCTGATGGTCAATGTATTTGTACCATTTATGATCAGTGATGCACCTGTACCGATAATCAGGTCGTTACATACAGCCGAGGCACCTATTACCGGCTGATTGCCACCCATAGGAATCACAACATTAGTCGAAGAAAGAGGTACCGCATTTGTACACCAGTTAGAGGCTGTATTCCAATCTGTACTTGTTCCTCCAATCCATGTTCCGGCCGAACATGATCCTGAACTGATATTAATAATTCCTGTTGCCGACGCAAAATAACTTGTATTGATAAATGTTGCACCTGATGTCAGTCCACCCCAGGAACCTGCAGGCTGGCCATATACTCCCAAGGTTAGTGTGGTTGCTGATGAAGTATAATTGCCTAAACTAAGTGTTCCTCCTGTGTTACTAATTGAAAACGGACCTGATGTGACAACGCCGGTGAATGTTGCCGTTCCGCTTGTCTTTGTGCAACTAATCGTTCCTGTTGTAATAAATCCTGCAATGTTGTTTGTGGTAATTGCACCACTCAGAGTCACATTGTTGGCACCAAAATTTAAGTTGCCACCTCCTGTGTTCAGCAAATCACCCTGGATAATCAGTGAAGTGCTTGCACCCGCTGTTCCTGTTCCGCTGAAAATCAGATTCTGATAGGTGATTGCCCCATTGATATTCGGATTGTCATTATAATATTCGATGGTAAATCCGGAGGGAGGTACCGGGGTAAACGAATAATTAGCCGCCCAGGTCGTTGCTCCTACTCTTAGTTTCCCGGCAGTAAGTGTCGGTGTTGCAGCCGTCAGCAAATAGGTACCTGCATCAAAGGTTCCGGCTGTGTTAGTAAAACTGGTGGTTGTTACAGCACTGCCGAGGATGGCTGTACCGCTTATTTTGTTGATGGTCAGGTTAGGATATGTTACATTATTTAACGATAAAACAGTCTGGTTCCCTGTTCCGTTAAACGTTACAGTACTTCCTGCAAGTACAAAGTTACCTGAAGAGAACGATGCAGTATTTGTCAGGGTTCCTGCAATTCCAACTGCCCCGTTAATTGTGATACTATTTGAGGTATGTACACCGGAGAAACCTAAATTATTATAGTTAACAGTAGCGATAGTCTGAGCAACCGTGCCATTGTAGTTAACGGTTCCTGTACCTGCAATAAACGTTCCCGCAGTATTGGATACCGAACCACCGATATTCAATGTGCTCGTGTTACAATCAATGGTACCGTCTGTTCTTGTCCATGCACCTGTTACTGAATGTGTCAACCCGGTTCCAAGATTCAATGTCCCTCCTGCAGCGCTGTTTGTCAGCAATCCTGCATTCATTGTACCTGTCAATGTGGCGATACCACCGCTTTTGGAGCAGGTCACTGTACCAGTGTTCGAAAAACTGCCTATGCTTTGGTTTGCTGTTCCTGTAATTGTCACTCCACCCGAACCACTTATGGTTCCTCCGTTATTGATAAGATCACCATTTAAGGTCAGTAAAAAAGTCGATGTCTCAAAAACTGCACCACTGTTGATCGTTAGGGGAACAGAAGCATTTAGCACTTTGGCGCCATTAAGTATCACTGATCCGGCTGTATTTGCTATGATGACGCCACCGGTCGCTGTAAATGGGCTTGACCATTCTGCCCCTGCGGTATGTGCATCAGTAGTTTTGTACTGCAGAGTTGCTCCGGATCCGTATGTCAGAACTCCTGTAAAGCTAGCTGTTGCAGTTCCTTCAATGGATAAAATTCCGCCGTCAGTAATGGCATTGCTAAAGGTCTTAACACCTGAACCGGACAGGGTGAGGTTATTAAATGTGGTTGTTGTCGCAGAGATCGTTTGGGCACCTGCTGCTCCGAAATTTACTGTTCCTGTTCCGGCAGTGAATAATGCCCCGGTACCACTCCATGCTGTAACACTTACCATATTTTCATTGAGTATGCTGGACCCTCCGATCAATGAGCCTGCAGTAAGTGTCACAGCCCCGGTAAACGAATGTGTAAGTCCGTTGCCAAGATTCAGGGTTCCTCCCGAACCATTGATAGTGAGCCCGCCTCCGTTCACATTGCCCTGAAACGTTGCCATGCCTCCTGTTTTAGTCATGGATACCAGGCCAGTATTCGTAAAGCTGCCAATATTCTGAGAGATCATACCTGAAATTGTCACCCCACCTGAGCCACTTGTTGACCCGCCGTTATTGATAAAATCACCATTCAGGGTAAGTAAATAAGTCGACATGGCTAATGTTGCGCCATTATTAATGGTGAGTGAAGCGGAACTGTTAAAAACTTTAGCAGCATCCATGGTGATGGTTCCGGTGTTGGCAATGATAACCCCGCCTGTCGCCGTAAAAGTGCTTATCCATTCTTCAGGCGAAGTTGTCCTTGCAGTTGATGTGTTGTACTGAAGTGTCGCGTTTGCACCATAGGTTACCACACCCGTTGCTATATCGATTGTTGCAGTCCCTTCTATTGATAGTATGCCATCTATCGTGGGTGAAGTGGCAAATGACTTTATTCCGGAGTTTGATACGGTAAGATTGTTGTATATTAACACGGCACATGTCTGGGCTCCGGCGGCATTATAAATTACCGTACCTGAATTTGGTGTGAAACTTCCGTTATTTGTGAAGTTACCACTGATGGATAATGTATTGGAACCACTGATGGTCAGCGATGCACCTGTATTGATGGTAATATTGTTACAAACTGCTGATACACCGATCACAGGTTGATTTCCTCCTGCAGGAATTATAACATTAGTTGAAGAGGTTGGTACTGCATTGCCACACCAGTTGGATGCAGTATTCCAACTGGTACTGGTTCCTCCGATCCATGTTCCTGCTATACAGGTTGATGAACTCACATTTAATATTCCGGTTGCTGATGCAAAATAAGCCGGGTTAATATATGTTGCGCCCGAACCGGTGCCTCCCCATGAACCGGAAGGTTGGCCATATCCACTGAGCGTTAATGTGTTGGATGAAGATGTGTAAGTTCCCAGATTGGCTGAAACATTACCAGACATTGACAAGTCTCCATTGATGGTGGTTGCATTGGAAAAAGACTTCGCTCCGGATCCGGATAATATGAGGTCATTATAAGTTACCGGTTTTACTGTCTGGGTACCGGCAAATCCGTAATTAACTGTGTTTCCGGAAGTACTTGCAACCAGATTGGTGAGATTCATTGCCCCCGTGAAATTAATATTTAAAATACCGGTGGCTCCATTGGTAAATACACCTGATCCATCCAGAGCTGAGGAAATTGCGAGGGTCCCAGTATTCTGGATGGTTCCGCTGATTGTCACGGAAGGAATAGTCAAGTTTCCTGCGATTGTATTGCCTGTACCTGAAAAAGTATGAATACCAGAACTGGCATTGTATGAATTGTTGTTACTTAAATTTCCGCTAAAACCAACAATTGCAGTCCCATTCTCCGTCAATGTACCATTTATAGTAACATCCGAAACAAATGCAAGCTGGGCAGCCGCACTTTCTGTAATCGCACCACCGCTATTGATCGTTACTGCGCCTGTAAAGGTCTTGGTACCCGTTGCCGAAGATATCGCGAGCGTTCCGCTTGTTCCTGTGCCAATGGTTGTTGTTCCACTGACACTGAAAGTATAAGCACCAATAGTTAACGTTGTACCGTCTCCAACTGAAAGGTTACCGCTAACAGTCAGGTTTGCCCCGGTCGTTGCTGTTGCAGTACCGCTTAGTATCAGATTGCCGTTAATTGTTGTAATTGCACCAAAGGTTTCTGCTCCGCCACTCAATATGAGGTGATAATAAGCAGTTACTTTCAGCGTCTGGCCGGTACCGGTATAATTTATTGTATTAACGCCATTACCTGTTGTTAATGTACTTATGCCTGATGTTCCGCCGAGATTAAGGGTCGCGTTAGAGGCCTGCGTCAAACCACCTGTACCACTGAGAGCAGTATTAACTGTCAACGTATTATTATTAATCAGAGTTATACCTGAAACAGTCATGCTTGGAATCGAACATGTTCCGTTAAGTGCCTGATCGTTTGTGCTAAATAAATAAACTCCGGAACCTGCGGTAAAAGTAGAATTGTTCGTAATACCACCCCTGAATTCGACTGCAGAATTTCCGGAATTGTTCCATGTCCCTCCGGCAGCAATGGTAACAAGGCCTGTAAATAATTTTAAACCTGCTGCAGATGAAATGGTTAATGTGCCGCTTGTTCCTGTTCCAATATTCGTGGCACCTGCCACCGTTAAATCGTAGCCGGCTGCAGTGAAGGTTGTACCATCACCTATTGAAAGAGTTCCCGTAATATATAAGATTGCTCCCGTAGTCAGGTTGGAAGTTCCGCTCAGACTAACATTAACACCCACTGTCAATGTGGTAGCTGTAGTTGCTGTTGCCGATCCGCTCATAAACAAACTACCGTTGACTGTGCTTACTGATGTCAGTGTTTTTATTCCGGTACCTGATAATGCAGATGGTAATATGCAACACCGGCACATGACTGGGCTCCTGCAGCATTGTAAATTACCGTGCTGTTATTAGCTGTAAAACTTCCACTGTTCGAAAAGTTGCCACTAATGGTCAAAATATTTGAACCGCTTACGGTCAGCGAAGCACCTGTATTAATGGTAAGATTATTACAAACGGCTGATGCACCGATCACCGGTTGATTACCTCCTGCAGGAATAATTACATTTGTCGCAGAAGTCGGTACTGCACTGCCACACCAGTTGGATGCTGTATTCCAGTCGGTACTCGTTCCGCCTATCCATGTTCCCGCATTACAGGAGGATGTACTTACATTTAATATGCCGGTTGCAGCAGCAAAATAACTGGAATTAA